>JADFWT010000063.1 GCA_015233785.1 Magnetococcales bacterium
CGGACGCCACTGCCACCCGCTTTTTCATCCCGGCAACACCACGACCAAAGAGTGTCCGGTCTGTCTTAATCTCTCCAGCAGCAAACCGATATTCGGCATTGATCTGAAATTTCCCTCCAGAAACCTCTATCACCAAATCACCCTAACGCCGATGCAAGCGCTGGGGGCTCCCGGAGGCATTATTCACGCCTGCTCCGACATCACCCAACGCAAACTTGCGGAACGGGCCCTGCGCACCCATCGTGACCTGCTGGATGAGCTGGTGAAAATTCGTACCCAGGCCCTGGATAAGTCCAATCAGGCCATGCAGAAATATGCCAGCATTGTCTCGGTCTGCCAGGATCACCTCTCCTACCTCAACCGGGACTACACCTATCTGGCGGTCAACGACGCCTACCTTAGCACCAGCGGTAAAAGCCGCCATGAGATCGAAGGGCATACGGTGGCGGAGCTACTTGGTGATGAGATCTTTCAAAATGAGGTTAAACCCAAACTGGACCGATGCTTGGAGGGAGCGCATGTCAACTATCAGGCTTGGTTCGATTTCGGCACCGGAAACCAACGACTGATGGATGTCTCCTACCACCCGTTTCGTCTGGAGGACGGCTCCATTACCGGTGTGGTGGTCGCCTCCAGGGACATCACCAAACGAGAGCGGGCCGCTCATGATTTGGCCCTTAGCGAACAACGCTATCAATCTCTGTTCGACACCATGACCAGCGGTGTGGCGGTCTATGAGACCTTCGACGACGGAACAACATTCACGATTCGAGACTTCAATAAGGCGGCAGAAAGAATCAACAAAGCGCCAAGAGAAGAAGTGCTGGGCAGATCCATCTCCGAAGTGTTTCCCGGTGTCCATAAATTTGGCCTGTTCGATGTGTTTCAGCGGGTCTATCAAAGCGGCAAAGCAGAACATTTTCCAATTACATTTTACGAGGATGATAGAATCCAGGGGTGGCGGGACAACTATGTCTATAAACTCTCCGAACGGGAGATCGTCGCCATCCACGATGACGTCACCGAGCAGAAACAACTGGAGATGGAGCTGAAAAAAAAGGCCGAGTACGACGACCTCACCGGCCTGCCCAATCGCACCTTGTTTCGCGACCGCCTGGAACAAGCCATCTCCCTGGCTAATCGCTATAAGAACAGCGTGGCACTGATGTTTATCGACCTGGATCGCTTTAAGCAGATCAACGATACCATGGGCCACGATGCCGGAGATCAACTGCTGGTGGAAGCGTCTCGTCGTATCAGCGGCTGCGTGCGAGAATCCGATACCGTGGCACGCCTGGGCGGGGATGAGTTCACCGTGGTGCTGCCGGCCCAGATCCACCCCAACTATGTGGAACTGGTGGCACGCAAAATTCTGGAACAACTGGCCGCCCCCTTTCTGATTCAAGAGGAGAACCACTTTATTTCCGGCAGCATCGGCATCACCCTCTACCCGGAAGATGGCGACAATCTGGAAGAGATTCTCAAAAACGCCGACAGCGCCATGTACCAAGCCAAAGCCGCCGGACGTAATGCCTTCAAGTTCTTCACCACCGAGATGAATGACTCGGCCCTGGTTCGCATGAAGCTGGAAAATGATCTCCGGGAGGCACTGGAGAACCAAGCGTTTAGTGTCCACTATCAGCCCAAGGTGAGCCTCACCACCGGCCAACTCATGGGCATGGAGGCACTGGTACGTTGGGAGCGAGAAGAAGGGGAGATGGTGTATCCTGACCAGTTTATCGGCATTGCCGAAGAGACCGGCCTGATTGAACCATTGGGAGCCTGGGTGTTGGAGACCGCCTGCCAAGAGGCAAAAGCATGGTTCGACAACGATATCAGACCCATGCGGGTGGCGGTTAATCTTTCCGCCCGTCAGCTTCAACAGAAGCACTTTATCGAAACAGTCCGCGGAGCGCTGGAAACCAGCGGCCTGCCGCCGGCGTTCCTGGAGCTGGAGATTACCGAATCGATGATGCAGGAGAACCTGCAACAGACCATCGCCACCCTACTCAAGCTGGAGCAGATGGGCGTTCACATCGCCATGGATGACTTCGGCACCGGCTACTCTTCTCTAAGTCAGCTCAAACGACTGCCGATCCACACCCTGAAGATTGATAAATCTTTCGTACGCGACATCACCCAAAACAGTGAGGATGCCGCCATTATCACAGCCATCATCTCTATGGCCAAAGCACTGCAACTGGAGGTGGTGGCCGAAGGCGTAGAGGATGAAGAGCAGTTGGCTTTTTTGCGCCAGAACGCCTGCTGCGCCATGCAGGGCTACTTCTTCAGCAGACCGCTTCATCGAGATGACTTTCATCAATTTCTCACCAGCCGAAAATCTCTCGACTGACGGAACCTCTCCTTCCACATGCAGTGCGCCCAACCTTGGTGGTACTATTCCCCCATCGTAGTGCGTAGCAGCATACCCTCCTGTTGCGCGGCGCTCCCAACCACGCCGGAATTGAGATGACCTTAACAGATATCGAACGCCAGCGGCTGATTCAACAGGCTGCCGACCACCAGAACCAAGGGGCACTGCCCCTGGCCGAACAATGCTATCGACAGGCCCTGGCCCTGGCACCCCAAGAAGCGCAGATTATGGTAGATCTGGCGGCTCTGCTGCGTCGAATGGAGCAAAACAAAGAGGCGGTGCTCCTCTACCAACAGGCGTTGGGGCACTATCCATACCACTGGGGTCTGCATCTGGAGCTGGGCAATACGCTGCTGGACATGGGGCATCAGGAGCAAGCGTCCCAACACTACCAACAGGCGCGAACCCTACAGCCTCAAAACCCTCTACCCCACCACAACCTGGGGCTAATCTATCTGAAAAACAGCCTCTGGGAAGAGGCGGCAGACCATCTGAAACAGGCCCTCAAGCTGGATCCCAACCATCAGATAAGTTGGCGCGAACTGGGGGTGGTCTCCCTGGAATTGGGACGTATGGATGAGGCCATCGGCCAGTTTGGCCAGGCGCTCATACTGGACCCCCATGACTTTATGGCGCACAATAATCTGGGCAACGCCCTCAAAGATCAGGGCAACGCCGAACAGGCCCTTAACGCCTACCGTCAATCTCTGGCCCTGGTCCCGGACCACCCCGTCTCACAAAGCAATGTACTGCTCTGTCATCAATATGACCCGAAGATCACCGCCGCCAAGCTGTTTGAAATCCATCACACCTGGGCCACACAGTGGGCAGACCACCTACCCCATCTGGTTCGGCGCGGGGTGCGGTGTTCCCCGGCTGATGGCCCGCTTCGGGTGGGCATTCTCTCTGCCGATCTACGCCAACATCCGGTGGGAACGCTACTTCTTGGATGGCTGGAACACCGCGCTTCGGCCTGCCGCCCGCTGGAGATCCATATCTTCTCCGATACCAAAGGGGAGGATGCCGTCACCGCACGTCTTCGGCAGGCCAGCGATGGCTGGACCCAAACCCGGCACCTCACCGATCCCGAGCTGGCTGAAGCCATCGAACAACGCGGCATCGATATTCTGTTTGATATGGCCGGACACACCGCAGGCAACCGGCTACGGGTCTTCGCCCGGCGCCCGGCCCCCATGCAGATCAGCTGGGCCGGATATGTGGGCACCACCGGCCTGAAGGCCATGGATTTTCTACTGGCCGACCGACACTATGTCCCGGAAGGGGAGAGTGCGCTCTATACAGAGACCATTCTGCGCATGCCCCACTGCTACGCCGTCTATCGCCCGCCTGTGGAGCCCCCCCAAGCCGCCCATCCGGCCCCCTGTATCCAAAAAGGCTTTGTCACCTTCGGCGCGCTGCAAAATCCGATAAAAATTAACCACGAAGTGGCCTGCCGTTGGGCGGAAATCTTAGCGGCGGTGCCGGGTTCTCGGTTGGTGTTGCAGTACCACTTTATGACTCACCCGGAGAATCGCAAACGCATCCTGAAGCCCATGACCGCGCTGGGCGTGGACGCAGAACGCATTGACTTTCATGACCGCACCGATCCCCAAAGCCTGCTGACCCGCTACCAGCAGATCGATATCGCTCTGGACACCTTCCCCTACTCCGGGGGACTCACCACCTGTGAAGCGCTCTGGATGGGGGTACCGGTGGTGACCTTTCCAGGCCGCAGCTTTGCCGGACGACATGCAGCCAGCTATCTCCACGGTGCCGGTCTCACCGAGACCATCGCACGGAATGCCACGCACTATGTAGAGAAGGCCATCGCCCTGGGCCATGATCCAAGACGGATTGCCGAGCTGCATGCCAAGCTACGACAACAGACTGCCGCCTCTCCCATGGCCGATCCCAGCACCTTTACCAAAGCGCTCCATCAGCAACTCTATCAAGCTTGGGAAGGGTTGACTCAGGAGGGGGTGGCAGGATGAGAGGTCACCATGTCGTCCAATATTGAATGAAAGGTAGGCAAGATGCGACTTTACATCAGGGAATTATGGATCGTCATTCCATCGCTAATGCTGTTGGCAGTGCTCTTTATGATCCCAGAGAACCCATACCTGAAAAAGCGTGAAGCGATCATGATCGGTGACCAGCTTTTCCAATCTAACAGGTATGCCGAAGCGTTACAGACCTGGCTTTCCATTCCAAATATCCAATCATCCAATCATCACCCAGATGAGAGAAGAAACATTGCCATCATCCAAAACAACATAGGCATAATATACTACGAGAAGATTGCCAAGAAACCGGATGCCAAACAAGCCAGGAAATGGTTTCGTATTGCTGCAAATAATGGTGACAATAACGCTCAGCTAATCTATGGTAAACTACTCATTAATGGCATTGGAGGCAAACAAGATATCAACAAAGGAGTGGCTTGGGTCTATCAAGCAGCGCAAAAAGGAGTGCCAGATGCATGGCGAACATATGCCACTCTGCATTTGACAGGTAATCATTTGAAACGTGACGTGTCCGTTGCTTTGCCCTGGCTCATGAAATTAGCACAGCAAAATGATGGAGAAGCGCTTAACATACTGGGCATGATCTATTTTCAGGATGCCAATGGCCGTAAGGACATTCAACAGGCCATCAAATTTTTTGAACAAGGTGTCGCCGCCGGTCATGCCGGATCCATGAACAATCTCGGCAAAATATATCAAGAGGGATTATCTGTCCCAGTAGACAGCACGCGTGCCTTGAAGTACTACCAACAATCCGCACAATTGGGAGATCCAGAAGGGATGAACCGTCTGGGTGTCATGCTCTTTTTAGGCCAGAGCACACCCCCAGACCGGGAACAAGCCTTAACATACATCCGTCGGGCCGCCGCTCTGGGCCACACGGACGCCAAGAATAATCTGGCCGCTATTGAGCAACAAGCCAGTACAAAATAGGGTAGAAAAAACGTCAATCTATCTGAGCAATCGAACGGGCTTAATAGCTACAACGGAGCGCTTCCCATACACCGGCACGCATTTCGATTTGAGACTCAAGATCCGAAAGTTTCTGGGCAATCAAAACGCTACCATGCTTCTGCCCGATCTCCTGATGCTTTTCATGCGGTGGCCCAAACCCTCTTGGAAAAGCGTATAAAGAACCTTTGAACGCATAAATTGCATACCCTCTGTGCATTTTTTGATATTGAAAATTGAAGTACAATCTCTTGGTGACCTGCTGCTGCGACAAAAGATGCCATTGATTCACTGCATCCGCAAGATTCGAAGCTAAGGGAATCTTGCCTTTTATCTCTTCAAATTTTAACCTTCTTCCATCCCCAATATTTGTCTTCAATTCAGGATTAATGGCCACAAAGCGACCTTTGCGCCAAATCAAGTGATGCTTCGCTTCAACATCTTCATACTCTGCTGTCATGATAATATCATCACTACCTACAAAGCGCTCATCCGCAGGTGAGGAGTCCACTCTGTTGAGTACAATAGGTAGGGCGCGGTTCACATCTATGCAATCTGGGCAGGCACTCGGCTGTTTTTGTATAATACGACTCATAGCAGGCGAAAGAAGATGCAGCGTGGGCCGCTGCTCTTCAGGCACGCCACGACGGTTCATGACGAGTGCATAAAAACCATCCCAAGACATATGGGTGGCGTAACGAAAATCTGCAAGTAGGGGTGTCTCATCGACATATCGACCATAATCAGGCTTAATAAGATAAACCTCGGCACCAGGCGCTCTATCCAACAAATCATCAAGGGCGGCTTTAACGTACGCATGAACCACAACGGCATTCTTTGTTATATTGGAAACCCGCCACATGGTACTACTGAGTGCAACAACCGTTAGCACCAGAACCGACATCAACATAAACCCAAATGACGCCCTCCCTGACAATAAAAGAGCCATGCGATGCAGAGCCCATAACAATGCAATAATGATGAGAACATAAGGCAGAAACACCATCCGGTAATAGAGTATACTCACTTGCGGTACCCATGCAGGCGATGAAGCTACAATGAATATGCCTAACGTCAACAAAATACGTTCAACAATAGCTCGCCTGGAAGAGGATAGTTTAGAGGCGCTCACCCACTGCATGAACCCCACAATGACTCCGATAACAATGATGAGACAAACCGCCCAACCAATGATTGTATAATCAGCCAGACCCCATAGTTGTATTATAAATTCAAACAGTTTAACAAAGCGTTGCCAAACTTCCGCATGACTGAATGAAAAGACCGATTCATACTGTTCAAATACCCACAGACCTCTAAAATAATCGAGGCAAGAGAACCAGTAGCTCTGGGAAATTTTGGTCAACGTTGCATAAATGACTTGAAGCGCGCCAACCAGAATTAACTGTCTGGCAAAACAAAAACGCTTCTTTTCCCACAACGCCTGAGAAGAGAATAAGGCTGCTGCAAATGGAATGACCAGAAAGAACGCCGCATTGGGTGGATAAATAAAAAATAGAAAAAGAACAAACAAATATCCCAAAACATGAAGCGCATCCATGCGCCATAATGAAGAATTGTTTGCAGGCCTATTAATCAAAGAATAGAGAATGATGGAAAAAAGAAGTATCAGCGGCCCTGGACCATAGTGCGTAACCCATAGCACGTAAGCAACTGATGTAGGCAAAAGTATCAACCAAGAACCAAGAAAAAATGCAACAAAAGGTGGCATTTCGGCATCTTTAATCATGCGCTTTGTCAACAGTACCATAACGACGATCATGGTCATAAGCGCCATTAGTCGAGCCAAAGCCATATCGGCGATATCACCGATCATCATCAGCTGAACATTCAGCAATAAAGCATTGAGAAAACGTCCAATATAAACCAAGAGCACTGTTTCTGGATAACAGCACCCTGATCGATTATCATAGGTCCAAACAGCATAATCGTTGTGAAATGCAAAATCCTGAAGTATAAAAGGTATATAGGCGGCTACAGCGATCAAGAGGGTTAGCAATGCAGCAGATTTCCGGCCGAACGCAAAACGCGATGGTTTCATTGCCGGACCTAGTGCTTTATTAATTATTTCAAGCAATGCGATACGCTCCCTGCAATGTGTTAAAAACTGCATAAACTTACGACAACCCAATTAGATAATATCATCTTGAATTGGGATGATGCTACCTGGGGCTACGAACCCGCCAACGCCAACTGCTTCTGAATCTCCCGCAACCAGCAGCGGTACCAATCCTTACAGGTCCATGCGTACTGCTCGATAAAGGTCAGACGCGCAACCTGAACCTCCCGCTTCGACCACCAGACATGAGGGTCGGTACAGATGGCGTTGTAATGGGCGGCGGCCCCCTCCGGGGTGTCGTGCACAATGCCCACCTGACGTAGCTTGCCGACCTCCAATTCAGCCGCCGGTCGAAAGCGATAAACCCTGGGGCTGAGAAAAGCCAGTGTGGGCACATCCAGCGCCATGGACTCCAGAAAAGTGGTGCCGATGTGATGGGAGATGTGCATGTCTCCCTGCTCTAGCTGCTGGATAAAATCCCGCGACAGATCATCAAAAACCAGATCCGGGGCCCGCTCCAACAGACGCTCCCGAACCCCCCACTCGGTGTCGAGGTAGGACCAGTTGCGAACTAAAAACGGCGAACGATCCTCCACGGCATCGAAAAAACGGATCAGGCCATTCACCGCCTCCAGCAAAAACATGTCGCCGCAGGGCTGAAACTGAAACCTGTAGAGATAACGAGGGGCATCGGTAATCGTTACCAACCGCCGAGACGGTGGTTGATGTGCTACCCACTTAAACAGGCTGCTTCGCGCCGGATAGGGAAACGGCACCGGCTCGGTCTTTTCGCCTTCCCGCCAACCGAAGGTGCCGAATCGATCCGCCAATTGACGCTCATACGCCTCCGGTAAGTTGGTCCAGTCATACCCCTCGCCGCCGCCATGCTGCAATATCATCAGACGGCTCTGATCCGGCTTGCCAAACTGCTCGGCAAAATAGAGCTTGAAAATATGGTTGTAGTGCGCTGCGTTGCGCGTAATGTAGAGAGGGGCCTTGGGCAGGTCGAGCTTTAACACCTCCCGGCGAAAATCGGCAAATCCCTCCAGAAACAGCCTCGGTATCTGGGAGATCAGAATACCCCCCAAAATGGATGCCAACTTCCCCGGCCCCAGATCAAGACGCTGGCGACGGGTCTCCAGATCCAGCCCCAGAGGAATGGAGACCTGCTGATCAAATTCGTCAAACTGGACCCGAAAGCCGCTCTTGATGAGAAACCAGATGTAGTTCCAGCACACCTGATACTTAAAGTAGGGCGAGACCATCACCGCACGCTGGCCACGCATGCTGGAGAGCCAGCGAGAAAGCTTGAAAAAATATCGGGTGACCCTCCTCTGGCGATGAGGTGGCCAAACCAGATGCTCCGGGTGGCTCAGCGGTCCCGGATCTTCCAGACGGCGGGTGGGGAAATCAAGCTCCATCTCGGTCATGATCTGCGAATAGAGCTGAAGATTGTAACGATCATCCCAGCAAGCCAGATGCACCGCGTCGGAGTGCTCCAGAGGGTAGTAATAGTCGGCAGGATCAAGACGCCAGGTGGTGAGATTTGGATAGCGCTCAAAAGCCCGCTCCAGTGCATGGGTGCGGTCATAGACCTGATGGATTAGATGATCCAGCCAGGTGCGCAGAACGATCTCATAGTAGCCGCTCTCCTTCTCCAGGCCGTGATACCGGTTGAGAAAGTCGGTCATGGGACCGATGGCCTTGGCGGTCAACGCGGTGCAGTGAGCATCCGCCTCCGAAGTCTTCTCTACCGAATCCCAGAGAAAGGGGAGCTGCTCGCTCTCTAACCGACTCCAGAATGGACGACGCTTGTGAAGCCTGCATGCCTCACTGAGAAAAACGATGCGCTTGCGAATATCCCAAAACGACTCAATACTGGTGGTGGCAAGAAATTCCATACCCTCCTCAATCGTCTTACGGTCTTTATATCAGCGACTCGCCAGCACTCAGAGCCCGCGCACCACATACTCCTGCCCCCAATACTCCGCATAGCGGCGGGTGGCACTCTGCATGGCCTGCTCCCTATCCAACCCCTCTTCCATCGCCTCCAGATACCACGCCACATACTGCCCGATCCGCGCACCGGCCATGCCGTCCCGAAACGGATCAAAGGCATCGACCACCGGGCTGGCATCTCCAAGCTCCGGACGGGATTGAGGATCCTCAATCACCTCGGCAACAGCCTGCTCCAGAGCCTCCATGCTGCGAAATACGCACCGCTCCGGCCCCAATCGATGCAGCGTGGCAAACGGCTTCAACTCATCACGATCCAACTGCTCATAATCGAGAAACAGCACCCGCGCCCCCATCATGGCGCAAAGGGAAACGGCGGACGTGGTGGTGATGCCCATCACATAGTCCACATGAGGTGCCAATGCATAAGGCGGCGTGTACTTGTCCAGAATCACCAACCGACCGGTGGCCAGCGCCTTCTCAACCCGCCCCTCCAGACCGTGGGCGGCCATCATCTCCCAGTTGGTGGCGGTTACCCGAGGCTTCGATTTAACCATCATGGCCAGATCAGGCTGGCGCAACAGCCAATCCAACAGCGAGCGATAAAACTGCCACGACAGGGTGGAGCCGTCAAAAACGCCCAGCACCAGCTTGGCACCATCTGAGCGCAGCGCATCTACCTCCGCCTGAATGGTCTTCTCAAAACGACGATCATCCGGCACCACCATGGGACAGCCATTGATCAATACATGGGGCGAAATCGCGCCAGAATCCATGAAGATGTCACTGTTATGCCGCCCCCAACAGAAGGTGACATGGTGGGTGCGCAGGGTGGAGCCGCCGGGACCATCAAAACAGGACCAGTGATACCCCACCCGGATACCACCGATGCGCTCCATGGCCGGTGTGCAGAAATCCAGACTGTCCTCCTGATAGTGAAACATCACCCCAATACCCAGCCGCTCAACCTGCCGGGCGATCTCTACCGAACGTAGATTTTGCAACGCCACCTGACTGGCAATGCCACGCGTCAGCGGAGCGCGAAACAGGCTTTTTACCCACTCGGTGGCGGCCTGCACTACATCCTCCATGGGCAGAACAACCGGGGCGTAAAGCTCCGGGTGACCACCGGTGGCCTTGCGACTGATGGCCCGTGGCGCAATCCCCATTTCTGCCAGTTGACCGACCTTCTCATCGGTGGCACCGACATTGCTGCGGTCAAACAGCCCCCAAAGACGCGCCGGGGGAATATCACACCGATCATACCAGGCAAAGTTACTCAACGACGGCGTGCCCAAAGGCCAACAGATCGTGGTACCGACGTTGGGCGCACCGCCATGCTCCACCGGTGTGGGAGGTTTGGTTCCGGTCAATCGAGCCCGGATGTGATCCACCATATTGCGCGCAATCACCAACAGCGGCATGGCGTTCTGCATGGAGAGCGGATGGCTGGCACTAAACAGCGGCTGCATGATCCGAACCCCGGAGAAGAGCGCAAATGATGCGGGAAAATAGTCCAGCAACCATCGACCATCCGACATCACCCGAATATTCTCAAGCGGAATCCCCTCCAACTGAGAGGCACGATGCGCACCCAGAGTCAGATAGGCCATCACCTTGGCTTGGCTGGTCCACATCTTGAGCAAACTGGCTCGACAAGTGGTCCGAAAATAGGCCGAGGTTTTAGGCATGGTGCGCGCCAGATAGGCGTTCACCGGCTTCTCCAGATCCCGCAAGGCCCGAGAGACCTTCAGGTTGATGGTGAACACCCGGTTCCAGGGCGAATCGCACAGATAGAGATCCCGATGGGGACGAACCACGGCGCGCAACACGCCAATGCGCATCAACAGATCAAGCCCTTTCTCGGCCAGCGGCGTTAAAAAACGATACTCAACACGCGCTCCGGCCCGAAACAGTGAACCGCGCATCAACAGGCCCAACAAAACCGGCATGGTGAGAAACTCCATCAACCACAGCTCACGCAAGGGCGGCTGGTTCACGCGCCGCTCCTCCAGATGCTCCCTGGACCGCTCAACGGCCTCCGCATCCACCTCATACCACGCCAAATCGTCATTCATGGCTGCTTTGTTCTCTCTCTCTCTCTCTCTTGTTACGCGCATTCAACAGGCTGTTCTCATAAGGCCATCACCCCTAATCCTGGTGCTCAATGCCCTGATCAAACTGCTCCAGTATCTGCTGATAGAGCTGGGTAACGGCGATGGTGCGCGGTGGACGACAGAGGTGTTTCAACATCCAGTGCCGGTTGCCCAGAATATGAAAGGGATCCTCCCGGCGAATGGGACCGAGAAGATCCCGCATGGTCAAACGCTCGCACGGCTCCAGATCGTAAGCAAACGGGGCCGCCGCCTCAGCGCAGAGATAGGATAGCAGACGGCGCTCCAATTGGCTGGTATCCCGATGAAATTTCTCCAGGCGTCGAGTGCTGTGATCGGCCACGCCCCCCTGCTGCTGCGAAACCGTACCGCCCTTCATCGAAGAGACCGGCCCATGGGGAATGCCGTTGTAAGTGGTCTGACTCAGCAAGCTCTCTTCAAACTCGACCCCAAGATGCGCCGCCACCTCCTGCATCACCCCTTCGGTATCGCGCATCAGCGACTCAAAACGAATCACCAGATAACGCTCTCCCAGCACCTTTCGGTTGAGCTGTGCCAGCCGCAGCGAAACCATGGCGATCTCCGCAAGCACCTGGGCAAAGCTCTTACCATATAGATTGGGGGCATAGCCTCGTCGGGGCAGAATTCGGCGGGTCTTGGAGGAGATATAGCGGGTGCGGGGATCGCGCAAAATATGGATAAAACGCGCCTCTGGGAACAGCGCCGCCAGATGTACCGCAGAGATCTCATTGTCCAGCGGGCGCTTCTCGGCCGCCAACGGCTTATCCGCCTGCCCGGTCTGCTGACCATACATGGCCGCCAGCCCTTGATAGAGATCCGCCACCGTCGGCTCCCGGCCATCAGGAATCTGCCCCATAAAGCAGTCCGCTGCCGATTCCCAATCAAAAATCTTCTTCCAGATACGCTTGCGCCCATAGGTCTTCTCAATGTAGCGCTCCATGGTCTCCCGGAACCCCTCATCGACAAACTGCAGAAAATCAGGGGTGAAAAGCACATCACGGCGGGCAAAACGACGGGTATCGCCTTGGGTTTTGTGGCGATTCCACTGGGCCAGAAAGCGATTTTCATGGGGAATCGCGTTGATCTGCGAATGACCATCCAGAAGATTCAACAACAGCGTCGTACCGCTCCTGGGCGCGCCACACAAAAACAGAAAACGACGCGTACGCATCACAACTCCTGCAACAATAGATCATCCGACATCAATAAAACCGGGGGATTATACATGAAAAGCAGCAGCTTCTCCCCGATCAAACTTCATCTGTTGCACACGGATCGGTCAGGCCCTGTCGGTTATTCCGCAATAAATGGATGAGGGACTCTTCCTGCAAAAAACTTCCGCCCGTATCATGGGGGTTTCTACACGCCACCAGCAGGAAACCCCGCAACCATGGATATTCTCACCCAGGGCGTAGTTGGCGCCATTGCCGCCCAGGCCCTCTCTGACAGGATGACGGCACGCCGTGCGGCCATGATCGGCTTTATCAGCGGCCTGCCCGCCGATGCCGACATTCTGATCCGCTCCAGCAGCGATCCGCTGTTGACCTTGGAGTATCATCGCCAGTTCAGCCATGCGCTGCTGTTTATTCCTGTAGGCGGGCTACTGATGGCCATCCTGTTTTGGGGGGTGTTCAGACTACTGGCTTCGCCCATGCGATTCGCCGACCTCTGGCCACTGACCACCGCCGCCTATGCCACCAGCGGCCTGCTGGATGCCTGCACCAGCTACGGGACGCAGCTGCTCTGGCCCCTCAGCGATGCCCGCATCGCCCTTAGCATCATCTCGGTATTCGATCCGCTCTTCACCACGGTTCTGCTGCTCTGCCTGGTGTTAGGACGCCGCCGCATGACCCCCATCTTCGCCCGAATCGGCTTCGGTCTGGCACTGCTCTATCTGAGCTTCGGCGCGGTGCAAAAGGCCCAGGCGGAACAAAGCCTGAAGTATCTAGCCCAACAGCGAGGTCACCAGATAGAGCGACATGTAGTGAAACCCACCCTGGGCAATCTATTGGTGTGGCGCGGCATCTATCGCCATCAGGGGCAGTTTTACATTATGGCGCTGCGGGTGGGGCCGTTCTCCGAACCCCGCTATCAGACCGGGGGATCACTGCCGCTGTTCGACGCCGCCAAGCCACTTCAGGGGCTGGACACACAGAGCGTACTGGCGCGAGATATTGAGCGCTTCAGCCACTTTTCCGACCGCTATATCACCCTGCGCCAACGCACCCCGCACCCCATTTTGGAAGATGTCCGCTACGCCATGTTTCCCGAGGCGCTCGACGCGCTATGGGGCATTGAAGTACGTCTGGACAGGCCGGATCGGCACGCGCCGTTTCTCACCTTTCGCAAGGCCGACCCCGAGGCATTCCGGCGCTTTATCGACCGGCTTGGGGAAGATTGGGAGGGGTGGAAACGGGTGGGCCAACCGTAATTCAACCATCCCTCCCAATGGATAATATTCCATATATGACTATTCCAAAATTCTAAAATAATCTATAATATAATGTTTTAAATAGAT
>JADFWT010000064.1 GCA_015233785.1 Magnetococcales bacterium
AGGCAGCCATCTCCTGAAGGGCATCAATACTCTTCACCAGCTTGTCTCGGGCTTCCCGAGAGATGGTAGAACGGGATTGAATCTTATCGTGAATCGCGTTGGCCAATCTCTGGGCCGCAACACTCAACCCCTGGAAGCCAAACGTAGCAGCGGTGCCCACCAACCCATGGGCGTGGATAAAGAGCGTATTGAGTGACAGGGGGTCGACATTACCGCGAGGCAGGCGCACGGCAAGTCCATGCAGATTGGCGATCCGTTTGGCGGCCCGTTCCACAAAGCGCCGTCGAAGCTTGCCAAAAGTCTCTTCCAGGCGCATTGCCGACGCTCCTTTGCGGACATAAAGAAGATCTATTCAGGATCAGGAAAGGCAGCCATGATCTCCAGGAGTTCCGACAACGACTCTTTGAAAATTCGCACCAACTCGGGATCAAAGTGCTTGCCGGACTGCCCTTCAATAAACGCCGCTGCCTTCGCTACACTCCAGGCCTCCTTATAGGGCCGTTTGGAGGTGAGGGCATCAAATACATCACTCAACGCCGCAATGCGTCCAAAAAGAGGAATCTCCTCCCCGGCGAGCCCCTCGGGATAACCACTGCCATCCCACTTTTCGTGATGGCTCAGCGCAATGGATTGGGCGGAAATCATTAAGGGATAGTCGCCACCGTCAAGCAAATCAGCCCCTATGCGCGCATGGGTCTCCATGACCGTTCTCTCTTCCGGGGTCAGTGCGCCCGGTTTCAGAAGAATATGGTCTGGAATACCGATCTTGCCCACATCATGCATGGGGCAGGCGTTGAGCAGAATACGGCAACCATCCTTGGAGACTCCGGCCCGACGACCAATAGCCTCGGCCAGGCGACTCATCCGCATGATGTGTTGGCCGGTTTCGGAGTCGCGAAACTCAGCCGCACGGCCCAATCTCTGGATAATATCCAGCCGGGAGCGGTGCAGATCTTCGGTACGTTCGGAGACCTTCTCTTCCAGCTCCTGATTCTGCGCCCGAACCTGCTTGTTCAGCAGCCGCACTTCCAGCAGATTGCGAATGCGAGAGAGCGCTTCGATGCGGTCAAACGGCTTGGTGAGAAAATCCCGCGCCCCGCCCTCCAGCGCCCGAACACGGGTTTCCCGATCAATCTGAGCGGTGAGCACCAGGACCGGAATATAGTGGTCGTCCTCAATCTCTTTAAGGAGGCGCATGAACTCGAAGCCATCCATATGCGGCATGCGAATGTCCAACAGCACCAAATCGTGACGACGCTCTTCATAGAGACGCACCCCTTCCCGGGGATCCGTACAGCCCTGCACCTCCCGATATCCGGCACCACGCAACACCTTCTCCAGCAGTTTCACGTTGGCAGCCTGATCATCGACGATCAGGATTTTTGCATCCCTGCGCTGCTCCTCATAGTTCATCGGCAAGCTCTGCTCCTCGTTATGCCAGACCTCAACATAAGATCGACATTGTATACCATGTCAAGAGACTCTCGGGCAGTCATAGCGGCATGTCTGGTGATTTTTTTGCATGATCAGCTGCGTCAATTCGAAGGTTCCAACAGAGTCCAGACAGGGTTAACCTTCCGCCTGCGTCTCGGCCTCCGTAGCCGGACGCAAGGTACCACGATCCAGAAAGAGTTGACGATCCAGATCGTTGGCCAACTCCGGGTTGTGGGTCACCATCAGACAGGAGAGGTGATGGCGCTGGTTAAGGTCCAACATCATATCGAAAACGTTACGAGCGGTCTTCTGATCAAGATTTCCGGTGGGTTCATCCGCCAGCAGAAGATCCGGCTCGGTGACCATGGCCCGAGCGATGGCCACCCGCTGCTGCTCCCCGCCGGAGAGCTGTCCAGGCTTGTGATCGGCGCGCTTCTCCAATCCAACATCGTTCAGGGCGCTACGGGCACGATCCATCGCCTTACGCCGGGACATGCGACCAATCATCAACGGAATGGCGACATTCTCCAGAGCGCTGAACTCCGGCAGCAGCCTATGGGACTGGTAAATAAATCCCACTCGACGATTGCGCAGTGCCGCCCGTTTGCGCTCAGAGAGGTCAAAAATTGAAGCACCATCCAGCAAAACCTTGCCGGATGTAGGGTGGTCCAGCCCCCCAAGAATCTGGATCAGGGTGCTTTTTCCCACCCCGGAAACCCCCAGCAAACCCACCATCTCTCCCCGCTTCAGGGTCAGATCGACGCTGTGCAGCACGGTGAGGGTCTGGGCCGGGGTCTTAAAGCTCTTCACCAGTGCCTGGGCCTCCAGCAACACCGGCTGCTCTCCATCCTGCCCTGCAATGATATCCACCGCCCTGGCCGCCTCTGAATCAGTCATGACGCAGCGCCTCTACCGGATCCACCCGCGCTGCACGCCAGGCCGGATAAAGCGTCGCCAAGAGACTGATCGCCAAACTCATCAAGGTGATCCAGAGTACATCACTGCTCTCAACCTGAGAGGGGAGATGATCGATAAAGTAGACATCCTCCGGCAGTACTTTGATACCAAAGGTCTTCTCGATGGAGCCGATGGCCGCCTCCAGATTGAACGCCAGCAGCAGCCCCAACAGTAGCCCCATGGAGGCCCCGACCAAGCCGATGATACCGCCGTTTATCATGAAGATTTTCATGATACCGCTACCGGTAGCACCCATGGTCTTGAGAACGGCAATATCGCGCCCCTTCTCCATCACCACCATGATCAGGCTGGAGACAATATTGAAAGCCGCCACCACCACTACCAACAGCAGGATGATAAACATGGCCGCCTTCTCCACCTGTAGAGCACGGAAAAAGTTGCGGTTCATCTGCATCCAGTCAGTGACCCAGTAGCCACCCAGCTTGCGCTGAATCTGTTTGCGCACCGTGGTGGCAATATCAGGATGGCTGGTACGCACCTCAATGCCGGTCACCTCGTCCCGATAGCGGAAAAACTTCTGCGCATCGTCCATATGGATATAGACCAGGGTCTTGTCATACTCGTACATACCCGAGTCGAAGATGCCCGCTACTTTGAAACGCTTCATGCGCGGCAGAGTTCCCACCGCCGTAACACTCCCCATAGGAGCGATCACCGTCACCCGGTCGCCATAGGTCACCCCCAGCGTCAACGCCAGGTTTTTCCCCAGAATCAACCCAAAGCCCCCCATCTCCTCCAGCGATCCCACAGTGAGGTTCGAGTGCAGCGCCGAAACCTCCTTATCCAGGGTGGGCAGCACGCCGCGCAATACCACCCCTGCGGCCTTACGCTGGGTAGACACCATCACATGCTCCAGAATATAGGGGGCAGCCGCCTCCACGCCCTTGGTATCGTTAACCTGGTCCAACACCTGGGGATAGTGAGCCATGCGCCCGCCATACTCCTGCACCACGACATGACTGGTGACGCCAAGAATCTGCTGTTGCAGCTCCTCCTTAAAGCCGGTCATCACCGCCAACACCACAATCAACGCCGCCACCCCCAAGGCGATACCGCCCATGGAGAGAAAGGTAATGACGCTGATAAAGTGCTGAGAGCGTTTGGCACGCAGATAGCGCAGCCCCACCATCCACTCGTAGCGGTCCAGAAACATCGGCTAGCCTCGGGGTTTCAACTGCGGAAAGAGCAGCACATCACGGATGGCCGTGGAGTCGGTCAGCAGCATCACCAGCCGGTCGATGCCGATCCCCTCGCCGCCGGTAGGCGGCATGCCGTGCTCCAGGGCGCAGATGTAGTCGTCATCAAAATGCATCGCCTCCAGATCTCCGGCATCCTTGGCATCCACCTGGGCTCTGAAACGGGCCGCTTGATCTTCAGGGTCATTCAGCTCCGAAAAGGCATTGGCAATCTCCCAGCCACCGATAAACAGCTCAAAACGCTCGGTGATCTCCGGGCGATCATCGGAGCTGCGGGCCAGGGGCGATACCGAAACCGGGTAGTCGATGATGAAGGTGGGCTGAATAAGCTGCTTCTCCACCAGCGCCTCGAACAGCTCCAGAAGCTTCTTGCCCGCATCCCACTTGGGATCCAGATACACCTCCCGCTCTTTGGCAAACGCCTCCAGACCCGCTTCTGTAGTGAGCTGCAGGGCATCGGCATCGGCATATTTCACCAAAGACTCTTCCAGGGTGAGACGCTCCCACGGCGGGGTGAAATCCAGTTTCTGGCCGTTCCACTCGAATTGGCCTGCACCCTTCACCTGCTGGGCCACATGGAATAGAAGATTCTCCGTCAGGCGCATCAGGTCACGATAGTCGGCGTAGGCTTGGTAGAACTCCATCATGGTGAATTCAGGGTTGTGCCGTACCGAAAGCCCCTCGTTACGAAAGTTGCGATTGATCTCGAACACCTTGTCGAATCCACCGACGATCAGCCGCTTGAGGTAGAGTTCCGGGGCAATGCGCAGATAGAGATCGGTTCCCAGGGCGTTATGATGGGTAATGAAAGGTCGTGCCACCGCACCGCCGGGAATCGGATGCATCATCGGCGTCTCCACCTCCAGGAAGCCAAGCTCCTCCATATAGGTGCGAATCAGGCGGATGATGGTGGAGCGATCCTGGAACAGAGCCCGCACCTCAGGGTTGACGATCAGATCGACATAGCGCTGGCGGTAACGCATCTCGCGATCTTCCAGACCATGAAACTTCTCCGGCAGGGGACGCACCGCCTTGGTGAGCAGTTGAAAGGTCTCCACACGGATGGTCAGCTCTCCCTTTTTGGTGCGAAACAGGTGGCCGGTAACGCCGAGGATATCCCCCACTTCGATCTTGCGAAACAGGTTTCGATAGAGGTCCGCCCCGATCTCATCCCGTGCGGCGGCAATCTGCAAGGCACCGGTGGCGTCACGCATCTGGGCAAAGGTAAGCTTGCCGAAATTACGCAGCAACATCAAACGACCAGCCACCTTCACCGACACCTTGGCCAGCGCCTCTGCCTCTTCAATGGCGTCGAAGTTCTCCCGAATCCAGGCCAGGGTGTTTTCCGGCTTGAAGTCGTTGGGATAGGGATTAACCCCCTGCTCCCGGATGGCTTCGAGCTTGGTTTTGCGAGATTGGATGATTTGATTATCTTGCTGTGCCATAGCGCGTCTTATATTCCGAGCTGTCTCTTGCTGTTGATTTTACACCACCCCTTGAGCCAGGGCGCCTTTGATAAAGTCATCCAGATCGCCATCCAACACCGCATCGGTATTACCGGTCTCAACACCGGTTCGCAGATCCTTCACCATCCGATAGGGGTGCAGCACATAGGAGCGAATCTGATGCCCCCAACCGATGTCGGACTTGGCATCATTGACGCTCTGCGCCTCGGCGGCCCGCTTCTCCAACTCCACCTGATAGAGACGCGCCCGAAGCATTTTCATCGCTTCGTCTTTATTGCGATGCTGAGAGCGGCCATTCTGGCACTGCACGACAATATTGGTGGGGTTGTGGGTAATACGAATGGCAGAGTTGGTCTTGTTGACGTGCTGTCCACCGGCCCCGGAGGCGCGGTAGGTGTCGATACGCAGATCCTTGTCGTTGATCTCGATCTCAATATTGTCGTCAATCTTTGGATAGACATAGACCGAGCTGAAAGAGGTGTGACGCCGGGCCGAAGAGTCAAACGGGCTGATGCGTACCAGCCGATGAATACCCCCTTCGGTTTTCAGATAGCCATAAGCGAACTCACCCGCTACCCGAACGGTGGCCGACTTGCAACCCGCTTCGTCGCCGGGCTGATATTCGATCACTTCGGTTTTGTATCCGTGGCTATCGCACCAACGCAGATACATACGCAGCAGCATCTCGGCCCAATCCTGGGACTCGGTACCGCCCGCGCCAGGGTGGATCTCCACAAAGGCGTCGTTGATATCCGCCTCGCCGGACAGCATCCGTTGCAACTCCAGGTCGGCGACGCGCTTCATCAGGTTTTGGGTCTGCCCCTCCACCTCTTTGAGAACGTCGTCATCCCCCTCCTCTTCGGCCATTTCGTAGAGCTCTCGCCCATCGGCCAACTCCTTGGAGAGATCATCCCATTCAACAATGGTCTTCTCCAGGCGGGTTTTCTCCTGCAACACCTCCCGCGCCTTATCGGCATCGTTCCACAATTCGGGATCGTTGCTCAGCTCTTCCAGTTCCAGGAGGCGTTTCTTACCCTGATCATAGTCAAAGCCGCCCCCTCAGGAGATCCAATGTCTCCTCAATAGCGGTAAATTGTCGTTGGATGTTCTCATCCATGGCGTCACCCGTGCGCTTATGCTTATTTAAAATGGCGTTCGTTGGTTTATACCACGTTCACCGCACGTTGCAAGACACCACCCGGCCCCAGCCGGTTTTTTACATGCCCGCTTGATCTCCTTCAATGGCGATCCACGCCGAAATTTCCCGACATCGATTCACATCCATATACAAGGAGAACTGCCGTGTACTATGCCATCATCTGCAAGGATGCTCCTAATAGTCTGGCGTTACGTCTGGCCAGCCGATTGGAGCACCGCGAGCGGCTGCGCATACTGGAGCAGCAGGATCGTCTACTGATTGCCGGCCCATTTCCCAAAGGCGAAAAACCCGAAGATGGTTTCTCCGGCAGCCTGATTGTTGCCGAGTTCGACTCCCAGGAATCGGCCACTTTCTGGGCGGAAACCGATCCCTATATGTTGAACGGAACCTACCAGAGCGTCGAGGTGCTTCCTTTCAAACACATCTATTAATCACACCATGACCATGCCGGATATCGTGGCGTGCACCTCAACATCCGTGACAGCCTCTTAACGAAGGGCGTAAAATTAAACATAGGCTATCGAAAACTTAAACATGAGGTAATCGAAATGAACACCATACAAAGCATATATTACCGCTTGCAAAGTGGTGGTCACAGGTTATCTCGGATCATGATCGTGACAGTTTTTGCATTGATAATGGCCGTTCCAGTGGCCTCCCCATTGTCTGCCACCGAGACCAATCCCTCCTCCGAGAGCATCCCCTCCCCCGAGGCGATTGAGATGATGCGGCTGAGCAAGGGGATTGAGACCATCAAAATGGCTGTAGGCATGACGCTCAAACAGCGAACCGCAGCCATGGTGAGAGCACTGAAAAAAGATTATCCCGACATCACAAAAGAACAGATCAATGCCATACTCCAGAATCTCAGAACAAATGTTATGCGTGGGCTCAATGAGAATGAGGCCATGCTCACCCGTCAATTTTCCCTGCTCTATGATCGCCACTTCACACCGGATGAGTTGCGCCAAATCAACGCATTCTATCAGACACCCGTGGGGCGCAAGAGCCTTAAGAAGATACCGATGCTCATGCAGGAGGGGATGGTCGTCTCTCAGGTTCATCTTAAAAAGATGGTCTTGAAAGCCGTCCGACAGACCATGCGCTACGCTGAAAAAACGGTTGAGAAGCCGTAACCAGACGGCTGCTCGGAAAGGCTCTATAGAGGCGGCGGCTGTAGCTCCAGTGCCCGCAGGAAATTCCGCGCCCGCTGATAAACACGGAGGTCGGCATCTTCCCGAGGTCCGGCCACGTTGAGCGTCTTAATGCCAACAGCCAACACCCAGTTGAGCACACAGTTGGGATCCATGGTCAGGTTGAGACTGACCACCTTGCAGGGTTTGCCCTGTTTCTCCGCCACACGCAGCGTCAATGCTGTGCCGCCACTCAAAGGCCCACCAAAACCAATAATCAAGGTTCCGTCGGAATCGCGAACGTTCCAGCCAGTGCGCTGGCTATAGGCGCGAGAAGGTGTCTCCTGTAACGGATAGTGCGGTGGAATGGGACCATCCATGGCTCTTCTTCCGGATGGACACCAGCCACCACAGGGAATATGACGCTCCAGTGCAAAATCCAACGCCGCACGATCCACGCCGGTTTGGCCACCAGAGACAATACGTTCAATCACCATGTATAGGTTCCCTGCCACAATGGCGCATCATGTGCATAGAAATTCACAGATTCTCTGGATCAGCCCCCCCGATGTGCTGTAGTATTTGGGACTGGTTTATGAGTCCCTACGGGAGAGTGTGACAATGAGCTCCATTACGATTACCGATGACGCCCTGATCGCCGAACTGAAACTGCGCTTTGATCAAACCAAACAGGCGCTGTATGACGTAAAGATGGTGACAAAAAAACTTGAGGCTGTCAATAAAAAACTTGAATCTTCTGAGCAGGTCAAGAGCAACTTTGTTTCTCATATGAAAAATGAGATAAACAACCCGTTGACTTCGATCCTGGGGCTCTCCCAACAACTCGGCTCCATCGCTTCGGACCCCAACATGGTGGAGATGGTTGCCAGCAGCATCTACTCCGAAGCATTCAGCCTCGATTTTCAACTGCGTAATATCTTTATGGCAGCAGAGTTGGAGTCCGGCGAAACCGAAATGCAGATCTCCATGGTGGATATCGACACGGTGATTGCCGACACGATTGACTCTTTCAAACATATTGCTGCTGAAAAAGGCATCGTCACCCAATTCGCCCCCAACCGTCCGGAAGGGGAGAAACTGCTCTTTAAAACCGACTCGGATAAAATCCATCAGGTGTTCGGCAATCTTCTCTCCAACGCCATTGAATTCAACCATCAAGATGGCGAAGTGGAGATACTGGCCGATCTGGTGGATAGCCAGCTACGCATCACCATCAAGGATACCGGCACCGGCATCGACCCGGCCAATATTGACCGTATCTTTGATCGTTTTACCCAAATGGAAGCAGGGGTAACCAAAAGCCATAAAGGCCACGGATTAGGACTCAGCATCGTCAAGGCTGCCATTGACCTGATGGGCGGCTCTATTTCCATGAACAACAATCAGGGCGACACCCCCGGATGTACCTTTATCATCACAGTGCCTGAGGTGGAGATGGATGTTGATGCCGACGCCTTTTCGGTGGACGGCAATGAATTCTTCTTTGACGACGGCGACGACGCCGAGGCGTTCTAAATGTCAGGGACAGGGGAAAATCCGAAGACCCACTTTCTACTGCCCGGTGCGCTCTACGCCAAGGATGGAGATAACGTTATCACCACCATTCTCGGCTCCTGTATCGCGGTGTGTCTGTGGGATCCTTCCACCAAAAAGGGAGGCATGAACCACTACAAGCTCCCGCTTTGGAATGGTGACGGACTCCCTTCGCCCAAGTTCGGCAATATCGCCATCAACAAGCTGGTGGAGAATCTGGAAGCGCTTGGTTGCAATAAAAAACGCTTGCAAGCCAAGGTGTTCGGTGGTGGGGCCGTCATTCAAAACAGCGGTGGCATGCTGAACATCGGCGAGCGCAATATTGAAGCAGGACGGGATCTGCTGAATGAGCATCGCATCCCCATCATTGCCCAAAATGTCGGTGGTGAACAGAGTCGCAAGGTGATTTTTCGCACCTGGGATGGCAGCGTCATGATGAAAAAAGCCGCCCCAAAGTAGCCCCCTTGCCCGCCCCCCCAAACAAACCTCCCATGGCAGCATGATGACACATTTTCTGTCTACAGGTAGAAACGACGAGATATCTTCCGTCTACAGGATAGGATGACGACGCACCTCCCTATTGGCGGACAGCCTGCTTAGGGAGAGGGGTTATTCGGACTCGGGAAAGCGGATAAACACCGACGCCCCCAAAAAGAGCACGCCAAACACCATCCAGATCATGCTACCCCCCATGGAGGGGCCACGCTCCAATACGGCGCTATTGGGTTGACCGGGATTGTAGTAGGCTCGGATTGGTTTGCCCTCTGGATAGCGATGCACCACCCGCTCAGCAAATGACCGAATCAGATAGGAGTGACCACCGATACCGAACTCCAAGTGCGAGCTATCGAAATGCTTGCCGTTGCGCGTTTTATACCGATAGACCACACGCACCCGGTGGGTCAGAACCCAGCCAAAAAGCGTGGTCCCCGGCATAAGCTCGGACGACACAATGACACCATCCCCCGCATACCAGGCATCGCTACTCTGCGACTGGACGAACGGCGTAATGCCCAGAATCAGAAAAGCTAGCCCAAGCGTCATGGCCATGGTGTTGACTGCATTAAAGAGAGGTCGCACCATTCAACCCTTTTTTCCATCGGCCCGATGGACATCAATCGCGCATAATTGATCCACTACGCCCCCTATTCCCTTGACGATGCCCCTATCGTGACACGAAACGGGATAACAATTCCATATGATTCATGATGAATTGAACGATTGATGATGGGAAACGGTGTAGCCGTCCCCCCTCAATGATGGCAAACATCATCGAGATTAGTCGGAGGATTGCTTGCGATCGGCAATGTGCTCCTTGAGATAATACTCAAACTCCTCGTGGGCCATAGGCTTGCCGAAGTAGTATCCCTGGGCCAGATGGCAACCCCGCTCACGCAGATAGAGCGCCTGATCCATCCCTTCCACCCCTTCGCCAATGACATCACGGTTGAGACTGTTGGCCAGAGAGATAATCGCCTCCACCAACACCGAAGCCTCCCGATCATTCATCGCCTCAGCGACAAAAATACGATCCACCTTCACTCCGGCTACCGGGAGTTTCTTCAACACGCTGAGCGAAGAGAAACCGGTGCCAAAATCATCCAACCAGAGCGCCACCCCCTGATGGACAAGGTGCGAAAGCATCGACATGGCGCGATCCTCCTCCTCCATGATGATGTTCTCGGTGATTTCAAGCCGCAGACCATCGGCCGGCAGGCCGGTCTTCTCCAGAATATGGGGAATCTTCTCATCAATGGTGAGATCCCGGCAGCGGGTGCAGGTGAGGTTGACCGAGATGAAAAGCGACTCAAGACCAAACTCATCCCGCCACTGACGATTCTTAGCACACACCTCTTCCAATGCCCACTCGGTAATAGGACCAATCAGGCTGATCTCCTCGGCCACCTGGACAAACACATCCGGGGCCACATTGCCCCGCTTGGGATGGTGCCAGCGCAATAACGCCTCGGCTCCCTTCACCTCGTAGGTATCCAGATCAACAATGGGCTGATAGTGGATCACCAACTCACCACGCCCCAGCGCCTTGTGCAGATCCTTCTCAAGCTCCATGCGCTCCTGGGCCTCGGCATGCATGTCCGGCGTGAAGAAGCGATAGGCGTTACGCCCGTCGCTCTTGGCGCGATACATGGCGCTGTCAGCATTTTTCAGAAGGTCGGCTACATTGTCGGCATCGTCAGGAAAGATCGTGATGCCCACCGAACCGGAAATAAACGCCTCTTGTCCAGCCAGCATAAACGGTCTGGCCAACGCCTCCAGAATCTGCCCGGCTACCCGCTCGGCAAACGGCCCCTTGGCCATATCCGGCAGAATCACCGTAAACTCATCACCACCAAGTCGTGCCACAGTATCCGATTTACGATGACACTCCAGCAACCGCTCCGAGACCTCCTTGAGCAGTTGATCCCCCGCCGAGTGACCCAAGGTATCGTTGACCCACTTAAAGCGATCCAGATCAATAAACATCAATGCCGTTCGGCTTTTGGTACGCTTGGCGCGTTTCAGGTCGTGGGTCAGACGGTCGAGGAATAGCGCCCGGTTGGGCAATCCGGTGAGAGGGTCATAATTGGCCTGATGGCGAATCTGCGCCTCCTCCTCTTTACGGCGGGTGATATCGCGCACCACCGAGAAGATCGCCTCTTCCCCCTGATAGCTCACCTTGGAGAAGGCCATCTCCACGGCTACCGATTTGCGCCCAGGCTGAGCGAGCTTCATCTCCAGCGTCGGGTTCCCGTCCTGAGCCTCCTCTTTAAGAAGCTTGGGGAACTGCTCCAGCGCCACCCGTGACTCCGGGTGCAGAAGTGAGCTGAGGGAGCGATTCAACAGCTCCTCCATGCCTTCAAGGCCCGAAAGCCGCACAAGGTTATCGTTTGCAAACAGAATTTGATCGCTCCGGTGGATCAACAAACCATCCGGTAGTCGATCAAACAGGTGTCGGCAGAGATCTTCATCCATGTGAGTTCCGCTCATACTGGGCACGCCTTGCCTTTGTTAACGTCTTTCATTCCAAACAGGTGGAGTGTGATAGTTTAGAAACTCTGAGCGCCAATTTCAAACGATGTTTGAACAATGATTCACATTCTCCGCTTCAAACGCACTCAATGGTCAATCCTACCGTCATCATGCTAGGATTCCCCAAGAGCATGAGCTGGGGGCATCATCCACCATCTTAACGAAGGAAAACCGTCATGATCGTGTTGGGAGCAGCTGCCATTCTTATGGCCGTAGCTGCCATACAGGTTCCGGTAATGGGTTGGTATCTAACCACCATCTCCGCTGTTCTGGCCGCCTTTGTCGGCGGCCGAGGCTGGACACTGGGGGTTGCCGCCATTGCGCTTAATCTGGTGAACCTGTTACTCCTGTCCCCGGCATTGGCCAGCACAGTCTCCAGCCACATGCATCAGGGAGACTATTTTCCGCTATTACGACTCATCGGCCTGATCATCGTGCAGTTGGAAGCGGCTATGGTGCTGTACTTCATGCATCGACGCTATCTGACCAGACAGGCCGCCAAAGCCTAATCCGAATCGCCAAAATTCCGCTTTTGAATCGGATACGCCCCAAGATCCGAAATCACAAAGGGGAGCTTCAACGCCTCCAAAAAGGTCACCCCCTTACCGAAACCAATGTTGGACACCCCAATCTCCATCTTCTCATGCCCTAACTTTGGCTGGGCACGGTACGTTCCGAACAACCGATCCCATAGCGACAGATTAAAGCCAAAGTTGCTGTTGGCTTCACCGGGAACCACTGAGTGGTGGACTCGGTGCATGTCAGGAGTGACTAATAAGAGACGCAATTTTCGGTCCAGAACAGGCTTGATCCGAAAATTTCCATGGTTGAACATGGCCATGCCGTTGAGGATCACTTCAAAAAGAAGAACAGCCTCCGGGGGCGGAGCCAAGGCCGTCACCAGCGTCAGCTTGATCAGCATGGAGAGCAGAATCTCAATGGGATGAAAACGCAGCCCAGTGGTGACATCGTAGTCGCAATCCACATGGTGAACCATATGCAGCCGCCAGCAAGCCGGAGCCGCGTGAAACAACACATGCTGCAAGTAGATGGCCAGATCCAGCAGTACCACGGCCAGCACCATCTCCAACCAGCCAGGCCAATCCAGCCAGGAGAATAAACCCCAACCTGCCTCCTGGGTCCGAACCGCCAGCGCCACCGCGGCCACCGGAAGAATCAATCGCACCAACAGACCATTCAACACCACCAGCCCAAGATTGCTCCTCCAACGACGCCAACGGGACATCACCAGCTTTCGACGCGGCCAGCGCAGCTCCAGCCCCATCACCACCAGCAACACCCCCAAAAAGAGTGAGAGACGAATCCAAGGTTCATGCTCCAACATATCAAACCCCACTTGACCCGCTATTCAGCACGCTTTTCCTGGGATTTCTGGCGCGTACGGTTGCGCCGTACCTGCTCCTGAATTAACTTCTGCATCTTGTGGGCCGCCTTCTGGGAGTCATTGACCACCTGCTCATTGATCACCCGTACTTTGTCATCCACCACGCGCACGCCATAACCGGAGCGCCGCTTATCGATACGCTCCCCGGCCGGTTTGCTGACCAACCCCTTTTTGATGATGGCCTGCTTTCGAGCGGAACGTCGACTGGCCGCCCTCTGAGCAGCAGCCTTCTCAGCCGCCTTTCGTGCATCGATTCGGGCCTTTTTGGCCGCGGCCTTGTCAGCCGCCGCCCGGGCTGCCGTATCGGCTGCTTTCTGGATGGCCGCATCACGCTTGGCAGCCTCCTCCCGCTTGCGCACCGCCGCCTGTTTTGCCCCCACCCCATCCGGCGGCTCTTTGGCATCAATCAGGCGAATGGCACACTTGCCCAAGGGCATATCCACCACCGGCTGATAGGCTTGCTCATCGCCGATAGCACGAAACTCCATGCGCACCTCTACACGACGACTCTCCTCAGGCGTACCCTTCACCGCCGTGGCGGAA
>JADFWT010000065.1 GCA_015233785.1 Magnetococcales bacterium
AAGGCCGACGCGGCGACCGCATCCACCGGCAATAGCAGCTCTACCCCCTTCGCTTTGGCCTGGGAGAGGGCGCGTTTGGCCACATCCAGCATCTCGGTCTCTACCAATGAGTCGCCCACCGAACCGCCCTGGGCCTTGATAAATGAAAAGGCCATGCCACCACCGATGATGATCTTATCCACTTTGTCCAGCAGTGCCTCAATGACACTGATCTTGGTGGAGACCTTGGAGCCGCCGAGAATGGCTGTAACCGGACGCTCCGGTGCGGTCATGGCCCGGTTGAAGTAGTTGATTTCGCTGGCCATCAGTCGACCTGCCAAGGCGGGTTGAACCAGGGAGGAGATGCCCACATTGGAGGCGTGAGCCCGGTGGGCGGTTCCAAATGCGTCGTTGACCACGACATCGGCCAGCTCGGCAAAGCCCTTGGCCAGCTCGGGATCATTGCTGGTCTCTCCGGCGTGAAAGCGCACATTCTCCAGCATCATCACCTCACCGGCCTGAAGCGCATGGCTCATGGCCACCACTTCGGGGCCAATACAATCCGGGGCCAGCTTTACCGGTTTATCCAACAGCTCCGCCAAACGCTCTGCCGCCGGTTTCATGGAGAGCTCCGGCATCACTTTCCCCTTGGGGCGTCCCATGTGGGAGGCAAGGATCACCCGTCCGCCCTTATCAATGACCGCCTGAATGGTGGGAACAGCGCGCCGGATACGGGTATCTTCGCGGACACCGCCCTTTGCATTAAGAGGAACATTGAAATCCACCCGGATAAAAACGCGTTTACCGGAGAGGTCATAATTATCAATGGTCAGTTTGTTCATGGGATCTCCTGGGGTGATGGGCTTTCAGCTCGAATCGGGGCTAGGATGCAGAGATTGTTTCTGCCCGGTTGCCAAACGGTCTGGTTAGGATTGTCTCGGATCGCAGCAGCGGGATCAAAGGGGAATCTGGTCCACCGCCCGTATCGCTTCGAGAAGCGACGGCATGGGGTCTTTGACATCCTTAGAGGCCCCACTGAGTACATTACGCTGGATTGCCTCTTCAAGGGCCACAATGTCGCTCTTCTCCATGGCTTCAATGTAGGCGGTTCGTCGCCCTGTGGCGTGCAAAAGCAGCTTTCTCATCCGTTTGCCGATGGCCATGTCGGTGACGCCCTGCTGGCGAAGACTATGGTCAAATCCCTCAAATGTAATCTCCCAGAGCGTGGCTGCAAGCTCTTTTTTCCCAATCTGGTGCAGTCGTATTAACATAGATGAGACCAGGAGAACCAACACTTCAAATCGCAATTCAAAGCCGTCTTCAATGCCCAGACGCCCATCTGATGTGATGGGCAATACCCGATCAATCAGTTCGGCATGGAGCGCAGAGCCTCTCTTGCGAAGCTCTTTTTTTTGCTGTTTTTCTTGAACGATCCGTTTTAATGAAAACATGGGAGCTTTTCTCTCGCCTACCTAGGGAGTTATCATAAAGAGATGGATGGGGCATTTGCCTCCATCGCCGACCGACCCCCGGAGTTGTGAATCAGGGAGATCCATGATCCGATCCAATCCATTTCATCCGTGGCGCACTATCCTGGCCATCATGGCGGCATTGATGCTGGCGGCCTGTCAGGCGGTGGTGCATGAGAAGGGCAGTATAATCAAGCCGGAGCTTGTGGAACAGATTGTAGTAGATGTCACCACCCATGACGAGGTTCTGGAACTGCTCGGCCCACCCACCCACATCAATCCTTTTCAAAGCACCCGCTGGCTCTATATTCAGGATCGGAGTTACAAAGATTTGCAGGTGGTTTACGCACGTGCTTTCAATACGTTAGAGCTTGAGTTTGACTCGGGCGGCGTGGTGCGCCATATCAGTCGTAATTTTGAGGATGAGCTGATTGACCCCACCAATCTTCCTGAGGCGATGAAAGATCCCAGTGTATGGAAGCGGATCTGGGGCGATGATGATATTGGGCTGGCAGATGCTGCTAAAAAGCCGGGATTCTGGAAGCGCCTATGGGGCGCGGATCGGAAAGAGCTTGATGCCGCAGAGGCCGCTCAAACCACCCAGACCCCGCTTAATGAGAAGGATGATATCGCCTGGTGGAAGGTGTGGAAAAAGGATCGCTGGAAATTCTGGAGGGATAACCGGGAAGTACAGGGAATCTCGGAAGCCGATAGTGTTGAAGGTATGGATTCCAAGGAAGATCTCGGTTACATGCAGCGCTTTGTGAACACCTTCAAAAACAAGCCCAAGCGCAAGCCGCCTGAGATTAATTTCACCCCGGAAGACAGGGATTGGTGGAAAGGGATGTTCGAGGAAGATCCTACCAAACGCAAGACAGCCCCCGTCCCGACTCACAACACGGAACCGGGCAAGTCGGACGATGAGCAGTGGAAAGTCTGGTAGGGCGCAGGGTATGAAAGCAGCTCCTATGGCGCTGATTGGCGGCACCTCTCTTCTGGAGAGCGACCATTTTCGCACGCTCCCTGAGCGCACGGTGCAGACTGCCTACGGGGATGTGCAGCTTCGGGTCTCGGATCGTTGGGTTTTTCTTCAGCGTCATGGCGTGGCGTCGTATACACCTCCGCACCTTATTAATCACCGGGCCAATCTTACGGCACTGCAAGAGATCGGTGTAGAACGCGTACTGGCCATTGGCTCTGTGGGTAGTATGCGTCCTGAGTTGGCACCTGGAGCTTTGGTCGTTCCGGACGACTTTCTCAGTATGCAGCCACCGCCTACTCTGTATGACGATGCAAGAGGCCACTGCGTTCCGGGATTTGACCCCCAATGGCGGGCGCAGGTTATGGCGGCCTTTCAGGGGATCGAAGAGGTGGAACCTGTTGATGGTGGAGTCTATTGGCAGAGTGTCGGACCTCGCTTTGAAACGCCGGCTGAGATTCGCATGATGCAATCCCATACCCATCTGGTGGGTATGACGGTTGCTTCGGAGTCTACGCTGGCCACCGAGTTGGAGCTTCCCTACGCCGCCATCTGCATGGTGGATAACTATGCCAACGGTGTGGCTGGCGATGTCCTTAGCTTTGAGGCCTTCAAGCAGCAGGTTCGAGACAATCAGGCTGTGATGTTGCGTCTTGTGGAGGCGCTTCTGGTTCATCTTGCCCCAGCGCCTGAAATCGCATGACCCCCCTAACCATTGAAAATGCCTGGCTTCCCAACCAAGGGTTGATCACTCTACGGCTAGATGAGGGGCTAATTCAGGAGATTGGTACCCATGTGGTCCATCGCGAGGGTGACCAACGACTGGACGCCAAAGGGATGGCTGTGGTGCCTGGGTTGGTGAATGGTCATACCCATGCTGCGATGACGCTGTTTCGCGGTTATGGTGATGACATGCCCCTCAAGGCGTGGTTGAAAGAGCGCATCTGGCCGGTGGAGGCACGCCTCTCTGAAGAGGATGTCTACTGGGGAACAAAACTGGCCTGTCTGGAGATGATTCGATCTGGAACAGTACTGTTTCAGGATATGTATTGGTATTTTCAGGGACGGGCACGAGCAGTTGAAGAGATGGGGCTAAGGGCTGGCATCGGCTCCGAAATGATTGACGTGCTTGGGGTTGACCAAGCGTCGCAGTGCCAGCAGTTGGCGGAGGCCAGGCTGGATGAGGTGCAGGATTTTTCGGATCGTATCCAATACGCGGTCACGCCTCACTCCATTTATGCCGTGAGTCGGGAGAGCCTGCGCTGGACGGCTGATTTTACCCGGAAACACGGCATTCTGTGCCATATTCACCTCTCTGAGACGCTTGATGAGGTGACAGAGTGCCTTAAACAGCATGGAAAACGTCCGGCTTTCTATCTGGATGATGTGGGGCTGCTCCACGAGAAGAGCCTATTGGCCCATGGTGTCCATTTGGATGAGGAGGAGTTGGACCTGATCGCCAAACGTGGAGCCACGCTGGTCACCAACCCAAATTCAAACATGAAATTGGCCGTTGGCGGCGTGTTTCCCTTTGGCAAGGCGGCAGAGCGCGGTATTCCCATTGCGCTTGGTACGGATGGCGCTGCTTCCAATAACAGTTTGGATCTGTTTCAAGAGCTTAAAAGTTTAGCACTCATTCAAAAGCATGCCAATAATGATCCAACAGCTCTTCCGGCTGATGAAGCTTGGCGGGTTGCGCATGGTGGATTCGCGCCGGTGTTTGGACCACGGTGCGGCCTTCAGGTGGGTGATTTGGCGGACGTGCTCCTTTTGAGGCGTGATGATCTCGCTGTTATCCCCAATCACGATTTTATCTCCAATTTGGTCTATTCCACCACCGGGCATGGGGTGGATACGATGATTGTGGCGGGACGAATCATCATGCAGAATCGCCGTATTGCAGGTGAAGAAGAGATAATCCAGCAGGCCATGGCCCGAACCGAACAGATCTTTCGCATCACCGACAAGAGCTGATCACTAACGGTAACTTTCAACCACGGATGCACTTATGATTCAGCAGGAAACCCACCTCACGCTGCGTATTGAAGCCGATGCTCAACGTGGAATCTGGCGTATCAATGTCACTTTGGACGGGCATGCCCTGGGCGAACAGATTGAATTGGAGGAGAGACGGATCACGGTGGTCCGTGATATTGTCGATGGCTATCGTCAACATCTCAAACAGCCGGGATCCCCTGAGATGGCCGCTGATGCCCTGGCCGCCGTAGGTATTGAGCTATTCAATGTTGCCCTCTCTGGTGTTTGGGAGCAGATCTTGGCCACCAGGGATAAACGCCCGTTGATGATATTTATTGCCGCGTTGGATCCTGAAATATTGCATCTGCCCTGGGAGTTTCTCCGTCCGCCCAAAATGCCCCCTCTCTGTCTGGCAGAGGGGGTGTGGATTCGTAGGCTGGCAACCAGCGGTGGTGAGCCGAAGCGATGCTGTCCCGTGCTCCCCCCTCCCCCACTGCGCATCCTGGTGGTGCCCCTCCTTCCCGATGGTCCAGCTCTGGACTGGGTTGAGGAGCGGCGAGCCATAGCGGCCACTGCGGATTCAGCCAAGCGTCCTGCCGTTATTGGGGTGGCTCCTTCAGGCCGGTTTGAAGAGATTTGCGCCTCGGCTCAGGCGTTTCAACCCCAACTGGTCCATCTGATTGGGCCGGTTTTGGTGCGCGAAAAGCGTGGTTTTCTTGCCTTTGAGGAGGGTGACAGCTCCCCAGACCTTCGAAGCGGTGAAGAGATTGCCAAGGCGTTTTTGGAGGGGAGTGGAACCCAGTGTATTATCATCTCCGGGATTGGGGACCACGGTGCTCCTCCTCTGGCGGCCACGTCACTGCTCTGTGCCGAGATCACAGCATCCGGTCTGCCCATGGCGCTCTCTTGGCCCCGGCCAGGGCGTCAGCTTGCCGAGTCATCATTGACCACGGAGTTGATTGCACGCCTTGCCGAAGGAGAGCGCATGGATGTCGCTCTATCCATCGCAAGGCAGAGACTGCTGGATAATGATGGTGACCCAGCCTGGGGATTGCCGCTCCTCTATGCTGGTTCGCAGCAAGGCCTTTTGTTCAATATCACGCCGTCTGTCCCTACGGTTCCTCCCAACGCCACGCCACGGCCAAAGTTGGAGAGAATCAGTGCGCTCTCCCCTGCAATACCTCGGCGTTGGCTGGATCGTTTAGAAGAGGAGAATCGTCTGTTGGGGCTCCTACGCTCCGACCAGAATCGAATCATGCTTCTCACCGGCCCTGCGGGGTGCGGAAAAAGCGTCATGGCCACCCGGTTGGCCTTGAGAATGGCCGATGCGGAGATGTTGGTTGTGGGTCTCTCTTCTCAGCCCGGGCTGCCTCTGAGTGCGCCGCGTCTGCTGCAAGCCTTTGCGGAGACATGCCGCCAAGCAGGCATGGATGATGAACACCAACTGCTGTTAAACGGCGACATTGACATTGGTGACCGTTTGCGACTGGTTATCGAGCTGATGAACCGCCGTGCGACCTTCTTGTTGGTTCTCGATGGTCTCGAACAGGATATTGATTCCGAAACGGGTGATCTGCAGGATCCGCTGTTTGCAGCAGTTGTTAAAATGCTGGTTCAGCATCTTGCCGGTGCATCCCGCCTCTTGATCACTTCCAGAGTGGCCATCTATCCCCATGAGGGTAAGGCAGTATCTTCCATTCGTGTAGAGACGTTGGCACCGATTCGTTCAGATGCCTTTGTGTTGTCGCTGATGGAGAATCGGCAGCTTGCGGAGCGAATCACCATGGGAGCTCTACATCTGGACCGAGTGGGGCCTATCAAGGCACTGGTCCAATCGGCACCGGCCTTGATGGGCATGGCTGAGAGATACCTATTAGGCACCTCTTCCGATGCATTAGATCCCATTCAAACAGACGAATTAATTGCCCATGGCGCTGAAAGTCTGTCGGATGAGGCGTCAGAAGCTCTACAAATCTGTGCTGCGGCCGGCACCTCTCTTCCATGGAACAGATTGGTTAAATTGACAGGGACCACAGTGGCATCACTTGATGCTCTGCGGGAGGCAGGCTGGCTTTTTGATCACGACGCTTCAGGAGATTTGGATGCTTCTGCCGGCGTGCAGCTTCCCTCTCCATTGGGTTCTCTTTTTATGGCCCATGAGGGGCTGTCGGACCAGGCGCAGAGCGAGCTTCATAGGCAAGTGGCCATGGTTTTGATGCAGGAGGTGCAAGCCCCCCATGGGCCTGCAACCGCTCTACAGGCTCAGAATAGCCTGGAGCGTCTCTATCAGACCCGCCACCATTTTTTGCTGGCAGGTGATAACGAAGGCGCTCTCCAGGCTTCCCAGCCACTTAATGGTATCTTAATGGCTGGTGGATTTCTTCACGATCTGCGTCGAGTTAATCAGGCCCTGTTGGATCAAGGCGTTGAGCATCCATCGGTGATGAACTGGATTGCTCTCTCTCATCTTCACGCTGGAGAGCCAGAACCGGCACAGATATGGTTTCAGCGCTCGGTGGATCTGTTGGGCGACAGGATGACTGAAGAGGCCGCCATGGCCTGGCATGGTCTGGCCACTGCGGAGATGGAGAAGCGGCAACTCTCATCCGCCCTGAAAAAATTGGCAAGGGTAGCCACCATTCAGGAACATCTGAGCCACCCGGAAGAGACCGCCAATACCCGGCATCAGATAGCAGCTATCTTGATGGAGCAGAATCGGCTTGCCGATGCTCGTGAGGAGCTGGATAAAGCCCTGGCGCTGGATAGAAAGGTCAAAAACAGACGCGGAGAGTCGGCCACGCTCCACCAGTTAGGCACGCTTGATATGCGCGAGGGGAAAAGGGATGCAGCGCTGGAGAGCTTTCAGCAAGCTGAGTCCATTGATCGCGAGATCAATAACCCGTTGGGTCTTGCCAATGTGATGCCGTGGATCGGCAATATTCTCTTCACGCGTGGAGAGTTGGGGGGTGCCAAGAAAGCTTTTGAAGAGTCTCTTAAGCTGCGAAAGTTATTCCCTGATATGGGTTCTGAGGCGTTTATTCGCCATCAGCTTGGAACCATTGAGGTGAATCAGCAAGATCATGATGCAGCTTTGGAACACTATCGAGCATCGTTGAAGCTCAAACAGGAGCTGCGGGATCATAAGGGACAGGCGGCGACATTTTTCCAATTGGCGCGCATGGCCAAGGAGAATAATAAACTTGAACAGGCTCTGAAACTTGTGGGCATTGCGCACCGTATTGATCAGGAGTTTGGCATTGATGATGCCAAGCAGGAGTGGGAAATCGTTGAGGAAATTGCCGAAGCACTGGAGTTGGATGAGGCGGCGCTAAATGGGATGCTCGAAGAGGCTTGGGAGCAGTTTCGTCAGGACCAGGGCTGGGGATTATTGGACAAAACGTTTAAAAAGAGGAAAATTATCCCCATCATCGCTCAATAGTCGTCACAGTAGGCCGAATGAATAAGGAGGTGAGAATCCATGTCTATGCATCGTGGAAACGTTCTGGTGGCCCAAGGCGGAGGCCCCACCGCAGTCATTAATCAATCCATGGTTGGCGTTGTCCTGGAGGCGCGAAAATTTCCACAGGTCAAACGTGTTTATGGTGCCTTGCATGGCGTTCAGGGGATTGTAGATGAAGCGTTTTTAGACCTGACCCAGGAGACCACCCATAATCTTGAGCTTGTGGCCCGTACACCTAGTTCAGCTTTGGGATCCACCCGAGATAAGCCCGACGAGGCCTATTGTGGGGAGATCTTTAAGTCCCTCAAGGCCCATGATGTCCGCTATTTTTTCTATATTGGCGGCAACGACTCGTCGGACACCATTAAGATTGTCAGTCAGTTTGCCCAGAAGGCCAACTATGATCTCACGGCTATCCATGTGCCCAAGACCATTGATAATGACCTGATGGTCAATGACCACTGCCCCGGTTATCCCTCTGCTGCGCGTTTTGTGGCCAGTGCTTTTGCAGGGGTCAATCTGGACAATCGTGCCCTTCCGGGGGTGTACGTGGGTGTTGTGATGGGACGTCATGCCGGATTTCTCACCGCGGCTTCCGCCTTGGGGCGTAAGAGCCGTGATGACGGTCCCCATCTGATCTATATGCCCGAACGAGATTTCAATCATGGTGATTTTCTTGAGAAGGTGAAACAGACCCATGATCGTTTGGGACGCTGTGTGATTGCCGTGTCTGAAGGGATCCATGATGAAAACGGTGCTCCTATCGTGACCAAACTCCAGGAGAGCGTAGAGCGTGATGCCCATGGTAACGTACAGCTTTCTGGAACTGGTGCTTTGGCAGATCTGCTTACTGGATCCATAAAGAAGGAGCTGGGGATCAAAAGGGTCCGTGGTGATACGTTTGGCTATCTGCAACGCTCGTTTCTTGGTGTGGTCTCAGATGTGGACCAGCGTGAGGCGCGTGAAGTGGGAGAAAAAGCAGCACAATTTGCTCTATGGCACGGCGTCAACGGCACGGTGACCATTCATCGTTTAGGCGAATATTCGGTGGAGTATCGTCTTGAGCCTCTTGAGGCTGTGGCTGGACTGACCAAGGTGATGCCGGACGAATTTATTCACGCCTCCGGGTGCGATGTTACCGATGCATTCAGAATCTACCTGTCTCCGCTTCTTGGCTCCGATATGTATGAAAGCTTTCATCTAAGAGCGCCTCGTGTACCGAAGATTCTCAAGTCGGAGTAGATGAATAGGATATGGACCACACTGGTTCCCTGTTCGTTCGCACTCGAATGGTTGAACGAACAGGTAGTACCATGAGCCTTCAGAGGGCTCTCTGCACAGCGAATGGAACATCACGGAAAAATGATCAATATTCGGGAAATCCCCTATAATTACACCTCATTTTCAGATCGGGAAATTGTACTTCGGTTTCTCGGGGAGGAGATGTGGGGCGTTCTGAACAATCTGCGCGCCAAACGGCGAACAGGGCGTTCGGCGCGCCTTCTTTTCGAGGTGTTGGGTGATTTGTGGATGGTGCAGCGAAATCCGTTTATTCAGGATGATCTGCTGGATAATCCCAAGCGTCTTCGGGCGCTACTTGACACACTGAATCAACGGTTGGATCAAATTGAAGAGCGCTCCGAGAGCAACCCTCTGGTTTTGCGTCTGGCGAAACAGGCGCGCACGGCGGTAGAGACTTTTTCAGACTCCTTTCCCCGCCTCAAGATCCTTAGAGGTGATGTGGAGCGGCGACTGGCCACCATTACCAGGCCTGATAATATCGACTTCAGCGGTATGGCGCGGGTCGCCCACATGACGGATGCCACAGACTGGCGTGTGGAGTGCCCTTTTGTAGTGATTACGCCTGACTCTGAGGAGGAGGTTACAGCCATCGTTCAATGCTGCATTGAACTGGAGTTGACCATTATTCCACGCGGTGGTGGAACCGGATACACCGGGTCTGGCATCCCTCTGCATGCCGAAACAGCGATCATTAATACAGAAAAATTGAACCACATTGGTCCAGTGGATGTGCAGGCCATACCAGGACGAAAAGAGCCTGTTGGTACCATCCGTGTTGGAACCGGAGCGGTCACGTTGAGCGTGGCCGAGATAGCCGAACGCGACGGCTATATCTTTGCGGTAGATCCAACCTCTCGGAGTGCGTCTACAATTGGTGGAAATATCGCCATGAATGCTGGCGGCAAAAAAGCCGTCTTGTGGGGCACCACACTGGATAACCTGCTATCTTGGCGCATGGTGACGCCGGATGGCACTTGGCTTGAAGTGGAGCGACTGAATCACAATATGGGCAAGATTCACGATCTTGCTGTGGGCATGTTTCGAATTTCTCACTACGAAGCTGATGGGACCACCCCGCGAGGGATCACAACGACTCTTTCAATTCCCACTGAGGAGATACGCAAACCTGGTCTTGGAAAAGATGTGACGAATAAGTATCTTGGCGGCCTGCCTGCGATTCAGAAGGAGGGGTGCGATGGACTGGTCACCAGTGCGGTTTTTGTGGTCCATCAAATGCCCAAACAGATTCGTACCGTCTGCCTTGAGTTCTATGGGGCGGAACTCTCTTTGGCGGTGCCAGCCATAGTCGAGACCAAACAGTTTCTGGATAAACATCCCGATGTTGGATGTGCTGGGTTGGAGCATTTGGACGAACGGTATGTGCAAGCCGTGGGGTATGAGGTCAAAAGCTCCAAGCATAACGAACTACCGAAAATGGTGCTGTTGGCCGATATCGTGGGAGATGATGAGCAGGCTGTAGATGAGGCTTCGCGCCATGTGGTTGAACTTGCTCAATCTCGCAACGGCGAAGGTTTTATTGCAGTCACGCCCGAAGCCCGCAAACGTTTTTGGGCGGATCGATCCCGGACCGCTGCCATTGCCGCCCATACGAATGCTTTTAAAATCAATGAAGATGTTGTAATCCCACTGGAGGAGTTAGCAGCGTATAGTGAGGGGATTGAGCGGATCAATATGGAGCAGGCCATCAAAAATAAGTTGGCCATCATCCAGGACATCCGGAGCTATTTGTCAGATGAAGCCTTCGAAAAGGATCTTCCGCAAGATCTCTCTTCGGCTCCTGAACATGCGTCTATCACATCCGATAAACGCGCTTCGGCACTTCGAATTCTTGAGAATACCCACAGTAAATGGAAAACAATTTTGGGTCATCTGGATGATCCTGTCTTGATGTTTAAGGATATTTTGCCGGCCAAGGCGTTAAGAAAAATTCAAGGAGAGGATGAGCCGTTGATTCGGCTTCTACTCAGGCGAGATCTTCAGATCTCTTATGAGCAAGAGGTGGAGCGCTCTTTCAAGCATATATTCGCAGGGGAAGCCTGGGAGAAGGTGCGAGGCTCATTGGAGAAAATTTACGAGCGGATCAGCTCGGGATTGCTGTTTGCGGCGCTGCATATGCACGCTGGGGATGGCAATGTTCATACCAATATTCCTGTTTTCTCTAACGATTACGATATGTTGCAAGAGGCGGATCGTATGGTCCACCGTATTATGGCTCTAGCGCGCAAACTTGGTGGTGAAATCTCAGGTGAGCACGGTATTGGCATGACAAAATTTCAATATCTCTCAGAAGATAAGATCAAAGCATTTGCCGAGTACAAAAAAAATATTGATCCCAAAGGGCGTTTCAATCGAGGAAAGCTGATGCCAGGTTCCGGTGGTCTGGCAAATGCCTATACCCCTTCTCTGCGTTTGGTGCAGCAGGAGGCGCTGATCCTTCGCGAGAGTGAGCTTGGCGCACTGAATGATATGGTGCGCAACTGTCTACGCTGTGGAAAATGCAAACCGGTATGCACCACGCATATACCACAGGCGAATTTACTCTATTCACCGCGCAATAAAATTCTATCCACAGGATTGATTATCGAAGCTTTTCTTTATGAAGAGCAGACAAAACGCGGCATTGCTATTCACCATTTTGACGAGATGAATAATGTGGCAGACCACTGTACGGTTTGCCATAAGTGTGTGAAACCGTGCCCGGTGGATATTGATTTTGGCAAGGTGACCATGCGCCAGCGTGAGATTCTCAAGAGTCGAGGCCAGCAGCGTAAAAATCTCCCAAGCCGAATGACCCTTGGCTTTCTCTCTATGACGGATCCGCGCTCTATTCGGTTGGCACGTGCAGGATTTATTCGCACTGGATACTATGCCCAGCGTCTGGCATATAAGTCTGCACGGCGTTTTCCAGGTCTGGATAATGATCAATTTTTTCAACGCAGCACAAATGAGCCGCCAACGTTACGCGATCAGGTGGTCCACTTTATCCGCCGCCCTTTGCCCGCGGACCGTTTGCCTAGTAAAACATCTCGGGCATCTCTGAACATTGAGGACCGGGAGACCATTCCCATTATTCGTCCCTTAGAGCAGACGCAAAGTCAGAGTCTGGAGTCAGTTTTCTATTTTCCTGGCTGCGGTTGTGAGCGACTGTTTAGTGATATCTCTCTGGCTACCATGGCTCTGCTGCGTCATATCGGAGTGCAGACAGTTCTTCCTCCAGGCTATCTCTGCTGCGGTTTTCCTCAGGGGGCCTCGGGTGACAATAAGAAGGCGCGTGAGATTTCAACAGAAAACCGAGTGCTGTTCCACCGTTTGGCTGCCACGCTCAATTATCTTGATATCAAAACGGTCATTGTCTCATGCGGCACCTGCATGACCCAGCTTAAAGGATATCAATTTGACCAGATATTCTCCGGAAGCCGGTTAATGGATATTCATGAATTTCTTTACTCAAAGGGTATCAAACAGCCGGAAGGAACGGCCAATGAGAACTTTCTTTACCATGATCCATGCCACACGCCTATAAACCATTATGATCCCATTCAGGTAGCCGGTCGGGCTGGGGGGAGAGGGGCGGCTGCTCCATCGGGTGCGCTGTACGGATCGGTTGCCTGGGGTGTGAATCCTGCTCTGGAGTGACCGAGGCGTGCCGCTGTTATGGAGGAACAGCACTCTTTTTTTGGAGGGTTTTGGCTGTGAAAACTATTTTGAATCGAAGAGTTTTTGGTGGAGACTACCAGTCAAGGGACAGACGGGTTTATATCCGGCACGCGAAGATGATACCCTCGACAATGGCTCACGGTAAGTCACTTGAGAATGCTCTGTCAACGTTACGAACATAAAGATGGGATACGATGAATACTCTGATAGATCTTCCGGAAGAATACAGGCTTGGTCAGGATGATATTGATCTGCAACATGCTGTCTTGTACAGTTTGATCAACATGGTGGAAAGCGGTCTGGAGACCAATGACCAGAGCAATTTTGAAATGATTCTGGGAAGTTTTGTCTCCTACACTTATCTGCATTTTCGCCATGAAGAAGGGCGCATGAATCAGGACTCCTATTCCGACTATGAGATGCACCTTCGAGAACACGCCAATTTTGAAGATCGAGCGAAACATTACAGCAATGCACTGAAGGAGGATCAGTCTGAATCAGCCAAAAAGCAGGTGTTGACGGATATGCATCACTTTCTTCTCGATTGGCTTGGAAACCACATCAACAGGATCGACAGGGAGCTTTTCTCGAAGGAAGCTCAGTATCTTTAGCCTCGATGCAGAGATCAGGGTGCGTTGTGCAAGGTACGCACCGTGACAGCACCCGAAGGCTGTGCCGGTCCACGCTTTCAGAGGCAGATCGAGTGGTTTCCGCCACAAATAGAGTCGGTTCAAGACAAAACTGAACATCTTGATGATACGACCCATCACATCCGAGGGGGTCCGGGGGAGATCCTCTCCCTCGGCGGGAGTTTGAGGGCAGCGCCCTCAAGGTTTTTATTTTAAATGTTTTCTGTTGTTCCGTTTGTGTCCGGTTTTGCTTTGGATCGACTATATTGTCTGTACGGTCTTTGTTGATTCCCCTCTTTACAGTTTTTCAGGAGTGAAACGCATGGCTCTTCAGTGCGGTATTGTCGGTCTGCCGAATGTCGGCAAGTCCACCATTTTCAA
>JADFWT010000066.1 GCA_015233785.1 Magnetococcales bacterium
CGCTGGATCTGACCCGCTTGGATGCCACATGGGATGTCAACGCGCCCCAGAGTGCCCATCTTGAGTTCAGCAGCGGTGAGATCCGTTTTCCCGGCGGCACGGTTCAGCGTCTTGAGGGTGGGGCGACCATGGCGCAGGGGCCGAAGGGTGTGTCCACCTATACCTGGAAGCTGGCCCACCCTTCGACGTACTTGGATCTGAACAAGGGTTGGGCGCTGGCCAATCGTATTCCGGGCCTGCGGCAACTGCTGGGGGTGGCGGCGGAGCGGGTGGAGCAGCTCTCTGGCCAGGTGCGGGTGGAAGAGGGGGCATGGCAAGGCACCATTCCCCAACCGGCGGATCAGGTTCTGCCCATGCTGGGTGCCATGCGGGTTCAGCTCAACAAAGCCAGCCTTATCACCCGTGCAGCCCAGGGGCCGGGCGGTAAGAAGCCGCCGGCCGAGCAGATCGCCCTTTCGGATCTCTCCACGCGTATTGAGGCGTTGGAGAAGGGGCTTTTAGCGGCTCCTGTCGCGTTTGTATTGTCGCGTCAAGATGGTGGCCGTCTCTCCTTGAGGCGGGGCAGTTTTGATTGGCCTCTGCATCCCGAGCGGTTGCGTTTTGAGCTGAAGGCCGATGCCTTCGAAGCGGCGGGTTGGCGGCTGGATGGCGGACTGGATTGGCGGGGCGAGACGGTGAATCCTCTGGACTTTACCGTTCAGGGCCCAAAGGGGTTTGCGGTGCGGGCCGCCGGGAACGCAGCTCCTTGGGCCATTCAGGGGAAGAGTGGGGCGGCGATCCATCTTGATCAACTGATCGTCACACGTCCGCCGCCGGAGCAGAGCGCCGTTCGAGCGGGGGCGGCGCGCCCTGCTGCCAAAGCTCTGGCCGAGGCCAAGAGCGGAAAGCTGCTGTTTCCTGATGGTGCGCCCCATATTCCATTTCCGCTGCGGCTGCACATTTCCCAGGCCAAGGTGGATGGCGTGCCGCCCTTTGAGGATCTGACCGCTCAGGCGATCCCCATTGAGCTGGATCAGGGTCGGCCTGGCCTGGAGGTGGGCTTGGCCGGGCTTGTGTGCCAGGTAGGGTTGAGCGGCGGCGTGCGGGTGGATGACGCGGGATTGGCAACCGGGCAGATGGATCTGGATATGCGAGATGTCAACCTCTCCAATCTGGTGGCCTGCCTGTTGGCCATGAGTCACCGCAAAAGCGCCCCGATTTTAATGGATGGCCGCAGTCGTGGCCGGTTGCATCTGGATACCCATGGTCGTTCTCTTCATGAGCTGGAGCAGGCCCTTCAGGCGGATCTCTCCATGACGGTGCGGGAGGGTCGGGTGATGCGGCTCTCCAAGCTGCATGGCGGCTTCGGACTGCTACTGAAGGTGATGAAGGTGGTGGGGCTCAACTCCACCCGGCTGAGAGACACCCTCACCTTTGAGCAGCTGTTGATTCGGGCTCGCGGCAACACCCGTCGGGTGCGTCTGCGAGCCTTGCGATTGATCTCCGAGGTGATGCAGGTAAACGGCACTGCCACCATCGACCTGACGAGAGATCCGCCGGTGATGGTGCCGGATTTTTCAATTTCGTCCCCTCTGACGCTGCTCAATCGCAAACTGACCGATCCGATTCCCCTTGCGGATGAGGTCACACCGGTGCGGGAGGGAAGCCGATGAGTAGGGGTGGAAACGCTTTTCCGAGGGTAGCGGGATCCCTGTTTCTGATCTGGATGTTGCTGGCAGGCATGCCCGTCACCGGAGATGGCCTCCCCGTTGAGAAGCGTGGTGAAGGTTCCCCAGAGCCTCTGGCCGCATGGAGTCTTCTGCAAGGGGCCAAGCTGGCGGCACAGGGTCAGTGCGTTGAGGCGCTTCTGGCCGGCAATGCGGCCTATGGCCAGAGTCGAAGCAGCACGATTAAGCGGCGGGCATTGGCACTTCGCGTTCAGCTTCTGGCCACCTGTATGGATGCTCCAGAGGCTGCTAAAGAGCGTCATGCGCAGTTAAAGGCGCTGTTGCCGGATGGTGATCCCGACCTGGAACCACCGGCACCGCTTCCGGCGCTGAAGATACCTTTGAGTGCCCCTTCCACAGTGCGGGTGTTGCTGACCGATTGGTATCGCTCCATGCGCATAGAGGGTCTGGGGCTGCGTGCGGATCAGGGGGGGCAGTCGGTCTGGTCGGGACGCCGGGTTATCCTGGCCTCTCGTGGTGACCGTTTGCGCATGAGCGGCGGCGGCTCAGGCCAGTGGTCGGGCAGGCTGATTCTCAGGGCGGAGGAGCCGATGCGGGTCATACTGGGACGCAGCCGTCCCATGCGCTTGCGCGGCGTGCTGTACATCACGGCCCACCAAGGGCGCTTGCGGGTGATCAACCATCTGAGCGCGGAAGCGTATCTTCGTGGTGTGGTGGGCGCTCAGTCGGCACCCGGCTGGCCGCTGGAGAGCCTTAAGGCCCAGGCGGTGGCTTCCCGCAGCTATCTCTACCACCAACTACGCCATCGGCAACCGCACGATTACGACCTGAATGCCGCCGATCCATCGCAGCACTATTTTGGCATCAACCGCGAGTCACGCCCTTCGGATCGTGCGGTTAAGGAAACCAATGGGCAGGTATTGGTGACGGATAAGGGTAAGGGGGACGGTGTTCGGCCCATTCTGGCGCTCTATGCGGTGAACAGCGGTGGCCATACCGCAGAGGCCGAGGCGCTGTTAGGGGTGGAAAAATCCTATCTGAAGGCCCAGCCCGACAGCCCCAGCAAAAGTGGACGGCGGGCGCGTTGGAGTCGTACGGTCAGTCGGCGATTGCTGGAGCGGGTGTTGGCATCGGCAGGGGTGGCGGATATGGCCGTGGGTAGTATGGAACCGGATCGGCTTGGGCCATCCGGGCGCATTCTCTCGGTTAAGATACGGCACGCCGGAGGGGTGCTGCCGGTTACGCTGCGTCCGCTGCTGGTGAAGGGGTTGAAGCTGCCGGATGCCCCGCTCTCCATCAAGTCGTATGGTGGAGGATTTCTTCTGGAGGGGGGCGGTCTTGGACTCGGGCTCGGCTTGATGCAGGAGGGGGCCGCACGTATGGGACGGGATGGTCGTAGCTATCGTGATATTCTGGGTTTTTACTACCCTGGTGCGCCGTTGGTGCATCTATTCAAGGGCTCTGTGGCGGATGCCGTTCAGGCGCACCCAAGCCTCTGATTATCTGATTTTTTCGTCTCTTTTTGGAGTGATGATATGTTGATCTTTGTGCGGCGCGTTACGACTCTGTTTCTGGCCCTGCTGTTTTTGGGGGGCTGCGTCGCCGCCACCAAGAAGGCCGGCGTCGCCACCGCCGAGGTCACCACTTTGAGCGGCGATGAACAATCGCCCCGTGAAACGCTGGAGCTCCCCAGGAGTGTAGCGGTACTGCCTTTGATCAACCGCACCGGCAAGCCTGCCGCCTTTGATCTGGTCTGGCAGACGCTGCATAACCACTTTTCCGGAAAGAACTATCGCTCCCTGCATCTGGCCACCGTGCGTCGCAAGCTGGAGGCCGCCGGTCTGGAGGATCCCCAATCCCTGGACGGCATCCCGGAGGAGCGCCTGAGCTCCATTCTCGGTGTAGATGGCCTGCTGATGGGCGAGATCACCCATTATGACAAGGTGTTTGCGGGTCTCTATGCCCAGGTGGCGGTGGGGGTGCGGTTGCGGCTGGTGGGGCGTGATGGCGTGGAGCGCTGGCGGGCGGAGAAGGTGGTGAGAAAACATGAAGGGGGTTTGGCCACCAACCCGGTGGGTTTGCTGATGAGTGCTGCCTTTGCCGCTTGGCACGTCAAGGATGATGTGAACCTGTTTCGGGCGGCGGACGAGCTGGGTCGGGCGTTGATGGCGGAGATGCCGGAGCCGCCGTATCTGGATGGCCAGCGTCCACCGCGCATCACGCATGTGGCCCACGACGGCATATCGCGGGTGATGAAGTACGGCGATACACTGGCGGTGGGTCTGGAGGGGGATCCCGGTCTGACGGCCACCATCCGTATTGAGGGGCTGCCGCTCATCGATCTGCCGGAGGTGCAGCCTGGTGTTTATCATACCAAGTTTAATATTCGTCCTCAGGATAATGTGACCGATGCCGTGGTGATCGGCTTGCTTCAGGATGCCTATGGCAATCGCAGCGAGTGGGTCTCGCCACTGGGCTTTGTGGCGGTGGATAACCGTGCTCCGGACCTGCTGCTGGATCTACAGGCCACCGTGCGTGATGGACGGGCCATTCTCACCTGGAAGCCCTCTACCCAGGCGGATCTGGACCACTATCAGGTAGAGGTATCGGAGAATCCCCAAGGCCCTTATCGCAAGGTGGGGATGCCGCGTGAGAATCGTCTGGAGCAGCCGGGTCTGAGTGATTTTGCCACATTTCACTACCGGGTGATGGCGGTGGACAAGGCGGGAAATCTCTCTGAAGCGGCGCAGACTTCGGTACAGGCGGCCCCCGATGCGAGATTTCTCCAGGCGGAAAACCTGGAGGGAACCTTGCCGCGTCAGATCACCGGAACCGTGGCCCTCACCGAGCGCAACGGCCCCTATCATGTGCGTCATCCGGTGGAGGTTCGGTTGGGGGGGCTGTTGCTGATTGGTCCGGGCACCCGTTTGATCATGCAGGATCGCAGTCTTATCACCGTGCGCGGGGGGCTTCAGGTATATGGAACCTCCGATAAGCCGGTGGTGGTCACCGGGATGGATGGTGCACCGTTCTCCACCTTTGTGGCGTTGGCCTCCGAGGAGCCCGTTACGATTCGCGGCGTGACGGTTCGCGGTGGTGGGATTCCCATACAGATTACGGCGGGTTCTCCACAGATTCTTGATAGCCGTTTGCTGAAGAGTCTCTATAGCGCCCTGGAGATCTCCGGCAGCAGTCGTCCTTTGATTCGTGGTTGTGAAATTCAGGGCAGCGGTGCCGGGGGTGTGGTGGTGGAAGGGAAGGCCCAGCCCCGTTTTGAGGGTAACCGCTTCTTGGAGAATAAGCCGGTTCACATGCAGAACGGCTCCGAATACCGCATCGATGCCAGAGGCAATAGCTGGCAGCCCTCTGCCTCCGTGAGCACGGTACTTGGGGCGGTGGACTATTAAACCTGATCCTATCTTTTTTATAACGGGAGAAGCAGATGTCCCAACACATAAGCGCGTTGATCCTATTACTCTGTGCGGTCCTGATGGCCATGCCTGTCATGGCTCAGCAGAAACCCGGCGAGGTGGTGGAGTGGATCGGCCTGGAAGGGGGCGTCAACTGGACCCGTGGCCGGGTGACAGCCGATGGTATCGGAGGTTATGCCGGATCCGGCCACAAGCCGCGGTCGGTCTCCGGCTCTCTGGCCTGTCGAGCCGCCATGGTGGTGGCCCAGCGCAACCTGGTGGAGATCGTCAAAGGGGTGCGGGTGGAGGGGGAGAGTGTGGTGGAGAATTTTATTCTTCGCAGCGACCGCATTCGGACGACGGTGGATGGCGCGCTACGCGGGGCGGTTATCACCAGCCGTCAGATACTGCCCGATGGGGCCTGTCGGGTCACCATGGAGATGCCTATGAGCGGCCCTTTTGCCGCCGGTCTCTATGGGGCATTGAGTCGGCCCCCGGATGACTTTGCCGCTTGGAAGCCCTCACTTTTTCGGGGTATCAATGGCGTGTTGGATCTGCTGGTTAATCCGGCTCAGGCTGCGGATTATCGGGCGCAGCAGGCTCAGGCCGCCTGGACCGCCTACCTGCAAGGGTTGCAACAGCGTCTGGACCGCCTGGAGCGCCTTTGGGAGCAGAGTGACGGCAACACATTGGCTCAGAAGAAAAAGCGGGTTCGGGCGTCGATGCCTACCGGATTGGTGATTGATGCCAGAGGCACCTTTTTTATCCCCTCCATGTCCCCCAGGTTGCGCCGTGAGCAGGGGGATATCATCTATCCCAACCGGCGTCATCATGCCGCCCACCGTCAGGGGAATCTGGTGTCGCTGTTTATGAACGACCTCCATCTGGCCCAGCGCCATCCACGGGTGGGCGAGCGCCCCATGGTGGTGAAGGGGTTGAAAACCTGGGGGCGTTATCGCACGGAGATTATTCTGGGCAATGAGGCGTCTGAGAAGCTGGCAACCTGGGTTGGAAAGGGTCTTCTGGACCATGCCCCGGTGATTATTGTGTTGGATTAATCCGTCAGGGGATGATTGATTCAGGGGGGTGTATAAGCTACATGATCAGTGCCGGCCTACCCTCAACCCGCCAGAAAACCGCTGCTTTGGCAGCATCGGCACGGGTTTCAAAGGGGCCAAGCTGCACCCGGAATTGGCGTTGCTGCTGTTCCTCTTCGTTGCGATCAAGCTGCATGATACGCACCGGGGCACCTTCCATGCGGAGGTTGCTGGCCAGGGCGTAGGCGGAGTTCATCTCTTCAAAGGCGGCCAACTGCACAATCACCGAACGGGTGGTGGACCACCCCCTGGGGTGCAGGGAGACGCCCTGGGCGGAGAAGATCTCATTGCCTACCACCATGCGGGGACGGTTGTCGTTTTCGATTTGAGTCTCTTCACGGTCTTTACGGGGCATCACCTCGATCTTCTTTTTGGCCAGGGACTTATAGAAGGTGAGGCCAAGGTCATCATCGTCCTTATGGCGGGCGCGTTTGGTCTTCTTTTTCTCGTTAGGCCCGGTGGCGTTGGAGAGCACCACCGGTACGTCGGCCGCTTCAAACGTGGTCATACGCGCTTCGGAGGACTCGGGCAGGGGGGCAACCGGCACCTGAGTCAAAGCCGCGTCGTTCACCTGCTGCTGATCCTCCAGATCCGGCAATAGACCCACCGCATCTTGCTCCACCATTGGGGTCAGAGGCTCCTGAAAGGCGCTCTCCACCACGGCGGGAGGCTGATCCCGATAGAGATAGCTGGCTGCCAAGGCGCCCATTACTGCCAGCACCAGTAAGCCCGGCGATCTCAGGCCTCCACCGGATGGTGCGGTGCCTGTTCTGCGATTGCGGTTCTTATGGCTGCGGCGTCGATACCGCGTGGTTGTTGGGTAGCGTGGTTTCACATCCGCTCCGGCGCTTGTACACCAACCAGGTTCAGACCGTTGGCGATGACTTGTCTTACCGCAGATGTCAGGCCCAGTCGAGCATCTCTCAATGCCAACTCCTGGTCCAGAATGCGGTGTCCGTTGTAATAGGTATGAAAAGCAGCAGCCAGCTCCTGGAGATAGTGGGGGATACGGTGCGGTTCTCTAGCCAGCGCCGCGCCCTCTACCACTTCTGGATAACGATCAAGCATGCGTATCAAATCCATCTCCGCCGGAGTTTCCAAAAGCGCAAAGTCAAATGCGCCCGGATCCGGTAGCCCCTTCTCTTTTAACTGTCGCCAGATGGAACAGATTCTGGCATGGGCGTACTGTACGTAGTACACCGGGTTATCGTTGCTCTGCGATACCGCCAGCTCCAGATCAAAATCGAGCATGGCGTTGGCGCTTCGGGTCAAAAACCAGTAACGCACGGCGTCGGAACCAACCTCTTCCACCACCTCACGCAGTGTTACAAAGGTGCCCTGTCGTTTGGACATGCGAACCGGCTTTCCGCCTCGGGTCAGGTTGACCATCTGCACCAGCTCCACATCCAGAAGCCCTTTTTGTTCGGTAAGGGCCTCCAGCGCCGCCGTCACACGTTTGACATAGCCTCCGTGATCGGCACCCCAGACATTGATCAGACTGTTGAAACCGCGCTCCGCCTTATTCAGGTGGTAGGCGATGTCTGCGGCGAAGTAGGTGTAGCCCCCATCGGCCTTTTTCAGGGGCCGGTCGGTCTCATCGCCAAACTCGGTGGCGCGGAACAGAAACTGGGGTCTGGAAGACCACTCGTCGGGCTTTTTGCCCTTGGGAGGCTCCAGTGTGCCGGTATAGACCAACCCCTTCTGCTCCAGCTTTTGCACCGCATGATCAATGCCACCCTCACTATGCAGGATCCGTTCCGAAAACCAGGCATCAAACTCAATCCCCAGCATCTTTAAATCGTCACGAATCCATTCTAGGACCGTTTCAATTGCAAAATCAATAACTTCCTGTGGTGGCTTTTCGGGATTTTCCGAAGCGGGCAGCCATTTGTCGGCATCCCGGTTTTGCAAGGCGCGGGCGATATCAATCACATATTCGGCGGGGTAGGCCCCCTCTGGAAGTGTCACCGGATTGCCATACAGCGCCCGATATCGCAGCAGTACCGATTGACCGAGAATCCCCACCTGAGCCCCAGCATCGTTGATGTAGTACTCCCGTTCCACCTGGAATCCGCAGGCATTCAGCAGCTCGGCAATGGCATCGCCCAGCACCGCCCCGCGACCATGACCCACATGCATGGGGCCGGTGGGATTGGCGGAGACAAACTCCACTTGGGCTTTCTGACCCTGGCCCATTTTGGAGAGACCAAATGAACCGCCGGAGTCGAGAATGGTGCGGGCCACATCCCGCAAACGATCCTCCTGCATATGGAAATTGATAAAGCCCGGTCCGGCCAGTTCGCAGTGGCGGATCACAGTCTGATCTTCCGGCAGGGCGTCAACAAAGGCTTGGGCCAGATCCCGAGGGCGCATTCGAGCTTTTTTGCACAGCACCATGGCGATGTTGGTGGAGAAGTCGCCGTGCTGCTTCTCACGGGGGCGCTCAATCTTTGGATCCAGTGGAATATCAGCAGGCAGTGTTTGGGCCTCTTGAAGCCGTTTGAGTGTTTGCACCACCAGATCGTAGATAAGTCTGCGCATGGCCGTTCCTTGCAAGTGTGGGTCATCGAGCCGTGGGTAAAGCGTGAAGTGTAGGGTGGGGCGGTTCGGATCGCAAGCAACGGACCCGATTGGCGGGATATGATGCGTAAAAAATGGGTTTATTCTCCATGCTTTCTCTGGTGCTGGAGAGCCTTGGCCTGTATTTTAAACACGAATGTGTGCATGGATCGTCTAATGAGATGAAATAATAGGTATACTGTGCGGGAACTGGTACTAGGTGGAGTTCGATCCGGGAAGAGTGCGCACGCTGAGACTCTGGCGCGCAGGTGCGGTCTGTCGGTGACGGTGGTGGCCACTGGTTTGGCCGAGGATTCCGGCATGGCGGCGCGAATTGCCCGTCATAAAGCGCTGCGTCCGGCTGCTTGGCGTGTGGTTGAGGAGCCCCTTTCACTGGGTCAGGCCTTGAAACAGGCGGCCCGTTCCGATGGGGTGCTGCTGGTGGATTGCCTCACGGTGTGGCTCTCCAACCTGATGGCGGCGGAGGCCCAGATGGACGGCGCGCATGATGGGGTGTTGGAGCGGGAGAAAGAGGCGCTTCTCAGTGTGTTGCCGACCCTGCCTGGTCAGACGATCCTGGTTAGTAATGAAGTGGGGTTTGGGGGGGTCTCCATGCACCCTGTGGGACGACGCTTCCAAGATCAGGCCGGGGAGCTTAATCAGGCGTTGGCAAAGCATAGCGACCGGGTGACGTGGGTGATGGCCGGTTTGGTGCAGGTTCTTAAGGGATAAAGGAGAAGTTTTTTGGCTTCGTGGTTGATGGATCCGATCAAGCCGGTTTCCGATGAGGCGGCTAAGGCTGCACGTCGTCGGTTGGACAAGCTGACCAAACCCAAGGGGTCGCTGGGTGTTCTGGAAGAGTTGCTGGTGAGGCTGGCCGCTATGCAGGATAGCGATCTTCCCAGTGTCGATCCGGCCCGTATTGTGGTGTTTGCCGGAGATCACGGCATCGTTAAAGAGGGGGTTTCGGCCTATCCGCAGTCGGTGACTTTGGAGATGGTGCGCAACTTCTGTCAGGGGGGTGCCGCGATCACGGTCATGGCGCGTCAACTGGGGGTTCCAATTGAGGTGGTGGATGTTGGGGTGATGGAGAATCCAGGCGCACTGCCGGGATTGATCTCCGCCCGAGCCGGTTCCGGCACCTTGAATATTCTCACCGATCCCGCCATGAATCCGGATCAGTTTGACGTGGCCGCCCGAGCCGGAAAAGCAGCGGTGGATCGGGCTGTGGGGGAGGGGACCAAGCTTTTCATCGGTGGCGAGATGGGGATTGGCAATACCACGGCGGCCGCTTCGGTGGTGTGCGCGTTGTTGGGGCCTCCGCCAGAGTCGGTGGCTGGACCGGGAACCGGGCTTGATGTGGAAGGGGTGACCCACAAGGCGGATGTGATTCAAAAAATTCTGCTTCGCCATTTGGATATGACCAATACCCCCCAGGGGGTGATGCGCCGCATGGGAGGCTTTGAGATGACCGCCCTGATGGGTGCCTATATTCGATGTGGTCAAGTGGGGATTCCAGTGCTGGTGGACGGCATGATTGCCTCGGCCTGTGCGCTGGTGGCAGCCACCATTCATCCGCCGCTAAAGAGTTGGCTCATCTTCAGCCATCGCTCTGCGGAGCCCGGACAGTATCCGGTTTTTAAGGCATTGGATGCCCAGCCGGTGTTACAACTGGATATGCGGCTTGGCGAGGGATCCGGGGCGGCGGCGGCGCTTCCTATTCTGCGTCTGGCCTGTGCACTGCAACGGGAGATGGCCACCTTTGAGGAGGCCGGGGTCAGCGAGAAGGGCAGTGATGTTCCGGATCGGGCCGAGGTGTCAGAGGCATAGCGTAGGCAAGGGTTGTCATGAAGATCATCAAATATCAGACCGAACCGCCCACCCTGGTGGATATGCTTCGCCACGGCGAGCCCCAGGGGGGGAGTAAATATCGCGGTACGGTGGATGATCCGCTCAGTGAGACCGGTTGGGCGCAGATGCGCGGTACGGTGGCCAAGGCGCAGCCCTGGGGGCGTATTATCACCTCGCCACTGAAGCGTTGCGCCGAATTTGCCCACGAGCTGGGGGGCCGGATGGAGATTCCGGTAGTGGTGGATGAGCGCTTTGTGGAGTTCCACTTTGGCCGCTGGGAGGGGCGCACCGCCGATGAGATTCTGCAAGATGACGGCGAGCGTCTGAAGAGCTTCTGGAAAGATCCCCTCAACAACCCGCCGCCGGATGGAGAGCATTTGCGGGATTTTTGTGATCGGGTAGCCACGGGGTGGGATGCTCTTCAGGAGCAGTACCAGGGAGAGCATATTCTACTGGTGGCGCATAGCGGTATCATCCGTGCGGCCATCAGCCATATTCTTGGCATGCCGCCGGCGTATCTCTCCCGGATGATGGTGCCGTTTGCGGCGTTGATTCAGACCCGTTCCGATACGGTGGATGGGGTGGTGATTCCTCGTCTGTTATTTCACTCCGAAGGCAAGGAAGCCGCCAAGTGAGGCGCTGATGTCGCCGTTTCTGGCCGCGCTGGGCCTGTTGACGCGGGTTCCCATTCCCTCTTTTTTTCCCTCTCCGACGCCGATGGATCTGGGGCGTTCGGCGCTTTTTTTTCCCGTTGTAGGGTTTTTGATCGGTGTTCTGTTGGCGCTGCTTGGTGAGGCCATGGCGCTCCCTGGCCGTGAAGGGCTGGCTGCGGCGCTGCTGCTGACCGGTTGGGTGGTGATAACCGGCGGACTGCACCTGGATGGGTTGGCCGACTGCGCCGATGCCTGGATCGGCGGTATGGGGAGTCGGGAGAAGACCCTGGCGATTCTCAAGGATAGCCGCTCGGGACCGGCGGCGATTTCCGCTATGGTGCTGGTGCTTCTTCTGAAATATTCCGCGATCAAGATCGTGTTGGTGGCGGGGGCGGCCTGGTGGTTGATCTGGCCCGCCATGCTGGGGCGGTCGGTGATGCTGTTTCTGATGCGCAGCACCCCCTATGTGCGTGCGCAGGGCATGGGGCGGGGGCATGCCGATCATCTGCCTCGGCGTTTCTCGTGGATAGTGCTGCTTTTGGTGGCCATGTCGGCCCTGATCTGGCCCGTCGGCCAAGCGGCGGTGTTGACAGCGCTGTTGATGGGGTGGGGGCTTCGGGGGGCCTTTTTGGCCCGACTTGGGGGGTGGAGCGGCGATGCTCTGGGGGCCTCTTGTGAGCTGACCGAGGCGGCGGTGTTGGTGGTGTTGGTGTTTACTCTATGATGAATTGATCCAATGAGAGTGAGTATCTATTAAGAATTATTGGTTCCTCGACGTTAGGAGTGGATTTGTCGGGAAATATAAATCGACGAACGACCATGGATCTAGGGTGGAAGCTACACAATATCTTCCAATATTCCACTTCAAACGTCGAAGAGCCTGAAATGCCTGTCTGATATCCATAATGATTCCTTGCTGATTTTTTGATGGCCTGGCTGATCAGCCGCCACCCTGTTTTGACCAGTAGGGGCACTAAAATCCACGCTCACTCATAGAGCGGCTCACACAGGCCATGGTTGTCGCCGTTAAGGCATAAAATTTGCAAATACTCCGTAATCCTACGGCACCTGTGGCGTCACTTTCGCGCCGGTTGGCCCATAATGAGAGGAGCGGAATAGTGGATGTGATGATCGACACGTCAATGGTGCCCAATCGGGCGGATCCCACCCATCATTATCACAATTTCCGTGAGACGCATGAGCCTATTACATCCCCTTCGCTGGCGGATGTGCAGCGTAAGAAGGGGGATATGCCCCATCAGATTATGAAAGCCTATCCTGACAATGTTCAGAATCCATCCCCACCCATTGAGTTTCACCGTCTTCAGAGTCGCGCCGTCAATCCGCCTGGTGTGGGTCAGCGCCTGGATGTGGTGGCCTGATCGTCTGCCATGTTCTTTTTGACCTGGGTGCAGATGGGCTGGGCGCTGCCGTTGGGGTTGGCGCTGGACCACCTGTTGGGCGAACTGCCGCGATTTCACCCTCTGGTGGGCTTTGGGCGCTTGGCCGGCGGCCTGGAGCGGCGTCTAAATCCGCACCATCCAAATCATACAGAGGTTCTCAATCCAACCCAGTCCAACGCGCTTAACTCCACAGCGCCAACCAGAAGTGCGATTCATCCCAGGTTGGCCGGTCTGGTGGCGCTGCTGCTGCTGGTCATCCTGCCGACACTCCTGATAGGAGCCGCACATCTGCTGAAGAGCCCGATTGATGCCGTTGTCGGCGCGCTGCTGCTCTATCTGGCGTTGGGGGGGCGCAGTCTGGTAGAGCATGCCGACTGGATCTCTCAAGCCATGGCCGAGCGGGGGTTGGAGGCTGCTCGGGAGAAAGTGGGTTGGATCGTCAGTCGAGATACCTCGGCAATGACCGAAGAGCAAGTGGCCCGCGGGGCGTTGGAGTCGTTATTGGAGAATGGCCATGATGCCATCTTCGCCACACTGTTTTGGTTTCTGCTGGCGGGTGCGCCCGGGGCGGTTCTGCATCGGCTGGTCAATACGCTGGATGCCATGTGGGGCTATCGGAGTAATCGCTACCGCCACTTTGGTTGGGCAGCGGCGCGGTTGGATGATGTGATGGGCTGGATTCCAGCTCGATTGACCGCCTTGACCTATCTGGCCGCAGCGAGCGTGGTGGGGGGTGGCCGTCCCGCCGATGGGGTGCGGGCTTGGCAGGCTTTGGGGCCATGGAAAAG
>JADFWT010000067.1 GCA_015233785.1 Magnetococcales bacterium
AGCAGGCCAGTTGGAGCTTGATCCCATAACCTTCGATCTTGAGCAGTTGGTCACCAGTCTGGAGACCATTTTCACTGAAATGGTCAAAAAGAAGGGCTTGGCGTTTGGTGTGGAGATGGATAGCGCGTTGCCAAAGAAATTTCTTGGCGATGAAGGGCGGCTTCGGCAGATTTTGATGAATCTGCTCAGCAATGCCATCAAATTCACCGAGAATGGCGAAGTGGTGCTGACCGTTGAGGTGGTGCATCGGGACAAACGGCGGGTTTCTCTGCTGTTTAAGGTGCGTGATACAGGCATCGGTCTTACGGAAGAGCAGGCAGGTCGGCTGTTTCATGCCTTTTCCCAGGCCGACACCTCCACTACCCGCAAATATGGCGGTGCCGGGCTTGGACTGGCGATTTGCAAAGAGCTGGTGGAGATGATGGGTGGCAGCATCGGCGTCCAGAGCGAGCCTGGCAAAGGGAGTATCTTTAGCTTTACAAGTGACTTCTCTCCAGCGCTGACGGCCATTGGCGAGGCCGAAGAGGTGGAGGAGGGTGCGGTAAGGCTGCCTCATCTGATGCTGCCGGATGAGATGGTGGGGGTATCTGTTCTGTTGGTGGATGATCGCGCTTCGGTGCGTCAGGCATTGGCGGATATGATGGCATTCTTCGGTTTCAAGCCCCAGAAGGCGAGCTCCGGGGGTGAAGCCATTGAGGCGCTGCGCAAGGCGGCGGATCTACAGAAGCCGTTTCCGTTGGTGATCATGGATGTGGAGATGCCGGATCTGGATGGTCTGGCCGTGGTGCAACGGGTGGGCGAGCAACTTACCGAGGCGCAGATGCCGAAAATCGTCTTGCTGCCGGTGGTCAATCGCGAGAGTGATCTTCACTATCACGGTGTCGCTTTAGGGGTGGATGCTTTTATCACCAAGCCGGTGAATTGTGCCGAGTTGTTTGATGTCGCCGTCACGCAGTTGGGTGGTGAGGCTTCTCAGAGGGCTGGCAGCAAGTCCGATGAGGTTGATCCGGCCAAAGTGGTTCAGCGGATTGGTGGTGCCCGGTTGCTGCTGGTAGAGGACAATACCATCAATCAACAGGTGGCTCGGGAAATCCTTGAAGGGGTGGGTATGGTGGTGGAAGTGGCCAACAATGGCCTGGAGGCCACCCAGCGGGTCCACAGCGTCCACTATGATGCCGTGTTGATGGATATCCAGATGCCGGTTATGGATGGCTATGCGGCTACGGGTAAGATTCGTAGCCATGCCGAGTTTAAGAATCTGCCGATTCTGGCCATGACCGCGCACGCCATGACCGGCGATCGGGAGCGGTGTATTGATGCCGGGATGAACGATTATGTCACCAAGCCCATCGATCGGGAGCAGCTCTTCGAAGCGTTGATGCGCTGGGTGGAGCCTCGGGATTCAGCTGCGGGACCGGTGGTGATTAAAAAACCCAAGGCGGTCTCCGAGGCGGATATGGAGGAGATGCCGGATAATCTGCCCGGTATTGATGTGAAGGCAGCGCTGAATCGTCTCAATGGCAATACGACCATGTTGCGGGCCATTCTTCTGGACTTTGAGCGGGATTTTGAAGGGGTCGACCAGATTATTCGCCAGTGCCTGAATGGGCGTCGTCAGGATGATCGGGAGCAGTCCTTGCGGCATATTCACTCGGTAAAGGGGGTGGCTGGCAATCTGGCGGCTAAGCGGCTTTTTGGGGCTGCCAGGGCTCTGGAGAGCTCGGTAAAGGCCGGGAAGCGTGATGAGTGGCCGCCGTTGATGTTGGAGTTTGAGCTCTCTCACAAGGAGTTTCTGGAGGGGATCACCATCCTCAGTGAGCATGTGTCTGCACAGGCTGGCGATGAGGCGCACGAGAACGGCTCCGACGTCGAGTTGGGCGATGAGGTTGGTGAGGAGGCTCCGCCTGTGGATCCTGAGCGGCTTGCTGTTCAGTTGAAGGTTCTCTCGGATACCCTGGCCAATGCCGATATTCGTTCCGAAGAGGCGTTGGCGGTGTTGAGAGGGATGCTGCGCAGTAAGTTGGAGTTGCATGCGTTGTTGGATCAATTGGGGGCGCAATTGGACCAATTTGACTTTGATGGTGCCCGGGAAAGCTTGACTGAAATCTCCAAGGGGTGTGGTATTTCCTGACGGGGTGGGTGCTTTTCCTTCAAGTTCTTCCCAAGTCTGCCGATAAGAGTCTCATCAAGTGGAATGTTGGCGGTTGTTACAAAGTTAGAAATAGAGCGTGAGGACTATTTTTTACTTATGAGATGTTCGGTCCCGGCCGATAAAGGTACACATAGATCAGCATCACAGATCTTCAAGAGGAAGATCTTATCATCCAGTGACGGGTGACACGGGTTCGGATCGGCCCTGTAAAACGAACGATCTAAATTGTTTCACGGACGAACCTACTGAGTCTTGCGGAATACGTTCCAACAGGAGGTTCGCATCATGTTTGCCGCAGTTTCGCAATACAATGCTTCTTCGGTCCAACGGACCAACCCGGCCATTGTCAAGGCCCTTGAGAGTCTGAAATCCGACACGGTTCAGCGTGACCGGAACCTCTCTCAAGGTCAGAGGCCGCAACCCAAACAGGTCAGCCGCTATGGCGAGGCCGCCTCGTTTGTCTTCTCCGCCAAAGGTGGTGAGGATAAACCCCAGGTACAGGTCAAAGCGCCTGAGCCGGTAACCGAGGCTATCAATGCCAAGGTGCAGGATATTTTTCAGCGCTATCCAAACGGGGGCGTGAAGCCCACCGAGTCCATGCCGCACTCCTCTGCTGAGAGAGGGCAGTCGCCTCGCGTATCGGTCGATTTCTTTGCCTGATTGCGCTTAGAGTGGATGAAATTAAACGCCGGGTCGTTCCTGTTAAAGGGGGGATCCGGCGTTTTTTGTGGTTGTGGCGTCCATTTGTCAGATGCTTCCTGTCTCGTTACAAGGGGGAGAGTGGAATAGGGTGTATTCTCATAATTTGTCGGTGTTGATTGATCACGAATGCCTAATAATTAATCATCTTACGCCTATCGTGATTTGAAGTGCCTTGTAATAGATCATTTACCATTGCATGTTTCCGATTAAGGCTTTATAACCCGTCGGATCTAGCGAAAAGATCATTCCTGATGTCGAGCAGTGGCTCGGCAACTGAAAGGGGAAGAGGCATGGGACAAGGCGTTCAAAAAGGATGGATTTCTGTGGTGGTGGCTGCGGTTGTGTTGTTGGCAGCCTCTAGCGGTTATGCCGCTGAAGCAGCCCAGGTAGATGGGGCCAGTACAGCCTGGATTCTCACCTCCACGACGCTGGTTTTGTTCATGACCCTGCCGGGTCTGGCGCTTTTCTATGGTGGCTTGGTGCGCACCAAGAATATTCTCTCGCTGTTGATGCAGTGTTTTGCCATTGCCTGTGTGGTGTCGGTGCTGTGGCTTGGGTACCTCTACTCCCTGTCATTTGACAGCGGGGGGGATTTCAACGCCTGGATTGGGGGTCTGAGTAAGGCATTCCTGCTGGGCGTCACCACCGAGAATGTCAGCGGTGAGCTTCCCGAGACGGTCTTTTTCATGTTTCAGATGACCTTCGCCATTATCACTCCGGCATTGGTGGTTGGCGGCTTTGCCGAGCGAACCCGTTTTTCGGCGGTCCTGCTCTTTACGGTACTCTGGATGACGCTGGTCTATGCACCTCTCTGTCACTGGGTGTGGGGCGGCGGTTGGTTGCAACAGATGGGGCTATTGGATTTTGCCGGCGGCACGGTGGTGCATGTCAACGCCGGTATCGCCTCTCTGGTGGCAGCCGTCATGATCGGCTCTCGCAAAGGGTTTCCAACCACCTTGATGCTGCCTCACAACATGACCATGACCTTTACCGGTGCGGCCATGCTTTGGGTGGGTTGGTTTGGCTTTAACGCCGGTAGCGCCCTGGCCCCCAACGGCTCTGCGGGTATGACCATGCTGGCAACGCACATGAGCGCTGCATCGGCCTCATTGACCTGGATGTTCTTGGAGTGGGTTCGTCACGGCAAGCCCAGTGTGCTCGGTATCGTCACCGGCATGGTGGCTGGTCTTGGTACCGTCACCCCGGCTTCTGGTTTTATTGGCCCGCTGGGAGGCTTTTTTATCGGCATCATAGCCGGTGTGGTCTGCTACTGGTCCACGCTCTATATCAAGCAGAAATTGAAGATTGACGACTCGTTGGATGTTTTTCCTGTTCACGGCGTCGGCGGGATTATCGGGACGCTTCTAGCGGGGGTGTTCGTTGCCAAGTCGCTGGGTGGAACCGGTCTCGCTGAAGGGGTTACCATGATGCAGCAGGTGGGGGTTCAGGCCATCGGTGTGCTGGCGACCATCGTCTGGAGTGGTGGACTCAGTTGGGTAATCTTTAAGGTTGTGGATGCGCTGGTGGGTCTGCGGGTCAGTAGGGATGAAGAGACCGAAGGTCTGGATCTGGCCGAGCACGACGAGCGCGGTTACAACATGGAGTTCAGCTCGCGCTAACTTAAGCGTTAAGCGCGTGTTCCAGCCAGCATAAAAAAGGGCGGAGAGGGGATCATCCCCTCTCCGCCCTTTTTGTTCCTGCGCCTCTTGCTTGATGCTCTGTCAGTTGCTTTCGGAGACATTGGGGACGTCCGGCGGCGAGTAGAGGCGGGGAATTCGTAGGCCGATCCCTTTGTTGGAGATGTGGGCTACCACGCAATCAAATTGGGTGGGACGGCCAAAGAGTTGCACCTCAATGGCGCACTCATCGCCAAGCTCAATGCCTGCGAAATCCATATCCTCGGTCACAAAGGAGTAGCCGCCAAACCCCATATCCTGCACTTTACCCTCAATAATTCGCTCTTTGGAGAGCGAGAGCGTTGCGGCATCGTAGCAGCTAAGGCGCTCATAGCGACGTTTGGTATCTGTGGTTGCATCATCAGTACTCATTGAGTATCCCCCGTTAGCATTATACGCGGCGCATGGTTTGCGCCATCAGCCCTTGCGCCCCCGGCCCCCAGAGTACCAAATCATGGGGGTATGGAAAACGGCGGCTTCTACCAGGTAAAAAATCCTTTGCGCCGAAGCGGTTGTAAACCGTATCGTTGAGGCGCTGGTACCTATCGTGATGAGATGTTAACCCGAATATACGTAAGGACACTCCATGCCCCGTGAGTTGTTGATTCTGCGCCATGCCAAATCTGCATGGGATACCGACGCCCCTACCGACTTTGAGCGCCCGTTGGCCCGTCGTGGCCTGAAGGCAGCTCCGCGAATGGGCAAATGGATTCGCCGTCAGAAGATGATTCCCGACCATATTATCGCCTCACCGGCCCGCCGTGCCCAGCAGACGGTTAAGTTGGCCTGCAAGGCGATGAAGGTCTCCAAGAAGGAGATCAACCAAGATGCGCGTATTTACGGGGCCAGCACCGAAGATTTCCTCACCATTTTGGCTGAAACCCCCAAGAGTGCCCAGCGGGTGATGCTGGTGGGGCACAATCCTGGACTGGAGTTTCTGTTCGCCTATCTTTGCGAGTTGCCGGACAATGGACCCTTTGACTATGAAGCCGGACTGATCAAGACCGCCACCGCGGTGCTGTTGGAGATGCCCGATGACTGGTCAACCCTACCCAGCGGCTGTGCACGTCTGGTGGTCAAGCAGAACCCGCGTCAGCTAAAATAATCACCACACAGCAACCGGAAGCTTGAAAATAGAGAGCCTCTCCAGACCAGGATCCCTACTGTGGGGATCGGGCCAGGAGAGGCTCTTTTGCATGAGGTGGTGCAAGGATTTCGTATTGAGCCTTATCAGGCCTGGGCACCGTCGCGAAACTGGTCCAGAACCAAGCGGGCAATACCATCCGGCTGGAACTTGGGAATAAAGCCGTCGGCGCCTACCTGGGTAGCCTTGTCGCGGTTGGACTTGTTGCTCATGGAGCTATGCAACACCAGATGCACCTTGGACATCACCGGATGGGCTTTCACCTTGCGGGTAAAAGTAAAGCCGTCCATGCCGGGCATCTCAATATCGGAGATGATCAGATTGTAGCGATCTTCCCGCTCGGCGGTCATGGCGCGTTCCAGGGCTTCCAGGGCTTTTTCCGCCGAATTAAACTTGTCGATGCGAGTAATGCCCAGTTGGCGCAGGGTCGCTTCCAGCAGATTGATGGCCGACCGGGAGTCGTCCAGTACCAGCACCCGGTTATTGCCCGTCACCACCTTGCGGCTCTCCTGGATCAGCTCGTCCGCCACCTCATCCTCAATACCGAGAATCTCGCCGAGAATTTTCTCTACATCCAAAATTTGAATGGAGTTCTCAGGCCCGCCGTCATAGGTGATGGCGGTGAGATAGCCGGAATTCTGGATGGAGCCGGCCGGACGTTTGATATCTTCCCAGCTTTTATTCATCAACTTATTGGGGCTGCTGATTAGAAAGCCCTGAATGTTATTGCTGTATTCGCAGATAATCACGTAGCTGATGTCATTGGCATAATCCACCGGCTTCATGCCCAGCGCCTGGGAGAGATCAATGGCGGTGACCAGATTATCGCGAAAGTTGATGGCCCCGGTGATGGCCGGATGGGACTTCGGTACCTGGGTAACATCCTTCGGCGTCTCAATCACCTCAATGATTTTGAAGACGTTGATACCGTATTGCTGACCGTCAGTAAGAAAAAAGGTCAACATCTCCATTTGGTTGCTGAAGGCCAGATTGGTCCTCTGGTCAACCTCATCCATTACATTGTCCATGGTTTATGTCTCCCTTGCTTTCTTTCTAAGAAACTCAAAAAATCAATGTATTCGTTTTGTGGATGGCATGCAATACGTGATTATTCCTGTAGTGTGCGCCCCTCTCAATGGAGATCTCTGGTCGATCATCAAGCCTTTCATAGTCAGACGCTTATCCCTCGAGCGCTTTTTCTGGATCATCGTCACACGCCTGACGAATCTCTAACAGTCGCTCCCAGGCCGATTCGATTCCATCCGGTGCACCTTGCAGGTGAAACACCATCGCCCCTGCGCAATCGGCCAGCCCTCCTGCAGCAACCTGAATGGCCCGAACGTTAAAGAGGGTCTTAAACGCTTCCACCTCGGTGATTACGGTGGCGGTGCCGGCCATGATCGGCATGAGTCCAACCGGCATGGAGCCCATCACCCGACCGACCACCCCCTGACCCAGCAGGCCGCAACTCTTCGGCACCGATGGGATCAGTTTCTGCATGGAGACCGGCACAATCAATTCACCACCACGCGCCAACAGAATGGTTAGCGCCGCGCCGATGGTTCCCCCAACAGGAGATCCCATCAGAACCGAAACATGGCCGTCGGCATCCAGGGCGTTGGCCCCTTTGATGTAGAGATCTCCCGGTCCAAATCGTTCCAGAAGATGACCAGGCCAGCCTCGGCTTACTTTGCCGTCTTCGAAGAGAAACGGTCCTTCGCCGCGTGTCTCACGGGGCGTTTCGTCAAGCTGTCCAGCTCGAATCCAGCCGATGGCAAACGAGGCACAGCCTGGATCCCCCTCTGTAAGATGGCGAATGAGGTGACGATTGGTGCTTCCGCCAACCACCACCATGTGTCCATTTTGTTGTCGCTGTTTAACCTGGGGTAGAGCCGCAACGGCCTCACCAATCAGACGGCGACCTTCGGCAGGTCGTACAACGACAACAGCCGTGCCGTTCTTACCTGAGGAGGGGGTGTGTGGGGTGTTCTCTACGCTCATGGATTTGGACGATCACTCGTAATGTAAAACAGACTTCACATGATATTCCCTAAGAATAGTATGGATCGGCTGAGGAAGACAGCAGAAAACGCAGAGATGCCGCTTGGCCGAAAGGATTTTTCGACGTTGGTATCCGTCATGTTGTATGCTGATTAAGTCATTATTGGTTAGATGGTCGCATGATGGGAGTTCGGAGAGATGAAACGACGCGATTTTATGAAATCTACAGCGGTTGCCACGGCGCTCACCGCCAGTGGTGCTTTTGGGGCAACGGCTCTGACCGCAGAGGCGGCCCGCTCGGACAAACCCATGGTTCGTCGCTATAGTCCCCTGGGAAAAACCGGCGTCAAAATGGGGGATATCGCCTTTGGGGCAGGGCGCCTGCCGTCGGCGTCGTTGATCCTTCGGGCCATTGATCGCGGAGTGAATTATATCGACACCGCCCCGGACTATGGTCCTTCGGAAGATCTGATCGGCGACGCCCTGACGCGCTTTCGCCAGCGAGATAAGGTTTACATCGCTTCCAAATTTTGCCATCCGATTCCCTATCAATCCGGGCGCAGTCATCTCCAGGTGGGGAGCAGTAGAAAAGAGTATATTGAGTCGGTAGAGAGTAGCCTCAAGCGGCTGGGGACCGACTATCTGGATGTGGTGTTTGTTCACGCCATCGGCGAGAAGGCCAGCTTTGGTGACGAAAAGGCGCGGCTGGTTGATGACGAAATGCTTGAAGCGGTGGAGGTTCTGAAAAAACAGGGTAAGATTCGTGCTCTGGCAGTCTCCTCTCACGGGCCGCATAACATGGAGAAGTTGATGCTGGAGGCGGTTCGCTCCGGTCATTTTGATGCGATTATGCCGGCGTTCAACTTCATGCAGTTTCCCAAGCTCCCCGAAGTGTTGGATGAGGCCTATCGGAGAGGGGTTGGTGTGGTGGCCATGAAGACGCTGGCCGGGGACAAAAAAGCCGGGGCCAAATCTGGTGGTCCTGAGTTTGCCCAGGCGGCTTTCAAGTGGGTGCTTAAACATCCCGGCGTCAGTGGTCTGGTCATCACCATGAAGAGTGTCTCCGATCTGGATCGCTACATTCCCGCGTCGGGGCAGGGCTTTACACCCGGCGACCAGAAAGTGTTGGATCGCTATGCGGCGTTGCATGGCATGGATTACTGTCGTACTGGGTGTGGCGATTGTGAGGCGGGGTGTGACGAAGGGGTCCCGGTGGCTACCATCCTGCGTCAGCAGATGTACTTTGAGGATTATGGTGATGAAAAACGTGCCATGCAGGGCTATGCCCATCTGACGAAGAGCGCTGCCGCCTGTCTGGCGTGCAGCGGTGATCCCTGCAATGACGGATGCGCATACGGCCTCAAAGTAGGTGGCAAGTTGCGCGCTGCCCATCGCACGCTCTCTTTTGACCTACAGGTGGGATGACCCCCGCCAGACAACAGATGACGCCGACAGCGGTGCTGCTGTTTTTGTTGGCACTGCTGCCGGTGATCGCCTTGGGGCTCTACTGGTTTGGGCAGGACTACGATCCGGGGCTGCTCCATTTCAAGCGTGGGGCCGGGCTTGGCAAGGTGGAGAATGCCTTTCCCAAGCGGCTGGGAAGTTATGCACGCATTGGTCCGGTGCGGCCGTATGACCGCGATAATCTCTATGAATATGTCAACGGCCATGCCGAGTTTTTTATCGGAGCCGGTTTTAAGGGGTTGCTGGTGGGAGAGTACGCCACATCCGCCGATGCCAAGCAGCCGTTGGCGGTCGTGGATCTGTTTGATATGGGAAAGCCATTGCACGCTTTTGGGGTGCTGATGTCTGAAGCCGGAGAGCAGAATACGCCGCTGACACTGGGCGATATGGCCTTTGCCGAAGGGCGTAGTCTGATAGCCATCAAGGGGAGCTACTATCTTAAATTGGCCGCTTTTGCCGATGATGTCCCCTTGGCTGAGATCGCCACAGGGGTGATGGCACGTCTGAAACGTGATGCAGCTGAGGGATTGAATTTCCGCTTTCCCGATTTCGGTGCTGAGCAGGGGACACGCTTTATCAAGGAGAACTACCACGGCCTGGAGTTCCTGCAGAATGTCATTGAGAAGCGCTTTCAGTGGCAGGATAAGCGTCTAAAGGCGTTTTTGGTGACCGGCCAACCGAAGCAGATTGCCGGATTGCGTCGGTCGTTTCTGCAATTTTTCGCCTCGGATGGGTTGGATGTGACCCCTTACAAGGAGGGGCCAGAGGGTGTGGAACTACTGACCATCGACGACCCTTACGAAGGAGCCTGGTTCCTGATGCTGCAAAAAGAGCGGCTTTATGGGGTGTTTCATCCGCTGGATGATGCGCTTCTGGTGCGCATCAGAGATTTTGTCTCCGAGGTCAAGCCGTGAGCGAGCCCAATAGTAAACGCAAGAAGCGCGCTAAGTCTTGCCGAGTACAGACGCCAATGAGTCGCCGGGCGCTTCTGCGTCATGCTGGGCAGACGGCAGCCTTGGCGGCGGGGATTGGCGCTGTGGGCTGGTGGGCGTATAGCGATGCACCGATTCGTCGCCGGGTGGAGGAGGTGCTGAAGATCCGGGATTTTCGCGTCCCGGCGGATGCTTTGCACGCCCAAATGGCCATTGTTCGGGGGCAGAATGTCGAACAGATGGCCCGTGAGGCACTGGCCCAGTTGGGCGGGTTGGAGCGTTTTGTTCAGAAGGGTGATCGGGTGCTGTTGAAGCCCAATGTGGGTTGGGATCGCCAGCCGGAACAGGCTGCCAATACCGGGCCGGAGTTGGTGGGGGCCATGACCCGGCTCTGCATTGAAGCGGGTGCTTCTGACGTGGTGGTGAGCGATGTGTCGTTGAACGACCCTCATCGCTGTTTTTTTCGTTCTGGGATTGAGCAGGCGGTGCAGGAGAGTGGCGGCACGGTGCGTCTTCCCGGCACGGGGGATTATCTCACTACCGACATGGGGGGCGAACTACTCACCCACTGGCCGGTGAATAAGTATCTCCATCAGGCCGACAAAGTGATCAACCTGCCCATTGTCAAACACCACTCCCTCACTGGTTGCACCTTGGCCATGAAGAATTGGTATGGAGTCATTGGCGGGCGGCGTAATCAGCTTCATCAGGATATTCATACCTCCATTGTGGATCTGGCCGCGGCGGTGCGCCCCACCCTGACGGTGATGGACGCCACGCGGGTCTTGAAGCATCACGGCCCCACTGGTGGATCCCTGGCCGATGTCTCCATTGAGAACACTCTCATTGCCAGTCTGGATGAGGTGGCTTTGGATGCCTATAGTCTGCGCTGGCTGGATGTGACGCCGGATCAGGTACCTTTTCTGGCCATGGCCGAGGCGCGTGGCTTGGGGCGGGTGGATTGGAAGGCTCTCCAGCCGGTGGAGCGGCAATTAGGATGAGCGATACCCCCAAGAGAGGAGCGCCCCCCAAGCTCACGGGGTGGCGTCGCGTGGTTCCCGGATTGCGGGGGGTGCGGCGCATCTATTCGGTGTTTTTTTTCGGGCTGTTTGTACTGCTTCTGTTAGCCACGGATGGACGCTACCTTAAGGGGTATGAGTCGGCGCTGTTTTTGGAGCTGGATCCACTCACTGCCCTGGCTGGTTTACTCACCAGCGCCACTCTCTACAAGGGGCTGGCTCTGTCGCTGTTGATGGTGATTCCGACCCTCTTTTTTGGGCGCTTCTTCTGCTCTTGGATCTGCCCGATGGGGATTCTCAACCAGTGGGTAGGCTTTCTGTTTCAGAAGCGTCGTCCATCGGAGGATCACCGGCTCAACGCCTACCGTCCGCTTTTTCGGGTGAAGTATTATCTCCTGGTGGCGCTGTTGATTCTGGCGGCGCTGGGGGCGTTACAGATTGGCCTTCTGGATCCCATCGCCTTGATTACCCGTTCGTTCACCTTGGCGCTGTTTCCGGCGCTTCAAGAGAGTGGAGTGGGGCTCTATCTTCTGACGCCGGTATTTCATGGCGGTATTCTTATCGCTGTGATTTTTATTGGTCTGATGGTGGCCAACCGGCTCATGCCGCGTTTTTGGTGTCGGGTGCTCTGTCCATTGGGGGCGCTGCTGGGGGTGATGTCGGGGCGGGCGCTGTTTCGCATTCGGCGCGATGTGGATAGCTGTACCGACTGTCGCAAGTGTCTTAAGGATTGCCAGGGGGCTTGCGATCCCGATGGTGAACTTCGGGTCAGCGAGTGCCACGTCTGTATGAACTGCGTTGAAGCGTGTCCAGAAGGTTCGCTCCATTATGGGCTCTCTCAGGCGCGCAGTTCGGTGCATAAACCACTGGATGTCAACAAGCGGCGTCTGGTAGAGAGCGGCGTTGCTGCGGGGCTGTTTCTGCCGATGATGAAGCGCTCATTGAGTGCTGAAAGCGAGCCGTCTCCCCAGGTGATTCGCCCGCCGGGGTCGCTCCCTGAGGCGGCGTTTCAGGCTCGCTGTATCAAGTGCGCCGCCTGTATGAAGGTGTGCCCCACCAATGTGTTGCAACCGGCCCTCTTGGAGGGTGGTCTAGAGGGGCTATGGACGCCAATTTTGATGAATCGGGTGGGCTATTGCGAACACCATTGCGTGCTTTGTGGCCAGGTGTGTCCTACCGGTGCGATTCAGCCTATCTCGGTAGCCGAGAAGGTCGGGGCCGAGCCTTACAAAAGCCCGGTTAAGTTGGGGACGGCTTTTTATGATCGGGGCCGTTGTTTGCCTTGGGCCATGCAGACCCCCTGTATTGTCTGCGAGGAGGTGTGTCCCACCACGCCGAAGGCCATCTGGTATCGAGAGGTGGAGCGGCCCGGACGGGATGGATTTCCGGTGGCCTTAAAGCGTCCCTTTGTGGATCCGACGCTCTGCATTGGCTGCGGGGTGTGTGAGAATAAGTGCCCGGTAGAGGATCATGCCGCCATCCGGGTGAGTTCGGTGGGGGAGTCGAGATCATCTCGAAATCAGATGATATTAAAGAAAAAACAACCCTAAAGCATTACTCTTTTCCTTCCAGAATCTTCCGTAACCGTTCTCGCTCTTCCAGGGGCTGTTTCTTGATGGGCTGATAGATAGGCCGACCATCAGGTGTGGTTTTTGGGGGTGGCCCCCCTCGTTTTTTCTTAAGAGCCTCTTCCCGCTCGCGGATGATTTGCGTGAGGGTGCGGCGTTGCTTTCGGCTGCGCTCCACTGGAGCGATTTTCTGCACCTGCACCTTGGCCTTGGAGCGGGGATCGACGCTCTGTGGTGAGGGATCCTCTGTACGCCGTTTTGGT
>JADFWT010000068.1 GCA_015233785.1 Magnetococcales bacterium
AACGCAAGTCCCGTTTCTAAAAATGTTCGATCCATACCTCCACCCCATTATGCAGTGGCATACTGTGCCACCTTCTGCAGCAGCCTTTTCTTCTTAATAGGCTTTGTCAGGTGCTCATTACACCCAGCTTCAATACTTTTCTCGGCATCACCCTCCAGTGCATGGGCAGTCAATGCGAGAATCGGAGTGGGATTCAACGCGTTGTCCAACTCCCACCTTCTAATGGCACGAGTCGCCTGATAACCATCCATGACAGGCATCTGCATATCCATCAATATTAAATCATACCTGCGCTTCTTCACTCTATTAACACCTTGTTGACCATCAACAGCCATGTCGAGCCGATGGGCAGTCTTCTTTAAAAACGCATCAATCAATTGACGATTGTCTTCAGAGTCCTCAACCAAAAGAATGTTCATCACTATATCAGACTCAACCGATGGTGCTCTTTGAACTTCAGAGGTCTCCTGTGATGAAAAATCAGCTGGTTTCAGATGAATGGCGAAGATGAATTGGCGCTTACCGTGTCCGCGGCAGAGCCTGCTAAGAAGAAGCGCTCTAAAGTTACCAAAAGGAAGCGCCGCTCTAGAAAAAAATCCGGTGGTAAGACGATTGAAGAGTTGGCGGATGAGTTGAAGTAGTTTGCTGCGCTGGCAGAACCTTGTGTAACAATCTTTTCTTATATGTTTACAAAAATGGGAACGTTTCCCATCCATCCATGTCCAAATAGTTAACCAGCGCCGCCAAACATCCCCAATTGTTAAGCGGTGGCGTCGGCTAGCGGAGTCCACTGTTTCCTCCGCGACCTCCTCTCCTAAAGCGGGCGGTGTTTGGCTCCTCTTTTCCGCCCGTGTGTTGCGAGCCGTGGCCCTTGGACCTGCATGCTCAAGGGCCACTTTTTTTATGCCCGCTTTTCTCCTGCCCCGCAATCGGTCAGAATGCCCCTTTGCTACCCCGTTGCGAGGCCGATCCCCTATCATGCGCCCCATCACTCCCCTTCTAATGACTCTCCTGACGGCTCTGCTGGTCACTACGCTGCTTCCCTCCAGCGGGCGCGCCGCCTGTCGGGTCTACCGGGTGGAGCCTGCGTTGACCCCCCATAAACATGTCGGTGAGAAGGTCACCGTTCACGCCGTGCCTGCCAAACCAGACATCCATCCTCTGGATACAAAGCTCTACTGGGTGGTGCAGAAGTTTCGCACTGATGGGCCGAACGATGACCCCAATGCCCCATTGGTCCAGGATGGGCAGCCTAACTATGTGAACGGAACCAGTGAGCTGAATTGGAAATTTCCTGAACAAGCCATCTATGGTGTGGCCGCTTTTTTCTATGACGGGGTGGGCACATTTGACTGTCCCACCCCTTTTTCTCGGGTACAGGTTAATAAGGCGCATAATGGATTAAAGGAGACTAAAAAATGATTGGGCACTCTTATTCCGGGGCTCTGGGGTCAGAAAGAGCCTCCCCCCTCAGACTTCCCTCAACCATTTTTATGTGTTTTTTATCCGCTTTTTTGCTGCCCTCTACCGCCTTTGCCCATATCTTCTCATTTGGCGAAGATGCCGGGTTTATGGCGGGGCTTGGGCACCCGGTACTAGGATACGACCATCTGCTGGCCATGGTCTCTGTGGGTATGCTTAGCGCTCAGATGGGCGGACGAGCCATCTGGACCGTCCCGGCTGCTTTCGTCTCAGTGATGGTGCTTGGGGGCGTTCTTGGACTGGCCGGCATGCCGCTTCCAGGTGTCGAGTACGGAATTGCCCTCTCCATCCTCGGGCTGGGCATCGCCATCGCATCGGAAAAAAAACTTCCGACTCTGGTGGCCATGATCGCCGTTGGAATTTTCGCCATCTTTCATGGCCATGCCCACGGCACCGAAATCCCAAAGATGGCTCTACCACTCTGGTATGTACTTGGATTTATGACAGGTACTTCGATTCTACACTTGGTGGGGGTCGGAATCGGCTGGGCAACAGGACGGATGAAACATGGCCACGAAATGCTTCGCTTTGCCGGGGCAGGCATCGCCACAATCGGGCTCTACATTATGATGACAATTTAATAGAGGTGAGGCTGCGCGCACGGGGACAAAGCCCCAAAACATTAGGATCAAGCGTCCGAAGAAGGCACCATCCAGAGCAACGATAGCGTCAGCAATAACAACACCCCCCCAAAGCCAATCTCAGGCACCTCACGAACACCCCCATGAACCAAACCATGAGCCATCCCAAAGATCGGCAACAGAATCCGTGCCCAGGTCAGGCGCGAAATAAGAAGCGGACGTAGATAGATCACAGCCACCAGAAGTAAACAGGCCCCTGCAACGCTCCACGGCAGCAGGGGCTGTTTCCAGCTCAGCAACACATCCCCATGGCGAGCCGCACCAAGCCCCAAGAACATGGCCAGACTGAATAGCCCAGGCAGCTCCCACCAGAGGGGACGCTTCAGTCGAATGGACCAGATGCCCAGAGCCAGAAACGCCAACATGTGATCCACCCCGGAGAGTGGCCCCATATAGGGCTCCAACAACGTCGGCGGCGGTAGAGATTGCGCCATGTTGGATGGCGGCCACTGCATGGGGCCACTGAACCCACCCAGTGAGCCCACACCTGCATTTCCTGCACCGCCAGACGCCATCGTACCTATCTATCTCCTTATGTTACAAACCAATATTCAACCTACAGCAGACCAACACGCTTCTCGACAAAACTCCGCAGCTTACTGGTCAATTGCTTGCTGGTGAGCGCCTTGCGATAGGCCTGCAATGCATCAGATGGCTCATTAACGCGCTCCAGAGAGATGGCCATCCCCATCCACCAGAGACCATTTTGGTTCTGCTTCAAGAGTGACTCATATAGATCAATGGCATCCCAGTGGCGATCCACCCGTTGGTAGAGCGCTGCGAGAAATTCGGCCCGCTTCGGATCTCCTTTGGCCACCACCGAACGACGCTCATCTCTGTCCGGGGCCTCCAGAATGGCGACCGCCTCTTCCACCTGTCCGCGTCCAAGCAGAAGGCGGGCCAGATACTGCCGCGCCAGTGAATGACCGGAATCAAGCATCAATACCTGACGAAGTCGCTGCTCTTGCAGCTTGTTATCACCATTGCGCTTGGCTTCCAAAGCGACCTGAAACAGCTTGCCCGCCTTGACGCGACGCGCAGGTGTGGCCGCTGTTTCGGAGATCGCTTTATGCGCCATGGAGGCTTGTTGCACCGCAGATACAGAACTGACTCGATGTGCTGGGGCCGTGTGAGAAAGCGCCACCGACTTGGAAGAGTGTGCGGCTATCTTATCCCCGGCAGAGACCTCCCAACCATTCTCTTGGGCTTCCAGGTCCAGCTTATCTTCAAGGCTCTCCGCATGCTGAGAACCATCATCTATGGGATTATTGTCATAGATGGCAGCTGCTCTAAGACGACCAGGAGGGGCATAGGGCTGCCCACCACCGGCCAGACCGTTGTTCTCCAGGAGCGAGGCCGGAGCAGATGAGGCCGGAGCCACAATCCGCTTTGCCAACATTCTCTCGGCGGCACTGCTTGGCTGATGCGTGCCTTCCATGGAGGTATTATCTTCCAGCTCAGGTAATGGGTTGGAGTCACGCACCACATCGGCCGGATCGGAGTTTAACTGAATGGTAGATCGCGCCATATGCCGAGGAGCCGATGCCGGCGTGTCATCAATCTTCGGAATGTCTGTATCCGCATAGTAGAGCGGCGGAACACTTCGCCTGGTGCTGGCCTGCCGTAACTTGGGAGCGGCCTTGGCACTATCCAAAACCAGAGGACGTCCATGGATTTTCAGCTTCGACTTGCTGGCTGCTTGAGCCACACGGCTGGGATGCCTTGGGGCTGACTTCGCTGCGACCTGTTTCGCCTTCTGCTTGGAATGAGAGGGCTTGAGCTTGGCAACACGCTTCACCGTCTCCGTCGGCTTGGACCTCGGCTTCGGAGCAGCCACTTGTAAATTCAGATCTTCTTTATTGGCCGTGATGCGCAAAATGGCCTTCTGAACCCGCTGGCGCAGCCCGTGGGAGAGTTCGCTCAACGACATAATGCGACCCCCCTTTACACCCTCTTCCCCCAGATCCATCACCCAAGCATCAGCCTCTTCCTGCTTCTTAAAACGGCCCATACAGACGGTTTTCCAGAGCTGTCCTTTATTATCATAGGCCTCAATAATATAGGGATCGAACCCCTTACCACGAAGTGTGTAGACCATACCCTGAGCCAACTTATCCTGCTGGAAAGCCCCGACCTGCACCGTATAGACAAAACCGCTCTTCTTCTGAACGGCCTCTCCCCTATGGCTGGAAAACGCCAATGACTTGACGGTAGGGGTTTTATGATCGGAACCAATCAATGCGATATAGGCATCTGGATAGCCATCCTTACGCAACGCCAGCGTAGCGCTTACCGCCTGCTTACGCGTGGGATAGCGGCCAATACAGACTTGATGCCACACAACGCCGGTACGACGACGCTTCTGCGAGGCAACAAAGGTCTTGTAGCCCTTGTCACGATAGCTGGCGGTGATTTTGTCGGCCACCTTCCTATCGCGAAACGCCCCGACCTGTACCGTGTAGAACTGACTGAGGCGCACTGGGCGCCCTTTTAGAACCTGATCCAGAGATACAGCATTTGAAGCGGGCGGAGCCGCTTCTGGAGTGGGGGCTTGGGCGATTTTCATGGCCGATTTCGAGACCATTTGCGGCGGCAACCCAGCGCTACTAGGGGCAGATGAAATAGCCCGTAGCGGCCCCGCCACCAAGCCCAGCGTCAAGGTCATACCCACGACAATGGGCATCCAGGGGGAACGCGCCCACGAAAGAGGCTGAATCGGTAAACCCCAACGAGAAAGCCTGGGGGTCGCTTCGGGAGGCGATAATGGACGAATTGGCGGGGCCTTTGGCGAGGCTTCCACCTTCTCCTGTGCACCCATTTCTTCCGGCGCTTCAGGTTCGTACCAAAACCAGTTTTCATTCCCTTGATCGTATTGATCTCGCTCGCTCTTGTTCATTGCGATCAACGCCCTCGTTTCCTGTGCTACGTCCATTCTCCCCCGCCAAATGGCGTGGAAAGATACTTGAAAATGCCAATCATGCTGTGAAATCGCTCCAGCAAGGCCGGAGGGAATCCCATGGTGCATTCAAAGCAAATCCCATGCCGTAGACACAAAGCGTTTGATATGAAGAGCAATCGGAGAGATCAGAGGGCCGACCCATGCCTTCTGTTCCATGCAGGACAGCACTTGCCGGGGCGTGGCTTATGAGAGGCGCTAAAGAGTATCCACCACAATGGCGATAAAGAGCAGTCCAAGATAGCGCATGGAGCCAAAAAAGTTCTTCCTGGCCATGGCACGGGTCGGCGTTCGCACCATCAACCAGTTCTCGTAGAGAAGAACTGCACCAGAGAGCCCGGCCCCGGCCGCATAGATTAATCCCAGCTTGCCATAGATCCAGGGGAGCATCGACGATGCCACCAACAGGAGGCTATTAAGTAGCACATAGCGGGCGGTCTTCTGATTACCGATCAACACCGGCAACATCGGCACGCCTACCTTTCGGTACTCCTCCTTGAGCATGATGGCCAAGCTCCAGAAGTGAGATGGGGTCCAAAAGAAGAGTACCAATGCCAAAAACAGCGGCAACGCACACAACTCCGGCTGCACCGAAGCAGCCCCAGCCATCACGGCAAAGCTTCCAGCCAGACCACCAATGACAATATTGAGCCAGGTGCGACGCTTCAACCAGACGGTGTAGACAATGCCGTAGAAAAACGCTCCGAGAAACAGATGCAGCGCCACAATCGGATTGAAATACCAAGTGGCCAACCCCACGCCGAGCAGCAGCAAGCCTGCTGCCAACCACAAAATCCGTTGAGGTTTTTCCAGAGCTCCCTGAGCCAGTGGTCGACTGCTGGTACGCTCCATGGTGCGGTCAATATCGCGATCATAATAGTGGTTGAACACCGCCGAACTGGCCGAACCTAGCATCATCACCAGACAGAGCATCAAGAGCTGAACCATACTGACCGATTCGGTCATGGCCAGATAGGAGACCACCGCCGTCAGGGTAATCATCCCGCCAATACGAAGCTTCAATAGCTCAATGTAACTGGAAATCGGCATGCTGCCTCGATTCATAGACTTTGATAGAGCGTCCCTGACCTGGAGAGATACGCCGTGCGCATATCATACTTAATCAATACGATTAATCAACCCATACATGCAATCCATACTCCATCCAATGACCATTTATCGGAGCCTCGATACATTGCGATTCGAAAGGTCGCTCTTTTTTCGGGCAGAGCGTACCGCTTATACGGTATTAATTCCATCTCTCTCCTTGATCGGCGTCGCCAATTGCCGCAACTTAGAGGCTCGCACCTCACCGATTAGAAGGAGTCGCCACCATGGCCGATACCCCCCCAGACATCCCCACTAAAAAAAGTATATCCCTTCGTATGGCTATGTTGATGTTTCTTGGTGTGGCGCTTGTTTCCGTGGCCATCAAGGTCGGTCTGCACTGGTCGCAGATACCGGAGAAGCGCATTCCGGCGGATCTTCAAAGGGTGCTGTTACCAACCCCCCGGGAGATTCCCAACATCAAACTGGTGCATCACGACAAAAGCCCCTTCACGCCAGAACAGTTCAAGGGAAAGTGGGATGTGCTCTTTTTTGGCTACACCCATTGTCCCGATGTATGTCCCATGGCGCTGGGTCGTTTGAGTGAGGTGTTTGCCATTTTGGAAAAGCGGGAACCGCACATCTTCAAAAAGCTACAGGGCATCTTTGTCAGCGTTGATCCCAAGCGCGACACAGCAGAACATCTGGCAGAGTATGTCAGCTATTTTCATGATGGCTTTGTGGGCGTGACAGGAGAAGCTGAGCAGATCAAGCTACTGGCACGGGCTGTGGGAGCCGGTTACTTCATCCAGAAGCCGGATAAGGATGGCAACTACGAAGTCAACCACACCACCAGCCTGTTTCTGGTAGATCCTACCGGCCAGTATGTGGGCGCGATCTCACCGGATGGCGTGACGCCAGAAACCATGGCCGCAATGCTGGTACGCGTGCATGACCATTTTGAGCCAAAAAAATAGGGCTCTTCGATGTTATAAGTGGAATTTCGGAGTCAGCCGGATCTGCAAATGACCGGCAGGTGCAGTTGAGCCTGCCGGGGTCTGTTGCCTAATTATGAAGGATAGATCCAAAACGCAAACAGATAGACCACAACCCCCGTGACTGACACATAGAGCCAAATCAGAGCGGTCTTAAGCGCCATTTTTCGATGCTTGGCCAGCGCTATCTCTGCCCCCTCCCCCTCCAGCTTCACACTCCGGAAACCTCGCCATGCAGTCATAAGAATCATCGGCAACGCCACCGCCGCCATCAGCACATGGCTTATCAAAATGGCAAAGTAAAGATATCGAACCCCTCCTACCCCGGCAAAAGCCACATTACCGATATGAGCATGGTAGGTGAGATAAGAGACCAGAAAGAGCGACGACACCACTAACGCTGCCACAATGGTGCGAATATGCCTTTTTCTGTTCCGCAATCGAGCTGCGCTTACCGCCTGCCAAATCAGGATCGTAGAGATCATATTGAACGAGGCGTTGAGATGGGGCAGATAGCCCACATACTCCGGCAGTGCGGTCATAGTGGGATCAGGGGCCATATTTGGCAACTTTATACATGATAGAGGCATACATGAAGCAGCCCAGGGTGAACAGAAGAATAAACAACAGCCACTTGCCCTTCTGGGAACGCGGCTTGGGACCTTCTGAGTCGCCTGTCTGATTCGGCGCTTGTTGAATGTCTTGTTTGGTTGGGTCTTGCCCGCTCTCTTCACTCATTGATGATGCTCCATGGCTCTGGTCCGTGCGCTATGCGTGACCATACCAAAAAATTATGGGTTGATACAGCATCCATAACATATCCGGATCATAACGCAAAACGGGGACCCGAAGGCCCCCGTCTCGTTTTGACCAGATCGGTCTGACTTACTTGCCGTAGTTATACGGTGTCCAGTCTGCAGCGATCTTGATCTCATGCTTGAAGTTACCGGCCCCAGGAGGACTGACCGTATCGGTCCACTCCAGAGACTGGGCACCCCAAGGATTGTCCGAAGCCTTCTCGCCGCCGATGGCGCTACCAATCCAGTTAAGGATGGTAATAGCCATACCGATTGCAATCAGAATCGCACCATACAGGGCCACCTGATGATAGGGCTCGAACTGGGGGTACATCTCATAATCCCAGTAACGACGGGGCATACCGTCAAGGCCGATGATGAACAAGGGCCAAAAGGTGATGTTCACGCCCGCAAAGTTGATCAGGAAACCCAGCTTGCCGATCTTCTCGTTGGCCATTTTTCCGGTCATCTTCGGGAACCAGTAGTAGACCCCGGCGAAGATGGCAAAGGTGGAGAAGAGCGCCATGATGTAGTGGAAGTGAGCGTGGACAAACGAGGTCTCACTCAAGTGCACCGTCATGGAGACCATGGCCAGAGGAATACCGGTCAGTCCACCGATCAGAACCAGGAAGAAGCAGGCTGCCGCATACAGCATCGCTGTGTTGTATGTGATGGAAGAGCGATAGAGCGTGCCCCAGAGCGACATCACCATCAGACCCACAGGAACCGAGATCAGCAAGGTACTGACCATCTGCCCCACTCGAATCCAGTCCGGCATACCGGCGATGTAAAGGTGATGCACCCAAACCTCACCAGAGAGCAACGTAATGCCGAAGATGCCGCCATACACACAGGCCTTGTAGTTAAAGACCATATTCTTGGCCATACCGGCCACTACTTCGATCAGCACCCCCATGGCCGGCAGGAAGATAACGTACACCGCCGGGTGAGAGTAGAACCAGAAGAGGTTCTGATAGAGCAGCACATCGCCGCCCGCTGCCGCATCGAAAAAGTGTGTACCCAGATATTTGTCGAACAGCAGCATGGTAACCGCCGAAGCCAGAACCGGGATGAAGATCAACTGAATAACGAAAGCGGCCACGGTGGTCCAGACAAAGACATTAAGCTGATTCCAGCCCATGCCGGGAGCACGCATGTAAATGACCGTTATCAAAAAGTTCACCGCACCTAAGATCGACGAGAAACCCAGCAGGTGCACCGTAAAGACATAGAAAGCGGTGTTGGCGCTGGTGGTCACCGAATAGGGAGGATAGCCGGTCCACATGATGTCTGGCGTATCGGGAATGACAAACCCCATCAGCGCCAGAATGATGGCTACAAAAAAGAGCCACACGCTAAAGGCGTTGATACGGGGGAACGCCACGTCCGCTGCGCCAATCATAAGCGGCAGGAAGTAGTTGGCGAAAAAGCCGGTCAGGCCCGGAATCAGGAAGGCCAGAATCATGGCCGCTCCATGAAAATAGAGCCAGGTGTTGTAGTTGTCACCCACAACGGTGGGATCCTCAAAGATGGTCGGGCCGAGACTGGACTGTTCCACACGAATCAGCAGGGCCATCAGGCCGGCCACCACGAAGGCGGCCATGGAGCCGACCAAATACATCACGCCAATGCGCTTATGGTCGGTGGTAAAGACCCACTCTTTCCAAGCGGGTGTCGTCGATGCGCTCATAATATCATTCCTCTCGCGTCAGGCTGGCCTAGGCGTCGGCCTGTTTCTTCAGCCACTCTTTGAACTTTGCCGGGGCAATTGCTTTAACCGGAGCATACATTCTGGAGTGATTGGTACCGCAAAACTCGGTACAGGTCACGAAGGAGTTTTTGACCTCCTTGGGGTTAAACCAGATGTAGGTGATGCGACCCGGCATCAAGTCCTCTTTGACGCGGTAGTTGGCCATGCCGAAAGAGTGGATCACGTCGGTGGAGGTCATGCGCAGCACAACCGCACGCCCCACTGGCACCACAAGACCATCGCCCTTATCGGCTTCCGTGGCCTCATCGGGATAGTAGGTGGAGGTGGTTCCATCCGGGTACTCAAACTCCCAGTTCCACATGGAGCCGGTCACCTTAATCTCCATCGCGTTCTCAGGAACGGTACGGTAGGTGTTCCAGAGCGTCCAACCCTTGGCAGCCAGGAAAAAGTCATCCGCCATAAAGATGGTCGCGGGGATGAAGGCCCAGGCAAGTGCCTGAACTTTGGTGAGCCTAGGCCCATTACCCACGGCATCGGGGCTCTTGGCCTTATATTTGATCAGCATGATGGCCGCAGCAACGGCGAAAATACCGCCGATGACAAACAGATCAACCAAAATTTCAAACCACAGATGATCCCAATCCGCCGCCGGATCCGGCAGCTTATCCTGGGCCCAACCGGTGGCGCTCGACATCATGGCAGCCATTCCGGCAAACGCCGACAACAGACGACCTTTCATGTTCGCCATCCTCCCTTGCACACACATTAACCTTGAACCGATCTCTTTTTAGCTTTTCGGCGGTAATAAATCATAAATCCGGCGAAGGTGAAAATTCCAGTCAGGAATGCCCCGACGCCGACAAACAGAGGGATGTTATAGGTATAGCGCCCCTCTTCATAGTTGTAGCTGTAGCAAAGACTCACCGCCAGTTGAATCACCTGACTGGGGCGAAATTTACCCTGCCGCGCTTCCAGAATCGCCAGATCCATATCCAGCTCATCGTTGTTCAGCGCATACAGATACCGTGCTGCGCGGCCATCCGGAGAGAGAAAGATATAGACGTTGGGGTGAAAAAACGTCTTGTCTTGCGCGCTCCAGAAGTACTTAAAGCCAAACTGCTTGGTCACCGCTTCAAGTTGTCCAGGATCTTTAAGACGAGCCAATGTCCATCCGTCCTTCAGCTCTTCCGGCACATCCAGCTCAGCGGCGAATTTTTTAACGCTCTCTTTGGTGTCATTGGGATCAAACGAGATAGTCAGAATTCTAAAATCCTCACCAATCTTCGACTGTTTGACCTCTTGCACCATCTCCTTGAGAACGCTGTTGACGGCAGAGCAGCTTCCATCGCAGGTGTAGTAGGAGAAGACCAATATGGTGGGCGTCCCCAAAAAGCCCTTGAAACGAAAGCTCTTATCGTCCTCATCCAGCAACTCCAGGTTGGGATCCAACCGGTTGCCGAGAAATTTTTGATCGTCGATATGAAAGATTTTCGGATCGACGTTGGACTCCGGTTGCCGGAAGTAGTTGGCCTCTCCGGCCCCGCCCCACAGGGCGATGACCAGGAGAAGCAACCACTTGATAGCTTTTACCGAATGTCTCATACGGATTTCGCGGCCTACCAAAAGTAGAGCTGGGAGGCGACGAAGAACCAGACCACGTCCACAAAGTGCCAGTAGACACCCGCCGACGAGGTAAAGGTGTGATTCTCCAGACCCTTGAAGGCCGGAATCAACACCGCAATGAAGATACAGAGTCCCACCAACACGTGTGAGGCGTGGAAGCCGGTGATGGTGTAGAAGGCGGTGCTATAGGAGTTGGTCGAAGGACCAAAATCCATATGCAGAAGATGCTGATACTCATAGATGGTGAGGCCCAAAAAGACGAAACCCAGCACCAGCGTAATCATGACCCAATTGCGGAAGCTACCCAAATCCTTGGCTTCGGCTTTTACCTCGGCCACATGGTAGGTGATGGAGGAAGCCACCAGAATCACAGTCATGATCAGCGGGATCGACTTGTCAAAAACCGGCGTGCCCTCGGGAGGCCACATCTCGCCGGCAGAGAGACGAATCGTCCAGTAGCTGGCAAACAAGCCCAGGAAGATGAACACTTCCGAGACGATGAAGAGCGGAATGGCGACGCCCGCCAGACCCTCGACCAGAGGCTTCACTGTCAGCCCCTCGGCCACCCACTTGGCGATGCCCGCCAGCAGGATCGGGGTGCCAATGCCACAGAGGGCGATGGTCAGGCTGACATTCTCGTAGACAAAAAACGTAGAGAATCCCAAAGGCAGAATCAGAAAAACGCCGATGACAACAGCCATCGGTGCCCAACTCCACTCCCAGTGATGCTCGTGATGACCAGCGGCGGCTTCGCTCATTTTCACCCTCCAATATAAAGACGATTCGGGTCTTGCCAAATAATCTGTCGTAAAATCGATGTACTATCCGTTAATCGATTTGAAGAACCTTTTAACTACCATCTCCCAACAGGCCTGTCAACAACACAACCCGTGCATCCAAAAAGATTTTTATAGTGATGTCGGCACATTGTTGAAATCAGTCGGGACAAAATATCTACAAACACAATACAAGTATTTGATTTTAAATGAATTTCATATTTCAAAAAACATGCCGTTACGGCACTGTTACATAGCGATTACAGCTTCATGGAGATGAATTATTTTTGACCGGGACAATCCCTCGCTATTCAAAAATCTTTTTGACACAAAAAATGTGCGCCATAATCGCCAGATGGTGGCGTCTGAACAATCATGCGCCGCGTTCTACGGCGTGAACCCGCTTCATGGCCAAGGCAAGACACCCCACCGCCCAGACCACCGCTACTATAAACGCAAGCTGATAGGCAGGATTGGCGAACAGATCCTCAGGCGTGTGGTAGAAGGGCATACGGATCAGATGCAGGGCATGGGTTACCGGGTTGATAATCATCATGGACCAGAGCCAGTCCGGGGCATTATCCAGCGGAAAGATCGCCCCTGAGAGCATCCAGAGCGGCATCAGAAAGACTGACAT
>JADFWT010000069.1 GCA_015233785.1 Magnetococcales bacterium
TATTGGGAATACTAGTCTTATTAAATCAGTATGATGCAATATTGTGGCATCAAAATGACATCACCCGGCCAACACCCTCTTGGCGGGCTCATTTGGCACCTCTCTGGCCAGTCGCGGTACCGCATAGCCAGGAAGGTTGGCTCGCAGCTCTTTCATCAGCGTCAGGGCCTCCGGCTCTGGCACCATGAAGTGGGCCGACCCCGCTACCGGGTCAAGTAGGTGCAGGTAGTAGGGCATCACGCCAAGATCTACCACTCTCTCACAGAGCTCCGCCAGGGTCTGCCAGCGGTCATTGACGCCACGGAGCAACACCGACTGACTGAGAACCGGCATTCCGATGCGGGCCAGTCCTGTGAGAGTCACGGCAGCGGCATGGGTAATCTCTCTAACGTGATTGATGTGGGCCACTATGATGGCGTTGGGGCGCATGTCGGTCAACCCGGCGATGATTCGGCCTGTCACTCTCTCTGGTCTAGCAACTAGTGCGCGGCTGTGCAGTCGAATGCGGCGAATGTGCGGAATATCGCTCAGAGCCGCCAGCATCTCCAGAAGTAGTGCCTCGGGGAGCATCAATGGATCACCACCGGAGAGAATCACTTCTTTAAGATCTTGCCGTGCCCGAATTTGCATCAGCGCCGGTTGCCAATCCGTCATGGATGTGGGGGCCTGTTGGGTGTTGTGGCGACGGAAGCAGTAACGGCAGTGGACCGGGCAGGTGGAGGAAGCCAGCAGCAGAGCCCGGCCAGAATATTTGATCAACAGGCCCGGTGCTGCTTGGTTCTCTTGTTCATTGAGGGGGTCGCTGACAAAGTTTGGTGCGTTGCGCCATTCATCAGGGTGGGGCAGAAATTGACGTCGTAGCGGGTCATTACGATCTTGCCAGTTGGCGGCCTTCTGCCAGCCGGGGGAGATGAGGAAAGGAAACTCACCTTGGGCTCGTTGGATGGCGGAAATCTCCTCTTTGGAAACGTGGTTTTCCGGCCGGAAGGTGTTGTCAGATGGCGTCTTCGACGGGAAGGTGTATACCATGTGGATCCCTTGTTATTATTAAGAGTTGTTGGGAACACATAAAAAAAGATGTTTAAAAATATGGTGATGGATGGTGTTTGTCAATATCTGGCCTGGAGCTTTTTCCATAGAAAATAGCTACTTGCTGCTACTATATCGGGTCGGTTATAGTAATTCGTTGGGGTCGGTCCTGTTCCCATCCTTCAGGGAGTGGGCGCGCAAAACTGACTCAATGGCATGACTTTTTAAGCATTTTTTAGTGTTGAGAGGCGAAATCCATGCTTCGTTGCCCTTTGGTGGTTGGCAACTGGAAAATGAACGGTCTGATTGAGACCGCGCAGGATCTTGTTGACCGTGTGCAGGCGGGCATCTCCGATAGGGAAGGCCGGCAGCGCATGTGCGAGGTGGTGGTCTGTCCGCCCTATACAGCGCTTCATACCATCAACTCCCGGCTTGGCGAGAGTGCGCTTAAGCTGGGCGGCCAAAATATGGGCGTGGAGGTTGAAGGGGCTTTTACCGGTGAAGTGAGTGGCATCATGCTGCGTAACTGCGGTTGCCGATATGTGATTCTTGGCCATTCTGAGCGACGGGCTCTCTTCGGTGAGACCGATGAGATGGTGTCTTGGAAGGTCAAATCGGCCTTTCGTGATGGTCTGAATCCCATCGTCTGCGTTGGTGAAGAGCTGGCAGAGCGGGAGCGCGGTGAGACTCTTCAGGTTGTTGAGCGGCAATTTTTGGCGGTGCTTCCCAGCCTGCCGGAGTCCCCGGCTAAACGCCCGGCGCTGGTTTTGGCTTATGAGCCGGTCTGGGCCATCGGTACTGGAAAGACCGCCACACCCGCTCAGGTCCAGGAGGTGCATCACTACCTTCGTGGTTTGCTAAAAAAGCACCTGCCAGATACCGCCGATAAGGTACGCATTCTTTATGGTGGCTCCATCAAGCCCAGCAATGCGGCAGAGATTTTGGCCCAGGAGGATGTGGATGGCGGGCTGATCGGTGGGGCAGCACTCAACGCTAATGATTTTCTTGATATTGTTGATGCTATTCCAGATTTGACCTGATGGTCCCATCTACAATGAGCAAGCAGTTTTAACAAGGATCCAACCGATCCCCTTTTAGATACGTCGGAGAGACGCATGACCCTGATTTTGTCGGTGATGCATGTAATGGTGGCAGTAGCCTTGATTCTGGTGGTTCTGTTTCAGCCCGGAGGCGGGGCCGATATGGGAGCGGCCTTTGGTGGCAGCTCTCAGAGTGTGTTTGGTGCCCGTGGTTCCGGTAGCTTTATGGGCAAGGTGACGGCTGGACTGGCCACCTTGTTTATGTTGACCAGCCTCGGTTTGGCCTTTCAGATGAGTAGTGTCAGCAAATCCAAATCGGTGATGGAGGCTCCCATCGTCGATATTCAGAAGCAGAAGCCAGCTGCGTCGAGTGCCGATAAACCCGGCCTGCCAATTCCAGGAAAAACCGGTGTGGAAGAGGGGGTGGTTCCCAAGAGCGGCTCTCCGCAAGTGGCTGTTCCGCAAGCTGCCATGCCGAGCGGTGACGTGATGCCCACCGTAGCCGAGGATGCTATTCCTGTGGCCCCCAAGACCGGTACCCAGTAATTCGGGCCGAGTTGGTTGTAGCACAACAAGCCGTACGATGATGGGGCCGCCTCTAGATGGGGCGGCTCTTATTGTTTATGGGGTTGCGGACGAGGAGTTCTACTCTGCCCGCTCGGTTGGATCGATGGAGAAGCGTTCCTCCGTTAATCGCTCTACCTCGTTACGGTCATGAAAGTAGTCCGAATCTTCCAGCAGGCGGGTGGGATCTCCGGGGGTTAGGCGATAGTCGGGAAGAATGCGATCAATGCGTTTCTGGGTGGCTTGGTGTCGGGCTGGGTCGAGCTTCTCCAGAGCGCGGATAATGCCTGCCAGGGTCTGCTGGTTATCTTCCATGGCTCCGGTGCAGCTCAAAAGCAGATCACAGCCACCGATAACGGTACGATAGGCCCGCTCTTCCATGGTGCCGGATAGTGCCCCCATCTCCAGGGCATCAGAGACTATCAATCCTTTGAAATTCCACTTATCTCTCAGGAGATCGATTAAGAGAATTTGCGAACAGGTAGCCGGATTGTCCGGGTCAATTTTGCGCATGGAGATGTGGGCGGTCATGAAGGCCGGCAGTCGCTGGCGAAAATGGTGAAAAGGCAGCAGCTCCCGCGTTTCGAGCTGCTTCATGGTGCAGTCCAGAACCGGCAGTGTTTTATGGGAATCGGAAGTTGCCGCGCCGTGGCCGGGAAAGTGCTTTCCGATGGGCATTACACCGGTGGGTTGAAAGCCGTCCAACCACTTTTCAATCAGGGTGATGGCCTGAGCTGGTTCATCACTGAAGGCCCGTTCGCCGATCACTGGGTCGGCTCCCGGCTCCCGTAGATCCAGCACCGGTGCACAGTTGACACCGATCCCCAAAGAGGCCAGCTCCAACCCGCAGAGTCGCCCGGCCATCTCGAGCAGACGTTCAGCCTTGGGTAGGTCGTGTTGTGCCAGATAGCTGAATTGAAACGGACTGGGAAAATTAGTGAAGGGCATCTTCAGCCGCTGCACCCGGCCTCCCTCCTGATCAATCCATAGGGTGGGTGGCGGAGAGGCGGCTCCACGGATCTGGCCGATTAACCGCTGTACCTGCACCATATCGACAATATTGCGTGAAAAAAGAATCACTCCAGCAATATGGTTGGCCGCCAGAAAAGCCGCTTCATCCGAGGTCAGCTCCAGCCCCTCAATGCCCATGATCAGATGGCGTCCTGCGTCGATAGTCATAATAACCGTAGAGGTGAAGCGGGTTGAATTATTGATTATTAATATATCATGTTGATAGCACACCACGGGGGTGATGTCATGGTGAGATTCCCTTCACAATCTATTTTTCGGATCCACCCTTTACGAGGCTGATTTGAATCCGATTGTCATGCAGCGCCGGGCCGCCGTTGGGGGCTACAGGTTGGGCATGGCTGAGCCGGTTGATACCCACCCCTTCTGGAAAGTCGTCATGACGATAGAGCCCCTCGCTCAAACAGAGCCCCGGCGGCACCTCGTCGGTGAGCTGGGCGGTAAAGGTCAGGCCACCCAAATCGTTGAAGACACGCACTTGGTCTCCCTGTTGGATATGGCGCACTTCAGCATCGGAGGGGTGCATCTTAATGTGGGGTGGTCCCTGCCGGTGGCGATGGTTTTGTGACTCGGTGAAAGTGCCGTTTAGGGTGTGTTTGGCAGGAGGCGTCATGAAATCCAGCGGGTAGCGTTGGGCCTCATCTTGGCGATCTCGGCGGTTGACCGGCCAGTGGTCGGGCAGAGAGGGCATCTGGCTATTAGACCAGTTAGGCCGGAAGTGAAATCGCCCATCCGGCTGGGGAAAGCCTTCTTGAAAATGGGCCTTCTTCCAATCCGGGGCACAGTCGATCCAGGGCATCTCGCCCCATTGTTCACGGGGCGGAAGTTGGGAGGCTTTCAGCACTTCGGCCACCATCTTGGCGCTGCTCCACTGAAATGGTGCATCATCATAGCCTAGCCGCCGGGCCAGATCGTTGACCAGATCATGATTGCTCCGGGCTGCGCCGCGTGGGGCAAGCGTCGGGACGGCGTGCTGCAAGGTATACTGGCCATATGATTTGTAGAGATCTTCATGCTCCAGGAAGGTGCTGGCAGGTAGGATTATATCCGCCAGCTTGGCGGTGTCGGTCATGATCTGCTCGTGGACCACTGTAAAGAGATCCTTCCGTTTCAAACCGGCTAGCACCCGGCCTGAATCCGGCGCAGTCACCGCCGGGTTAGCGTTAAAAACTATTAGAGATTTCACTGGCGGCGCCAATTCGGAGTCGGTCAGGATCGCCCCGATACGGCTCATGTCCAGCGCCCTTGTGAGGTCACCGTGGTCCATCCATTGGGTTTGGCGCACTGGTTCCTTGGAGATGGGGAAGGCATCCCCAGTGGCGAACAGTGCCCCGCCGCCGGTCACCTGCCAGGAGCCGGTGAGGGTAGGCAGGCAGGAGATGGCGTGGAGATTGACCGCGCCGTTGCCCTGGCGGCTCATGCCAAGCCCGGCGCGAATAAAGGGGGCTTTGGCCTGACCATAGGCGCGGGCAAACCGGCGAATCTCTTCGGCTTTCAGGCCGGTGATGGCGGCGGCCCACTGAGGGGAGCGGCTCTGGATGTGGGCTTCTATGGTAGGGTCGAAGTCGCTCATGCGGGCCAGATAATCCCGGTCGGCCAGCCCTTCATCCAGCAGCACATGCATCATGGCTACCGCCAGAGCACCATCGGTTCCCGGCTTTGGGGCCAGATGATGGTCGGCCTTGCGGGCGGTTTCGTTACGATAGGGGTCCACCACGGTGAAGGTGGCACCTTGCTTTCGGGCCTTGTTGATCAGTGGCATTAGGTTGATATGGGTGGCGACAGCATTGATGCCCCAGAGAATAATATGATCACTCTGGGCCATCTCCAACGGGTTGGGACCGATGGCCGCCCCCACCCCCGCCTGCCAGCCGCTAAAGCCAATGGTGTAACAGATCGTGTCGTTCTGACGGGAGAACCCTGCCCGATGGGTCAATCGGTCGATGGCTTGCTGCTGCACCACGCCCATGGTGCCGCCATAACGGAACGGCCACACAGCTTGGGCTCCGTAACGGGCCACGGTCTGCTGTAAGCGCTTGGTGATCAGGGTCATGGCTTCAGGCCAGTCGCATGTCCGGAACTGCCCGCTCCCTTTGGGGCCGGTTCGAATCATCGGCTTCAGGATGCGTGGTCCTTCTTGAATCGCCTGATAGTGGGCGGTTTTGGCGCAGATCAACCCTTGGGTAAAGGGGTGCTCCGGGTTGCCTCGGATGCGTTCCAGTTGGCCCTTCTGGTTGGTCTCCACAACCAGAGCGCAGGCGCCGGGACAGTCCAGCGGGCAGGTGACATGGTGGTGGGTGGTGGGCATGGGTGGCAATTTCCGGTTGGTGAAAGTGGGATGGCTTGTTCTATGATGACGCCAGTTTCCCGATTTTGTGACAGTGGCCAGGTGGATCCAATGGATAAAAAGCGCATCGTGTCGATTTTCTCAACTTTGAAGCGGGGACATCCCGAGCCTAAGAGCGAGCTGGATTACCGAAATTCCTTTGAGCTGTTGGTAGCCGTGGTGTTATCGGCCCAGGCCACTGATAAGGGGGTCAATAAGGCCACGCCGGGGTTGTTTGCCAAGGCGCCCGATGCGACCGCCATGGTGGCGCTGGGGGAAGAAGGCATTCGTGAGCAGATTCGCTCCATTGGTCTATTCAATAATAAAGCCAAGAATATCCTGGCCCTGAGCCATATTCTTCTGGAGCGCCACAACGGCGAAGTGCCCCAAACCCGCGAGGCGCTGGAGGCGCTGCCGGGCGTGGGCCGTAAGACTGCCAATGTCGTTCTTAACGTTGCCTTCGGCCAGCACACGTTGGCGGTGGATACCCATGTGTTTCGGGTCTCCAACCGCACCGGGATGGCGGTGGCCAAGACCCCTACCGCAGTGGAGAAGGGGCTGCTCAAGGTGGTGCCTGCCGAGTTTATGGATCACGCCCATCACTGGATGATTCACCATGGGCGCTATGTGTGTAAGGCGCGCAAACCGGATTGTGAGAATTGTACGATTCGTCAGTGGTGCAACACCTGGCTTGAGGCCGATAATCGTTGATAGCCGCGGCTGGATGGCGTTACATGGTTTTGTAGAGAAGCTCCTTGAACGCCTTGGCAGGAACCGGCTTGCTGAATAGAAAACCCTGCATCTGTTCGCAACCTTTTTTCTTAAGAAAATTGAGTTGTTGTGGATTTTCCACCCCTTCGGCAATCACCTTGAGGTTGAGGCTGTGGGCCATGGAGATGATGGCGGAGATGATGGTGGCGTCATCAAAATCGTCGCTGAGATCCCGGACAAAGGATTGATCAATTTTTAGAGCGTGGATGGGGAAACGTTTCAGGTAGTTCAGCGATGAGTAGCCGGTGCCGAAATCATCCACCGAAATATGCAGTCCCATGGCTTTGAGGCGGTTGAGAATACGGATCGCCTCTTCCACATCATCCGCCACCATGCTTTCGGTAATTTCCAACTCGACGTTGTGGGCGGAGAGTTGAGTCTCTTCCAGCATCTGGAGCACCATCTCCGGCAGGTTTTTCTCCTTAAACTGACAGGGCGAGAGATTGACCGCCACCCGCAGATCGGTGAGTTGTTCGATGGTTAGTGGAGGGGCTTTGTCTTTGGTGGGGGAGGCGATTTCATCCAACCACTGCTTGGTTTGGCGGCAGGCGGTTCGAAAAATCCACTCTCCCAATGGCACAATCAGCCCGGTCTCTTCCGCCAGCGGGATAAACTCGTTGGGCGGCACCAGACGACCATCCGGGGTGCGCCAGCGTACCAAAGCCTCCATGCCCTGCACCCGGCCTGTGTTGAGATCAATTTTTGGTTGGTAGTAGAGAATAAACTCCTCATTGACCAGAGCAGATCGCATCTCCGCTTCCAGAGTAAGGCGACGTTTGGCCTGATCTGTCATGGCGGTGGTGTAGAACTGCCAAGTATTGCGCCCGGCCTTTTTGGCCCGACTCATGGCGGATCCTGCGTTACGGAGCAGGGTCGGGGCATCCTGACCATCGCTGGGATGAATGGCGATGCCGATGCTGGCCGTAAAAGTGAGAGGCTGGCCATCCAAGGAGAACGGTTCCGCCAGGGCTTCCCGTACTTTGCGCACGACTTGCATGCAGTCCGAAGCCCCCTGAATACGATTCAGCACCAAGGCAAACTCATCGCCGCTGAGACGGCTGGCAGTATCCTCTTCCCGTACGCACTCCCCCACTCTGCGGGCTACCTCTTTCAGGGCGTTATCACCGGAGGTTGGTCCCAGGCTGTCGTTGACATTTTTGAAGAGATCGATATCGATCACCACCATACCCACCTGACGCTTGGTGCGACTGGCCTGGTTGATGGCCTGCTCCAGCCGGTCCATGGCACGGGTGCGGTTGGCAAGTCCAGTGAGGGCGTCGTGCGTGGCGGAACGAAGCAGCGCCTCTTCACTCCGCTTAATCATGGTCATATCCGAGCCTACCATGACGAAATGGGTAATGGTACCGGTGTGATTGCGCAGCGCGGTGAGTGAGATGGCCGCCGGATAGGCTTCGCCATTTTTACGTCGGTTCCACACTTCGCCCTGCCAGCTTCTGTGGCGTTCTAGATGGCGTTGCACCCCGCCGATAAAGGCTTTATCTCGCCGATCCAGGCTGAATACATCAGCATCCCGGCCAATCATCTCCTGCTGGCTGTAGCCGGTGATGGCCGAAAAGGCTGGGTTGACCGACTGGATGACCCACTTGGCATCTGTGACCATTACAGCTTCAATAGCATTTTCAAATACTTGGGTTGTGATTAGGAGCTGGCTTTCCGCCTCGGACAGGGCTTGGTCAAACACCTGGGTGGCGATGCGCAGCGTATCTTTGACTTGATGCACCTCGGTCATGTCCTGAAGTGTTACCGAAAGCCCTTTTATCGGGGCCGGGGGTTCTGGCCAGATGCTGGCCAACAGACGTACATGCCGTTCATCGCCGTTAGGCAGCAGCAGGCGGAATAGCCCGGAAAAACAGCGTACCCGTCGCATGGCGTTCCCCTGCAACGCCGCTTTGACCCGAGGACGGTCTTCGTGGTGGACCCGTTGCAGAAAGCGCTTCATGGATGGGGTGCAGGGCTGGTCGGAGGAGTAGCCTAAAATGTGAAAAAAATGGGCCGACCAGTGGTGGGATTCCGGCTGAAAGAGCCAATCCCAATGGCCCAGGTGGGCAATCTCTTGAGCGCGGGAGAGACTGTTTTGGGTGCGGCTTAGATCCAGGGTTCTTTCTGCGACGCGGGCTTCCAGCACCTCTTGGCGCATAGCCAGCCGCTCAATGGTACGCAGATCCCTGTAGGCGCGCAGGGCGATCACCATGGTGGCGTGAAACTTACCGGCGGTCAGTTCGGTTTTCTCTTTGTAATCATTGATGTCATAGGCAACGATCACCTCCCGTTCCGGGGCCATGCTAGGCTGACCAGTGCGCAGTACGATGCGCACAAACCAGTTGTTCAGCTCGTGACGGATTCGTCGCACCGCCTCCAGCCCGGCTTGATCACTCTCCATGATCACATCCATGAGGATCACTGCTACATCGGGCTGCCTACGCATGATCTCCACCGCTTCATGGCCCGAGTTCGCTTCCAGGCAAGTGACGGCGCGCTCTTCAAAGGTGAAATTCTGGAGCAGCGAACGGGTGAGAATATGCATATCCCGATCATCATCCACCACCAGGATTTTCCAGGGCTTTGCAGGGTCGTCATCGGTGATGCTCTGATGCCACGCCACCAGAGAGGGTTCAGCCGAGACGTGGTCACCACCCAGGGGCAGGGGGATGGGCGTATGGTCCTCATCAGCAAAAATCAACGTATCGTCATCGGACATGCGTCACGCCCTTTGGTTTACTGGGAAAGGTGATCATAAAACGTGTTCCTTGATCTGGTTCGCTTTCACAGACAATAGTTCCGTCCAGTCTTTCCGACACCAGATTATACACCACATACAGGCCCAGACCGCTACCGCCACGCCCGCGTGTGGTGGTGAAAAAGGGCTCAAAAATATGGGCACGAATCTCCTCCTGCATCCCCTTGCCGTGATCTTGGCAGACCAAAACCACCTCACGGTGATCGCCGATCTGGGTCTCTTCGGCGCTGAGGGTGATGGTGCCGGGGGCGTTCTCATTCAGGCCGTGATTGAGGGCGTTCTCCACCAGATTTGTCACAATTTGTGAGATGGCGCCGGGATAGCTCTCCAGAGTGATCTCCTGGTGGCACACCAGAGTGACGCTGTGTGGGGTTTTGTTTAGACGGGGATGCAGGGTTTGCAGCACCTCGCGTATGGTCTGGCCCAGTTCGAAGGAACGCTGCTGGCTACTGGTCTGATCTACGGCCACCTGCTTGAAACTATTAATTAACTCCACCGCCCGGTTGAGGTTATTCAAAATCAGGGCGGAGAGTTCCGTTGAGGTGACGAGGTGCGCTTCGAGCTGGGAGCGTTTGAGCTGCTGCGTTTGGAACAGTTGCAGAATTTGTTGAGTCTTCTCCTCAAGATGCGATGCGGCACTGACGCCAATGCCCACCGGGGTATTGATCTCGTGGGCCACACCAGCCACCAGAGCGCCCAGAGCGGCCATCTTTTCAGACTGTACCAGTTGATTTTGGGTCTGGCGGAGGCGGTGAAGAGAGGTGGCCAGTTCGTGGCTACGGTTTTGTTCGCTTTGGCGGGCATGATCAATCTGTTCCGCCATGATTTCGAACTGAAGCCGCATAGCTACCAGAGCATCCAGTCGCGGTGATGGAATCGGCACCACATGGGTATGATCGGTACGATCCTCAGGGGCCACCTGGTGGGCGGTAAAGTGGGCCATCTGCTGGGTAAAGCGATTCAGATGGCGGGTGATCCAGAGCAGCACCAGCGCCAGGGCGGCGTAGATGGCCAAGCCGGCCAACAGTCCCAGACGACGATCGGCCTTCATAAACTGACTGGTGAGGGCATCAATTTGATGCCAGGGGGTGAGAGAGGCGAACATCAGCGGGGTATCCGAGCTGTATCCCATATCAAAATAGGAGCGCTGCACCACCATATACTGCTTCTGGACCTTCTGGAGGGGGGTCTGGCTCTTGAGGCGATCCGGGCGGCTACTGGCCAGAATGGTGTTTTCGTTGCTATCGATAAAGGCTACCATATTGTTGGAGAGACTCTCATGTTGATAATTCATGAGAAAACGGTCATCAAGCGGCGTTACGAAGACGATATAGGCCAGCGGTTCGTCATTCTCCAGGAGGGGCGATGCGCCGGTGGTGGAGAGATAGAGCGCTTTTTGATGGCTGATCAGTAAGCTTTGACCCACTTCCACGGCCTGATCGGGGATGGTGCGGGTCAACAGGGTTTTCGGTAGTGCTGTGGGACTGCCCTGATAAATCTCTCGTACTCGAAAGCTTTGATCCAGCAATAAAATATGAGAGTCGCGCACCAGTTGCCGAATGATGGAGCGCGGTGGCAGCCAGTGGGGCGGATCTTGGTGGATGATAGCTGGAGGAGGGTTCTTCATGGCCCACGCTTGTCGATCCAGATACTCGATGGCGTGGTGAAAACTCTCCAGATTGACAAACAGGTGTGCTGAGTGATCCCGTGTCCGGATATGATTATCCAGACGTGCGCGATCCTCCTGGGCTTGTTGTAAGAGCATCTTTTGAAAGTGTGACCGAAAGGTGTCCCGGACCCACTCGGTTTGGATGCGCTCCAGGATGATCCCGGCTATCGCCCCTACTGTCACCATAATGGTGATGATTTTCAAGGTGAGCGGCAGCCGCTCCCAATACCAGCGCAGGGGTTGATGCAGCCTGTTGGTAGAGGGGGTGTCTGTCATTATGGGGCCTCTGCCGGTGCCAGCGGTGCCCCGACCAATTCAGGGCCGAAGAAGCGCCAACCGGCACGACGTAGGTCGGATGCAGGGATTACTTGACGGCTGTTGACGCGTTGGGGGTGATGTTCGGTGAGATTGGCCAGGTGGTGGATGAGCTCCATGGCTTTGCCATTGGCCACATGGGGTGGCTCCCAGATGGCCAAGTTACTCACCTCATAGAGGGGGTACGCTCCAGAGAGCAGATGCTTGAGGTCCGAGGGAGCCAAGCCGTCGATGCGGGCGGCTTTCACTGGTAGATTTTTATGTTTTTGTTGATAGTATTTCAGGGTGCTCAAAGTCTCAAAGCCGATGGATCCGGTAAATCCCGCCACGCCTTTGAGAATCATATCCGGCACGGTTCCCACCATATGGGCGTTGGCGCCGAACTGATCGGTGTTGTCCAGCAGTAGCCGCCAGTGTCCGGGTCGTAGCTTGCAGTGCAGCCGGGCCAGGATGCGAATTGGCAGGGGCTTGGCACTCTGTAGATTGGAACCGGAGAGTTTGGACCAGTCGTTGATCTTGCCTTGAAAGATGGCTCGTACCTGTTTAAGGGTGAGGTTATCGTGGGGATTGCTCTCATGGAGTAGAATGGCCAGTGGGATGATGCCGATGGTGTGAAAGGTGAGCCCCGGCAGGCGGTCGCCGAAAGAGGGAGGACAGCAGAAACCGCCCATATCCACCGCTTTGTCCTGTAGGAGTCGCTTGGAGTTTCCGCAGCGGCCATTACGGATGGTGACGCGGTAGTTGCGTAGCTTGGCAAACTGCTTGATGGCCGGGGAGAGTGCGTTGTGTTGCCACTGGTTGAGGGTTACCACAAGATCAGAGTCTTGCCCCCAGGTTCGGTAATCCACCGGACGGGCCATCCAGGCGGCATCGCGGTTCTGAATATGGGTCTGATGCTCTCTCGAGCCCGCTTTCATCTCTTCACCCCTCCTGCCGTCTGCCCCGAGCCTGCCAGTGAACGCGCCACCATCGTGTCGTTTTTTCCAAACTTCGATCAGCAGAAGGCTGACCAGGGGCAGTTTCACTCCTCCTATCTCGGCCCCCTACATGAACCACTGGCTCAGGACCGAACCCGC
>JADFWT010000006.1 GCA_015233785.1 Magnetococcales bacterium
CGCCTATACCGGCCTCGCACCATCCCTCTGTCGGTGGGAATCCGGCACCATGAAAGTGCTCTACAACCCTAAAGGAGCCCCCAAGGCGCTCAGCGCCTATACGATGATCCAGTTGATCGAAAAGGGGTTCAGCCAGTGGGAGAGCGCCAGCCGTATCAAAGTCTATGTCCAGGGCATCACCAGCAAAGGCATCAAGGAGATCCCAGAAGGGTATGTACTCTTCTATTGGGGTGATCTGGAGTCACTGGGGCGGGGGGGATGCAACGCCTGTTCCACCATCTCGCAACGGCGGCTGGGCTACAACACCTGCCTCAAGGGGCATATGAAGCTCTCCACCAAACGCCGCTTTTGGGAAAATCGCACCGACAGCAATAACGAAAAACGCTTTGTGCGCGCTCTGACCCACGAGTTGGGTCATGTGCTGGGATTGGGCCACTCGGAGCACCCCTACTCCATCATGTACGCCAATCCCTACAACGATATCGCCACCATCACCGATGACGACGTGGAAGGAATCCAGGCACTCTATGGACGCGCTCCACGACCCTTTCAGCTTTTCAAACCCATTACCGACCTGATCCACCGCACGCCGCCCCATCCTGCGGCCAAATGGATCAAAGCTGAGATTTTCGACCGCGCCGAAGAGAAGGGCGCCAGCCTGATCTCTCAGGTGGATGAAACCACCCCCATAAGCAAAGAGCGCATCATGCTCAAGGTGCGCTTCCGAGGGCTGAGAAAGGGCCGCCCACTTACCGTACTGGTCATCGATCCATTTGGTCACGAACGCAATCGACACACCTTTTCCATCAATTTTCCCAACGGCTGGGTCGCGGTCACCGGACTCACATCGGTGAAAGAGATCCGCTCCATTCCCGGCCAGTGGCATATCATGGGACAACTGGAGGGGAAACGGGCGTTTCTCAAGACCATCCCCTCCCGCTCGGCCCCATTCTGGAATCAGCCGCCACGCACCCGCATGGCGTTTGATCGCATACGTGGCCGTGCACCACTCTCTGTGCAGGCTACCTTCAAGGCGGTGGATCCCGAGGGAGATAGCATCTCCAGCACATGGCATATTCCCGGCCTACGCAAGCCAAAACGCTTCCTGAACCAGAACCGCATTCAGCACAGCTTCACCTTGCGTAAACCGGGCAAATACACCCTCTTTATCGCCGTCAACGATGACGCCAAACTCTATGGCCGTGCCGGTGTGGGCTTCCGGCGTCTGCTGCACCAAGAATTCATCGTCGATCCATAGATGCCATCAATCCTTGTCTTTTTTTTCGGGGGGCACATAACTTGGAAAACTGAGAAACAGATCGCGCACCCGGCCAGAGAACATAATATAAAGCAATACCAATGCATTGCCGCCCAAGAAAAGTAGAGGAACCAACGGGAACGTATGCAGGGTGTCACCATGATCGTACAGAATCAGGCCAGAGTCGATCACGATGGCCAACATCAGGAGCCAGCGCCCCAACCGCCATAGCCGACGAACTTTAGGGCCCGCCTCCGGCAGACGACTGCCCACCGCAAAGCCCACCACCATCGGAAAGATATCCCCCACCAGATAGATCGGCTGTTCCAGCGCCCAGCCCACCACCCATGGTGTACGACCAAAGACCCCCAAAATCAGCAAAAGAACGTGACGCATCTGGTAGAACATCGCCAACCACAACAACGGCGGCACCTTCAACACGTCCAGCAGAGGGTTGTAGTAGCTCACCGGATAGCGGGTGCGCCATGTCTCCTCTTGGGGCTTCTCGACCGGCGCCAACGGGGGAGCCTTCTCCTGCTCTTCTTCCGCTTTCACCTTCTCTTCTTCCGCACTCACCTTGTCGATGTCGCCATCACCGGCCTGCCCTTCTGTACTGGTCTCTTCCATCTCCGGAGCTGGCTGATGGCGCCCAAAGAGCCCCTTTTCGAGAATCTCTTGAGCATCCTCCTCTTCAACGCCCAGATAAGTGCGCATGGGATCCGGTACATTGGAACGCAGCCGGGCCGCCACAGCGGGATCATAACGGTCACTGAGCTCAAACTCTTTAAAGGTCGCCTCCAGATTCTGCTTGGCCAACTCATAATCGGGCCGAACTTCCAAAGAGCGGCGAAACATCTGGATCGCCTCCACATACTCCCCTTTGGTACGAAGACAGTGGCCAAGATTGTTCAGCGCCAGTACCAGCTTGGGCTGGACATCTACCACCTTGCGGAAAAAATCCGTGGCCTGATCAAGCTGCCCAGTCTCCAGAAACAGCAAGCCAAGGTTGTTCATCGCCTCCACCAAATCAGGCTGAATCTCCAGCGCCATCTCATACTGGGGAATCGCCTCCTCGGCCCGACCCAGGGCACGCAGAGTTTCGGCCAGATTATTATAGTACATGGCCTGATCGGGTCGCACCTGAATCGCCCGCTGAATCAGCTCCAATGCCCGATCATCACGACCCGCCTGATGGGCAATCACACCCAGAAGATGCAATGCATCGGGATAATCCGGCTCTACCGTCAATATCTGCCGGTAGATATCCCGGGCCTTCTCAAGCTCCCCATTCTGGTGGTGATCGATGGCGACCTGAATCGCCTCTTCGATGGTCATGGTCTGGGTCTGATCAGTACTTGCCATTTGTGTTTCCGTCCGTTACGCCCGCCTGTTGGTCCAATCTGCCGGTCCATCCAATAGGATCCTGAAATCCAGACTCTGATTGTAAGACTAGCCGCCCAAGGTTTCACCCCCCGCCCGTCAAATCCGCACCATAATTAAATTTATGTATGGATGATAAGTTTTTTTGTTGCAGAATATTAGACTATTCTGATACTCTGTTTCCAGCATTGAGGACAACACTGGATAAGCACTCGCAACGCAACCGATTTAAGGGGAAAAATTATGGATCGTTTTAAAATTGAGATTGCCGAAGCCGGTTACAGCATCCGTGACAACGAAGAGAACATCAACATTATCGAAGGCGTGTCCGACTGGAGCATCGCCTGTGAACTGCAAGAGATGGTCGCCGGCGAGTCCGAGTAACCCCAACAGTCTCACACCTGTTACGCCTTTTGATAAACACTCAGTGATCCATTGAGGGAACGAGATAACCACTATGAACAAGCGTTCAGATTCCATGATCATTTCCGCCCGTGACAGGCTTTGTCAGTGCATCGGCGCAGGTATGGTTGTTGTTGGCGCCTTTGGTCTAGTCCTTCTCCCTAGAGTCATCTCATGGTCCCTGGCCGACCGTTTGCCGCTCTATTAAGGGTCTCGGATCCTGTTGAAACAAGATTGCCCTGGGTCATAGTCCAAGGGGTGAACCTCTCTCCCCAATGGCCTCCACCCTCCGGCTTTGTTATGCCAGATCCTGCCAGCTCACTTTTCCACCTTGGCGAAGCGCCTGCTTGGTCGTGCGCCCCACCACCAACTGAATCAAGTTGGGAGGGATGCCGCCGGATGGCCGTAAAGCAATCAGATCCGCCTCACCGATGAGCTGTCCAGCCGCAAGATCCCGTTTTAAATAGAGACTTCGCCTCGCCACAGCCCGCGTATCGGCCTCTTCCGGAACCGGAGCTTTGATACCATCTCCCAACGCCGATTCAACAATACGAATGCCCCGAGCCAGAGCCGTCATCTCATCCGGGGTGATGGATGCAGTGTGGTCCGGGCCGGGAAGCGCCTTATCCAGCGTAAAGTGCTTCTCCACAATACAGGCCCCCAACGCCACCGCCGCAAAAGCGGATTCCAAACCCGGCGTGTGGTCCGAATAGCCCACAGGCACCCCAAATGCTCCAGCCATCATGGGAATGGCGCGCAAATTGGCGCTTTTCGGATCTGCCGGATAGTTGGACGTACACTGCAACAGCGCCAGATCCTCACATCCCGCCTGCCGCAACACCCGCACCGCCTCATCCACTTCGGCCAGTGTGGCCATCCCGGTAGAGAGAATCACCGGTTTACCCTGACGCGCCACATGGGCCAAAAGCGGGTGATTGGTGATCTCGCCGGAAGGAATTTTAAAGAGAGGAACCTCCAAAGTCGCCAATAGATCGACACTGTGGTGATCAAACGGCGTGGAGAAAAACAGAATGCCCTGATCACAGGCATGGCGCTGCAACTCAGCAAAGGCCCGATCCGGCAGTTCCAGAGCACGCACCATATCAAGCTGGCTCTCATCAGCGCCGGTGGAACGCTTCTGATAGGCCGCCTTGGGCGCTTCGGCCGCAATGACCTGTTCTGACTTAAAAGTCTGAAACTTAACCGCATCGGCCCCCGCCGCCCGAGCCGCATCAATCAGGCTGCGAGCCAGTGTCATATCGCCATTATGATTCACACCCACTTCGGCGATCAAAAAACAGGGACGACCCGGACCGATCTTCAGATGGCCCGTACGTATCACACGATTTGACATACTCATCCTTCCACTCTGAATGCGCCCAAGGCGACATCATCGTCGCATCCCGTTGGAAAATCACCGTTTCATCAACCTGACAGACCATATGCCGGAGCATTAAAGATCGACCTCGACTTGGACATACAAGTTGAATGATTTGATATTTTTATACAAAATTGAGATATTACAAAGAAATATCAGGCTCTACAGCAGGGATTAACAGCATGGCCCATATTCGCAAAATCAAGGTTGCCAACGGTATTTTCTGGGTAGAGATTCAGGAAATCGACTTCCGGTTGCTCTGCGGCTGTCCGGCCGATAGCGTCAAGCATCTCCTGAAACGTGGCCTGATCATGCCGGTGGAGCAAGATGGCGTAACCTATGAAAGTGGCCCCAATGCCATTTTGCTCTCCGATGTCCTGATTCAAAACGGCGACCTCTGCAATCTGGCCGAATTCCCGGTACTACAGATGCTCTACCGCCAGGGCATGATCCTACCCGGCCACCCCAACAATACCGGACGCAAGCCCCTCTTGATCGGCTCGACCGGGCAGGTGGCGGCACAGATGGATTATATCTACCGGGGCAACTACGGACTCACCAACGAAAAAGAGATTCTGGAAGCCGGTATCGGGCCGGATGAGGCCAAACGCATGATGGCGCTCAAACTGCAATTTGCCTTCGGGAGTATCCGCCCCAGCGAGGAGCTACTGGATGTTCGTGTGATCCACAGCACCGATCCAACCACCATCGTCGATGGTGTTGAGATGCAACGACTGGCCCTGAACCACTTTGCACTACGCTATCAAGGCGAAGAGATAGAGATTGATCTCAATCTGGAATCCAACGCCTCCTATGCCCTGCCCTATCCGCTGAGCTACCACAAAACGCCTCGTGAGTATTTCGGTATTATCCATGCCGGTGAAGGCGACGGTTGGGATATCAATCGCCCTACCATGTCCAGCATTCTTATGTTTCAGGGAAAAATCTATCTCATTGATGCCGGCCCCAATCTCCACTACAGCCTGACGGCGCTCGGCATCGATATCAACGAAATTGAGGGGATTTTTCATACCCACGCCCACGATGACCACTTCTGCGGCATCACCACTCTGATTCGGGCCGGACATCGCATCAAGTATTACGCCACGCCGCTGGTGCGCGCCTCGGTCACCAAAAAGCTCTCGGCACTGCTCTCTCTGGAAGAGGGGTTCTTCGACCACTATTTCGAAGTCCACGATCTGACCTTTGACCAGTGGAACGATATGGATGGCCTGGAGGTAAAACCAATCTTCTCGCCCCATCCGGTGGAGACCAATATCTACCTGTTTCGCACCCTCTGGGAGGATGGCTACCGCTCCTATGCCCACTACGCCGATATTGTCGCCCTGGATGTGTTGCAACGGATGGTAGACCCCAAAGCCAACGGGCCCTGCGATATCTCCCAAGACTACTTCAACCGGGTGCGTGATGAATATCTCATCCCGGCGGATATAAAAAAGATCGATATCGGCGGCGGCATGATTCATGGCGTCGCCAAGGATTTTACTGAGGATCAGTCGAAAAAAATCATCCTATCCCACACTTCTCTAAAGCTAACAGCCCGAGAAAAAGAGGTGGGATCCAGCTCACCATTCGGCACCATCGATGTCCTGATTCCCAACCACACCGATCATGTCCGGCGCATCGCCTTTAAATTTCTCCATGCCTATTTCATGTCGATCCCGGAACATCTGCTCAACATTGTGCTAAACAATCCAGTCGTTCACTTCAGCCCCGGCTCTATCCTGTTGAAAAAAGGCCAAGTAAACCAGGACATCTATCTCATTATCACCGGTAGCGTTGAGGTGATATGGCCCGATCAGGAGATGGCCAGCACCCTCCCTTCCGGGGCGTTGATCGGTGAGTACGACGGACTCCTCACCCTGAAGTCACGAGGCACCTATCACGCCGTGAGCTATGTGCAGGCACTGCGTATTCCGTGCAGCCTCTACAGTGCATTCATTAAACGCAATAAGCTCTTCTCCAAGGTGGAGCGAGTGCATACAAATCACCAATTTTTGCAGCAAACCTGGCTCTTTCAAGAGGAGATCTCCTACGCCACCCAGAACCGTATCGCCATCGCCATGGAACGCCTTACCTACCCCAAGACCGGCACAAAGCTGATTGTGGATGATGAGTGCGCCCTCTATCTGGTCATCAGCGGCGAGCTCTCCAGAATGCACAAGGGAAAAGAGCTGGAACGCCTAAAGCCTAAATCATTCTACGGTGAAGAGGATATGATCGATAAACCGCACACCCGCTGCCACTTTCGCACCTTGGGTGAGGTGGAACTCTATAAGATTCCCTGCACCATTCTGAAAGATATTCCCATCGTGCGCTGGAAGCTGTTTGAGATGCATGCCAAGCGGGTACGCATGGGCGCGGTGTAAAGAAGATCACTCTGATATCAACACTCCGACACTTCATGGCCGGGCATTAAAGAGAAGTTCCGCGCAACGCTGCGCCTCTTCTGCGGTCATATACCCACGAGATGGGTAGCGAGCAACGCGTCCAGCTCCGGGAATCTCTGAGCCGAAAAGCGCCCCCCTGTCCCGACTCATGGGGTTGTATGGCAGCAGCGAACAGTTACCCACTTGATGACGGCGCAAAAAGGCCCCCAACTGGATGAGGTTTTCACGCCTGTCGGTAATGCCGGGGATCAGAGGAATACGAGGGCGGATCGGGATGGTGGCTTCCTGATTAAGACGGATAAAGTTATCCAGGATACGTCGATTGGAGCGACCGGTATGGCGACGACTTTCGGCCTCATCCATCAACTTTAGATCAAAGTAGATAAGATCCAAATAGGGCAAAATCAGATGCTGAAAACGGTCATAGTCAAAATGGCCGCAACTCTCCAGAGCAGTATGAATGCCCCGCGCCTTGAGCCCTCTGAGCAGGAGATGCAAAAACGCCATCTGGGCCGTGGGTTCGCCGCCTGAACAGGTCACCCCTCCGCCGCTGCTGAGAAAAAAAGGCGCATCAATCAGCACCCGTTCCAACAGTTCATCAACCTCCATCCACCAACCGGAAGGGCGCAGTGCCCCACTCGGGCAGTGGGAAAAGCAAGCATCGCAACGAGCACAGCGCGCGTGCTGCACCTGGATTGAAACCTCTCCCGGCATCAGGCATCCGCTCTCACACCGGGAGAGGCAGGGAGCACCACAGCGTTCCGTTCGGCAACGCCCGACCTCAAACAGCAGGGATGCCCTGGAAGCCAACCCCTCAAGATTGTGGCACCAAGAGCATGAGAGCGGACACCCTTTGAAAAACAGCGTAGTACGGATGCCTGGACCATCCTCACTGCTGTTGCGCTTTATATCAAACAGCAACCCCTTCGGACCATCGTCCATTACAAACGGCGCTTCTCCCTCTAAACTCATCAACGGGCAATGGCAAGCGTCTCTGTGACGGCGCTCTCCAGATTGGTGGCGACGGCTCCCAACTTGAAGAGATGTCCCGTATTGCCGGTCAACTGCACCACATTATCTAACAGCAGCCCCACCATATCGGCATTGCCGCGACTCACCAGACTGACGATAGAGGCGCTATCCTTGAAGCGGATGATCAAATCCACCGCGTTAGGATTCTGCTCCATTCGGTCGGCCTCCTCCTCATTCAGCACCCCGGATTCAATGATGGCATCCGGGTTGAGAATCTTCTTTCCAAACAACCAATAACGCTTACGGAACAGCTTGTCAGGATTCGGACAGAAATGAAACCAAACGTTCATGTCGTCACCGCGGGTTTTGGTACGGATCAGAAATTTGCCCTGGTAAAATCTCACCCCATCCGGAGCATCAGGATCAACAAAGACGAATGCATCTTTGAACATCCTGTTGGCTCTCTCCACCTGTCGATTATTGAGCAAAGAGTCGCGAAACAGAATGGCAAAGCCCCACTCCAACGCCGTGGCCATCACCTGGGCCAGCGCCCGCCCCGCCAGCCTCTCAAGATACTTCTGATTAAGACCCAGAATCTTTTCAAGCCCCTGGGGGAAACGCGGAAATCCTGCATGCATAAGATCTCTCCCGAAATCAAGCGATTGGCGCGGCGTGCAGCTCAACGCCGGACGTCATGTCAAAGTTTGCACGGTCGATAATTTCCCGGCGCATTTCGGGGCTCAGCGTAATAAAATAGGCCGAGTAACCCGCCACACGAATCATCAAATCCTTAAAGGGGATCAAAGCTTCCTGCTCGGCATCGCCTGCCCCCTCCTGAGAGGCTTTTGTAGCGGCCTTATCCGCCTTCTCCAGATGCTCCAGCGAGGTGACGCAAAGCTGTACCAGAACGCCGTTATGCTCCATAAAGGCCCGCACATGATTGGAGAAGAACGACGCATCTTCCGCCACATGATCCGGTCCGCGGGGCGTTAAGCTCAGGTTGTAGGTGTAGCCGTTACGAACCGCCATATAATCCACATTGGCCACCGACAACATGTGATCAAGAAGATTAACCGGACTGCCATCTTTTTTGACAATACCGGGACAAGGAGTGATGCCCCCCGCAAACGCAGCCCCAGAGCGACGACCATTGGGGGTCGCTTTGGTCAACATGCCAAACCCAGCATGGTTGGTCATGCTCCAGTAGCCAGCGAGATAACGCCCGCCACGGTGGGTACGATAGGCGTAAAACACCTGATCAATCATTCGTGTCAGGCGGTTGGTGTTTTCCAAGGCCATGCTGTTATCCAGCGGCCCCTGGCGCTCAACACCCGCTCCATATTTTGGTGCCAAACGAATCGCCTGGATAATCTCCTGCAGGCGATCCTTACCCAGTGGGCCTGGATCCTCCAGGTCGAAGTCGGCGGCCATGGCATCCAGCAGCTCCTGGGCACTTATATTCCCATCGAATACCAGCGACTCGATGACACAAAAAGCATCGATAATATCGGCCAAACCGATGATGGCAATGCCGGCTGAGTTGTATTTTGCCCCTCCGGCAGTGAGATCCCGGAACACCGCCCCCTTACCTCCAGGCAAATTGGTGGGACCGATAAAGAGTCCTGACAAAAACGGGGATGGACGCGCCTTCTCGAAGAAGCGACCCAAATAATTATTGTTACGCACCACCTCCTGAGCCATAGCGTCCAGTTGGGTTCGAAAAGCCGCTTCAAACTCGTCCATAGACGCCATTTCGGTGAGTGGCTTGGAGGTGTAGGCCGGGGTTCCGGTGATCAGACAGGGATCGTTCGGCTCCACGCCATCACTACGATGTTTGCCACCAAACAGCGTCAGCTCCAAAACCGCCGGCAACACCATCAACGATGAACCAGTATGGCCGTAATGCTTACCCACGGCATTCTGTTCAATACAGCCAATAGAGGCATAGTCCGCCGCATCCGCCAACGCCTCCTCTCTGCTCACCCCCTCATGAGCAGCGTAGTAGTTGGCCATGGTCTCAATCACCGGAGCATCACCATGAATGGCCGGTGTGGCGCGCGTCAGGAGATTCACCTGACAGATGCGCTCCATGTAAGGATCGTTCTGCCCCTCGGGGAGCTTATTGCCCGCTGCATCCCGATGGTGTACGTCGCTGTGATAACGGGCATGAACGTTGGGATCCCGGATAGCCAGAAGCTCGGTGGCCTTAAGCACAATGTAGGTCATGTCGTTGACCGCATCCACCAGTTGGCCGTCCTCCACACGGACCCCCCCCACGGTCAACGCCTGATTGGAGCCACTTCCAGCAAACAGCTTCTCTGAGCCCTCGGTGGAAAGCGGAACATGATCGGAACAGTGCAGAAAAAAGTTCCCTACCAACTCCACGGCATGGGCTACGTAGCCGGCCTTCTCCTGCTCGCTATCCAGCCGATTCCAGTCCTCCAGATAGAAGCGGTTGAGTAGCTGATCCAGACGTCCCACCGAAAGGCCAAAGTTGGTGTTCTCCTGAAGCAGAAGGTGGTAACAGATCCAGACGGCGGTTACCGCCTCATCCAGCGTCGTAGCCGGATGGGACGGAACACGGCGACAGATCTCTGCCAGCTTCCTATTGCCGTTCTTCTCCGCCTCTTCGGCCAGATGCTCTGCGTAGGTAATGGCCCCCTCGAAGACCTGGATGACACTCTCCAGAAAAGCACTCTGTTCGCTGTTCTCTCGGGCGCTCCCAGCCAAATCCATCTGCATCTGCTCAATCAGCCCTCGAAGGCCGTACTGCAGCATGCGATCAAAATCGGGCACAGTATGCGAGACAGCCGTCGCCTTATCGGAGAGATAGAAGGCGACCCGCTCCATCAACTCCTGACACTTGGGCGTGGTTCCCGCCTTTTTCTTCAAAGGTGGATCGATGGATTGACCGGCCACCGTATCCCGATTTTCGTAATGGGTCGTATCGTAATGGCTATAGCGCGCCACCTCCTGCACCGAACGCCGGTTCAGCCAGTAAGGAAAGACCTCTCGATTCAACTTGTTGGCGGTCTCGGGCTGAATTAGAAATGGATTCTGAGGCCGCTTGGAGACGTTGTTCAGCTCCGGCCAGATGCAGTAGCCGATGGTATCCATATAGACCACCGGGCCGACAAAACTGGTGGTGGTACTGCCGGGAAGCAGATCGTTCTTCTCAACCTGAGGACGCTTCTTGGAGAAAATATGGTGCAACACCTCAGCACGCCGTTTGGGGGTATGGCCTAAAGACTCGGTGCGACGCATGGCCTCCGTCTGCAATGTCGGCAACTCCGGGCAGATCTCCGGCAGACCGTTAGCCTTAAAAAGCCGATTCCGCCACGCCTTCATCTCGGGAAACACATCCAGAGTCAGATGGCTCAGCGCCAGATCATCCATAGTCTGAACCCGCGCTGGATAAGGATTCTTCAACTTGGGCGCGGCCCCAGGGGAAGCGTTGCTCTTTGGCGCATCGGTCGTCCCACTCAGATCAATGTTGATCTCACTACTGGCGATTGGCGTCGTCTGCATGCCATGACTCCTCACAAGAGGGCCTGAGAACGGCGCTCCCAAACCCAATGGTCTGCAATATCACTGAACAAGGGCATCCCTCAAATACACGACAGTTGGAATGCCCAACCTGATCGTTAGGGCTCCAGAAGGGGGGCGCGCTTTTTCAACCAGCGCACCATCACCACAAATCCAATCACCATGCTGGACATCATGACAATCCAACCGGAGAAAAAGGGGGCCTCCCAAAAGGGGTATCCGCCGCCCTCCACCACCATCTCCTGATACATATCTACCTTCAGCCATACTCCCCACCGCAGAAGAAACGGCAGCACGGTCAGACCAAAGCCCAGAATAATGCTATTCCGAACCCACTTATCCCGACCCTCCCGATACCAGTGGTGGCCCAACATGAAACCAACATTGGCCAGCAGTACCATAACGATGCCGAACAACACATAGAAGCCTGCTGCGAGAGGACGGTTGTACGGCCCCTCCAACCAGTCGGTAATGTACATCACCTCCCAGGTGGGCCAGCCAATCATCAGGATCCCCACAGGAACAAAGAAACAGATCATGAAGAGATTGACGGGACCCGTAAGGCGGTTAGTGAAGAGCCGCGGCTCTTTGCGAAGATATTCACTGGAAAGCGCTGCAAACAGTTGCCCAACGACAAAGGCTGCGGGGAGGTCGACCTGAACCATGAGAACACCTCCATTCAGGGCGGCGCTCTCTTCCAGCCCGAGAGCCTACGGTTGCCGCTCATGAACAATAAAGCCGGGGTTAACTGCGCACTGTGCAAGACGCACAACCAAGACGCACAACATGGACTTGAGGTTAATTAATTATGAGTCTTCTCTCTACTCTTAAGACGAATATTAAATATTAATGGAATGATAATCAAGGGAAAAATAACACATTACTATATATGAAACTAAATATAGAAATAATAACCCCGACTGCGGGATGGAACGAGGGTGGTTGGAGGGGGGTGCAGAAACGCCCTCCCAAATGGTATTCGGGAGGGCGCAATCATCTCTGGAGTGGTATGGGAAAGCATGCTACAGGAGAGACAGTCCGCTCAAAACTCAGGAGATATCCACTATCTCCACCCGTACCCGAACCAGACGCCCGCTTCGACGCAGGGTCAGCACGGCTTTCTTGCTGATGCCGAGTCGTTGAAATGCGGTAGCCACATCAGCCACGGTGCGAACCTGCTTACCATTGACTTGGGTAATCACATCCCCCAATCGTCCACGCCGACGATCCACACCCCGCAGCCCAGCCGCTTCAGCCGGACCACCCTTGATGACGCTTTCAATTACTACGCCAGTAACACCGATACGGGCCGACTCCTCTTCCGAGAGTATCAAAATGCCGATACCAGGCTTCTCCACCTTTCCCTTGGCAATCAGATCCGGCACCACCCGATTCACCACCGAAACAGGCACCGCAAAACCAATGCCCGTGGAACCGCCGGATTCAGAGATGATGGCCGTATTAACACCGATCAAACGCCCTGATGAGTCCAAAAGCGGCCCGCCGGAGTTGCCGGGATTGATGGCGGCATCGGTCTGAATCACTCCGCGAATCTCCCTCTGAGTGCGGGTGGGAAGGCGCCGATTCAAGGCACTGATGATGCCGGAGGTCAGGGTGCGACTCAGCCCATAAGGGTTGCCGATCGCATACACCGTCTGCCCAACCTGAAGTGAAGATGACGCCCCTACCGATAACGGTCTTATCCCTTTGGGAGGCGCGGTGAGACGCAGTACGGCCAGATCGTAATCCGCCGCCGCGCCAATCAATTTGGCCGGCACCAACTTGTCGTCCGCCACCCGCACCAAAATCTCTTCCGCCCCAGTGAGCACATGGTGATTGGTCACCACATGACCCTTACCATCCCAGAGAAAGCCGGAACCGGTGCCCACTCTTTTGGCGCTTCGCAATACTGCTGCGCCCTTGCCGCGACGCGTACGGGTGATGATGTAGACCACTGATGGAGAGGCGTTCTTAAACAGCTCTATGAGGTGGCGTTCCTGGGCGGAAACCGCACCATTGTCCACAACCTCCACCCGCTTTGGCACTTCCGGGTTGCTGGAATCGGACGTTAAGACCACATAGAGCCCCAAAATGGTCGCCAGCATCATAATCCAAATCAGTAGCCAGCCTGGAAACTGCACGTCTCCAAACCCGGACCTATCCGTCCCGTGTCCCGGATGGGGACTCTTCTTATCTGTAGCGTGGTGGCTCATGGCTTAATCACTGGGCTGCATGGATGCAATGTGATCCCCTCAGTCACGGTCATTGGCACCAACGCCCCCCTTTGGGCACAATAGGGAACCCGGTTTGACCAATGGACCGATACACACGGGGCTTTCAACCAGAGAAAGATGCAGGAGCGATACCAAATGTCAGAGGAAACGCCAAACCCACAGCCGAAAGACGATAAAAAAAAAGGGGTCGTACTGGTCCTTACCGGGCCAGGCAAGGGCAAATCCTCCAGCGCACTAGGGATGGTGCTACGTGCTCTGGGATGGGGCATGCGGGTCTGTGTGATTCAATTCATTAAGGGACAACGCAAAACCGGTGAAGAACAAGCCATCCAAAAGTTTTCCAACATCGAATGGCACGCCCTCGGAGACGGCTTTACTTGGAAAACCAAGGATCCCGAGCAGGATCGGATAACAGGTCGGGAGACCTGGCGCTTTGCCCGTCAGAAGATCCAGACGGGGTGTTTTGACTTGGTACTGCTGGACGAAATCAACTATGCCGCCCATTATGGCTGGATCAGCGGCAAGGAGATCGCCACTTTTATCACCCATGAGAAACCAGCCAAAACCCACCTGCTTCTCACCGGACGCAACGCCCCACTGGAGGTGATTGAGGTCGCCGACACCGTCACAGAGATGCAGGCCGTGAAACACGCCTATGAAAAAGGCATTACAGCCAAAAGAGGCATTGAATTCTAGGCTTCCATTCTCCACCACGGCTGTTCTACAATCGTGCAGTCATCGGCACGTCGACTCCACTTTTTGGCCATAGGGCCATATGTCTCTTGGAAATCGTGTGGTCGATCCAAAGATCCACCGGAAACACGTCTGGAGCCCATTTTGACCCTCTCCACCCCTTCGCAGACTCCATCAAAGGCACGTCTAACCACTGTTTTTGCAGTGATACTCCCCCTGTTCGGACTTCTTGTCGGCGGCTGCCAGCAGAATGAAATTGTGTTTAAAGAGCGTTATGTGGTGTTGGAATCCCAAGGGCAAAACCGTCTGCCGCTCTCGCCTCATGTACTGAAGGTGCAAGCCCAGCCCACTGAAAAAATGAAGATGGAGCAACTGGGAACGCTACTTCAATTTCGCATTCTCGATAAACGCACCCTCCAAGTACACAGCCTTGAAGTGGCCGTGGGCGAGGTGAAAGCCGGACCTTGGGAGGGCATGGTGAAACCACTGGCCTTTGTGCCGGATCTGGTGCTGAGGGACGGCTTGGCACTGCACGGCGAAGAGGGACACGTCAATCCGGCCACCTGGATCGTGCTGGAAGATGCCGGCGGTGAGGTGCTGCACCAAGGCTGGGTCTTTTCTCGGGATAGCGCCCAGACCGCCTGGGATAACCATCGCTACGATCTCACCTTCCTGGGAACAGGGGATGAACCACCAGGAGAGGGCTCCTGACGTCTCACCTGATACCAGAAGATCATCGCAGGATCTCCCCATGTGCCATTATCTATCCGACGATCAGGCCGCTATGACCCTGGCGCTGGTTCAGGCCGCCCAGAGCGGGGCCGAGGGTGAAATTCCGGTAGGCGCTGTGGTGCGGGATCGGCTGGGGCGCTTTCTGGCTGAAGCCGGCAATCGCGCCGTGGCCGACCATGACCCCACCGGCCATGCAGAGATTCGCGCACTGCGGATGGCCGCTGGCCGCATCGGCAACTATCGCCTCACCAACTGCACCATGAGCGTCACCCTGGAACCCTGCCCCATGTGCCGCCATGCCATCGGAGAGGCGCGGATTGCACGGGTCACCCATGCTGCACCCCGTCTGGCAGAGCTGCATCAAGGATTGAGCCGCCCCCCAGAATCGGCGGCTTTAAATCCCCTCCCTGCCCCGGATATGGCCGCCCCAAACGCCCCCCATCAGCCCCTAGACGAGACCCCATCCAGGCACCTTTCTGCACTGGCTGAGAATTTATTACGATTTTTCTTTGTAGAGAAACGCAAAACCTGATTTAATTCTGCGCTCAATCGTAGTACGGAGAGATGACCGAGTGGTTGAAGGTGCACGCCTGGAAAGCGTGTGTACTGTAACAGGTACCGAGGGTTCGAATCCCTCTCTCTCCGCCACTTCTTCCCCCCTGTCAATAAAATGTAATCTTACATTGCGTCAATACGATTGTGCAGTCGTGGTTGATGGCCCCTTGCGCTCCTAAACCGACGCGTTCTGCTTCACAAAGGTCTGGTAAGGCAGATCCTTCACCAACTTGAACGAGACCCAGTAGGTGGCGGAGAAGGTAACCAGCGTCGAGAGAAAATAGCCGTAACCGTAATAGGGAAAGCCCAATTGCAATGTGATGTAGGTAAACCCGGCATTGGTGACGAAAAAGAGCGTCTGAATCCCCAGCGTGACCCGGCGAAAATCAAAATAGGCCAGAAGAATCATAAAGAAGAGCGCCATAGCGTGGTAGAACGACCCCAATACGCCAATGCGGAACATGCTCATCTGTAGATAGTTCACGCCCAACCAATCAAAAATATTGGGCGCAAGCATGATGGCTGTCAGTGAGATACTTCCCTGAAGAATAAGGAAATTACGACCACTCTCCATCACCCCGGCCATCATCACCTTGTGATTCTTATCGATACGCTCCCAGGGGGCGTGGCGCTGAATATCACGATAGAAGGTGAGATAGTTCTCAAAAAAGCTGGTCTCCATACTGATCACAAACGACGACATAGCCGGAATAATGGTCAAAAAGGCCAAAAACATGGCGCTGTCGTAGTCGGGATAGGAGACCATGTGCGATAGAACCGTCTCCGACTCCGGGGCCGTCCACATGATGATCTTGTCGATCCAGGCCCCCAGATTGTAGATAAACCCTCCCAGCGCCAACTCCCAATAAATTCTAAAATAACGCAAAAAGGCAAACGGACGTACCGGGCGATAGGGGTACTCCGATAGAATCCGCGCCATCAGCGAAAAGAAAATATATCCCAGGCCGAGATTGAAGCCGGTCAGCATGCCGGACATGCCATACTGCTCGGAGAAGAAGACATTCAGAATCATCCCCAGCACCATGCCGATGCCAAAGGTGCGAATGATGGGATTGAAATCCTTAAGAGCGCTTAGAAAGACGCCGGTCAGCCAAATACCATTGATCAAAAAGAAGTTAATCACCGCCAACACGCGTGTGATAGGTTCCAGATCCACAAAAAACATATAGAATGGAACCGCCACCGGCACCTGAATCAACATCAAAAGCGTCAAGGCCCCCATCACCATGCCGGGCACCTCCTTGACGTCTCGCTTATAGACCATATCGGCCAGATAGCGGGTCACTACCATGATCACCGGGCCGGAAAAAACCAGCGAGAAGGCGAAATTGTAGATGATGATCAGGCGAAACGCCGCTTGCTCCTCCCAGGTGGTAAAGGCCGATCCGGCATAGAGCGAACCGCCCAGCGCCAGACTGGTAAAAATCCACGGCCCGGTGGCCACCAGGGCCGAATAACCATACCCGGAGACCAATCCCATCAGGTCATCCCGACGCGTCAGGTTTCTCAGTACAAATCCAATACCGGCCATGAATCATCCATCCCCGCGAAACTGCGCATCCAGCTCTGGACGCGGAACGTCATCCATGGCTTTCAGCTCTTCATAGAGCCCACCATAGGCCTTTTTCAGATCTTCTTTGTCGTAATAGGTGCGAATCCGTTCGGCAATAGCCTTTTGGCAGCGCTGAAACCAGCCGCGATTGGTCAGCAACTTCACCACCTCCTCGGCCACCACCACCGGATTAGCCACCGGCGATATGGCGCCAGCCGGTCCCAAAGGGGGATCCTCATCCGAACGTCCCAGCAACATCTCACTACAGGCCCCAACATCGGTAGAGACCGATGGAATACCAGCAGCGCCCGCTTCCAAAATCACCAATGGCTGTCCCTCACTGATGCTGGTCAACACCATCACATCCACATCGCCCAAATACTCCACCAGCTTCACCCGCCCGGTAAACTCTACCGTATCCTCAAGGGCCAGATACTGCACCAAATCCTGACACTCATCGAAATAGTCCTGGTCCTCATCCGTAGGCCCCATGATCCAGACCCGCACATTGCCCACCACCTCTTTGATCAGAGCGCAGGAACGCAGAAAGCTCTTGATATCCTTAATCGGCACCACACGTCCAATCAGAGCAATGGTAGGGGGACGGTCGGGATCCTCATTGCGCTCAATGGCGGCAAAGGTCTGCCAATCGATACCGTTGGGAATCGCCGACATTTTTTCGGGATTTGCCCCGTCGGCAATCTGGAACTTCTGGTTGCCCTCAAAAAGCGTGATGATCTTTTCGCACCCCTCGTAACACGCCACCGAATAGGTCTTGAATGCCCCAATCCAGAGGCTTTTGATATCCCGCACCGTGTCATCGATACTCAGGGTATCGCTGGGCCGCTCATAGAGCCAATCGGCCATGGCGATCTCAATGCGCCGCTCATTGGTGTAAATACCATGCTCGGTGAGCATCACCGGCCTGCATGTCTCCAGCCGGGCCCGTGCCGAATAGAGACCCGCATAGCCGGTAGAGACCGGATGATAAAGCCGCGCCTTGGGCAGGGGGGACAACAGCAGGGTAAAAAGATTCCCCAGCAAAAAACGCCAAGTCCAGAAGAAGTCCAAAAACGGCCCGTTGGGAATCAGCTCGTTATACATGCGAAGCATCAGCTTCCAAGCCGGTTTGGAATCGAGCAATACCGCCTGATTGAGCAGTGGGCGATGGGGGGCGATAATGCGAATAATCGCATCCAGAGAGGCCAGGGATCCGGTGAGCTGAAAGGCGATCAACGGCTTAAAGAGCCGGTCGAAAAAATCATCCGGCACCTTGACCTTGCGTCCCTGATAAAGCTTGGGAATCTTCTGCAACTCCACCTGGGTAATGCCGGTGACATTTTCCGGCACCTCGTAGCGCAGCTTGGTGTCCGGGTTGGGCGGCAAAATCGCCAACAGGTGGAATTTCAGGTGCGGCAGCGAGGTGATAATATCGTGCGTCCAACTGGAGACGCCCCCCGCCACATAGGGGTAGGTGCCTTCAACCACCAGACAGACATCATTTTCAGGTTCCGACTCAAGCACTGGCTGGCTCCCCATCGGCAACGACCTGATCAACGCTCAGCTCTCCGGCCCAGAACTGCACCGTCTCAATGACCTGCATATTGCCATCCTCGCCAATCTCCCGAACATGGGCCAGATAGCCCCTGGCAGCCTCTTCCAGATCGTTATGGCGCCCCAAAAGAAACAGGCTCTCCATGTACCACATGCGCATCTGAGTTACAGCCCCCTCATGGGTAGCCAGCGGCTCCAAAAAGTCAGCCGCCTCCTGCACCAGATCCCGCCGCATAAGATTGCGTCCCACCGCCAATTGCACCCTTGTATCGCCCGGCTTCAGCTCCAAATAGTGGCGATAGACCTGAATGGCCTGGTCACGATTCTCCCGCTCCCGCACATCATCAAGAATGCCGGTAAAGGCGTAATCGTCATAATGACGCGCCAGTTCAAGCAGGAACTCCGGGTCGTTGGGCCGTAATTTCTGCTCCTCTTCCAGCTTCATGGTACGTTCAAGAAAACGATTCTCCAGATGGGTGATGGCGGTGGCAGCCTGCACTCGCACGGCATTATCCTGATCCAACAGCGCCTGCTTCAATACCGGCGCGTAACGAGGCTGAAACTGTTTTAGCGCCATGGCGATCATGGCCTGCTTTTGACTCTGCTCGCCATACTTCAACACATCGGCAAACGGCATCACCGAGCCACTGCGCCCCTCCTGAGCATCCATATCCAGCTTCTCGGCCAGAATTTCGGCATCACCGGTCTCCTCCTCGGGAAACAGGGCGCTGAACCACTCTTCGGCGGGTCGCGTATAGCGCCGATAACGCATATCCAACCAAAAGGTGAAAAGTGCGCCAATGGGACCGCCCGGCCCCAAGAAGGTGGTGCTGATGGTCAAAAATGCACACCAACCCCAGCTACAGAGCGTCTTGCGCATCAGAAGCGTGACAATCAGCAGCAACAACGCCAACGAAGCATGAACACCCATAGCCACCATACGGCCAATGGCACCGCCCACATAAAGGCCAAACAGCCCGCTCTCCACCATGGTGGAGATAATGGCTGCGATGGGAAAAACCAGTACGCACCCCTTCTGCTTCCAACTGATAGTTTTTAAGCGCTCCTCATCCTCGGCAGCTCTCTCAGCAGCGCTAAGATCTTGGGACTCCTCGTCCTCCCCTTCGGCTGGTTTTTTGTCATCGGCCATGGTCAGGACGCTTCTTCCTGAGGACGATGCAGAACCTGAACCGAGAAGTCAAAATGGGCCTCGGGAACCACGCTATGAACATGCTCTTCAATGGCCTCATCAAGCTTGCTCAGCACAATATCCATATGCTTCTCCGGCGTTGCGGGGAGCAAAATGGCAAACTCGAAGCCAGGACGCTGATAGTCGAAGGCCATGTCCGTATTACGAAATACGACCTCGGTGGCCTTACTGATGGCCTTGGGAACCAGTTTCAGTTGATCGCGGGAGATATCTTCGGAGTTGTCCAGACGGATCACCAGCAGGCACACCTCAAACTTGAGGCGACGCCCAAGGGCCACGATGAACTGGGTCTGCTTGGGCAAAAAGCCGTAGGAAAAAAGCTGGTGATCGGAATTGGTAACCCGGTCCCCTTCAGCATCCTGAAATGCAGCAGCATTGACATAGGCTGCTCCAACCCACTCGCAGAGCACCTTGAAGTTCTCTACCGTGCTGAGATTGAAGTCCATAAAACCAAGCTTTTCCACCTTCAGCATGCCGACCACGGCATTGGTCTCGCGGTTGATCAGCGGACCGGCCATCAGGCTGTCTTCCTCCCGAAGCGCCGGACGGGCACTGGCATCGGAAGCAATCAAAAAGCGCTGCTGACCGATCACCTCCTGATAGAGTATGTGCTTGGAATCGAGAGTGGCGTTATAGGTATCCCCAGTGACCCACCCCTCTTTTAAATGGGCCTTGAGGGTATCCTCTTCCAGCAGGAAAACGGAGAATTTCTGCGGCCCCAAAGTGGAACGCACCATCTCGGCAGCCCCGGATATCACCTGGGCAGGATCCAACTGCTCCATGGCCTTGGCTGCCTTGTAGGCTGTCACTACGGTGCGCATCTGCCCGGCAATTCGCCCTTCCAGATCACTCTTTACCTTGCTCAACTGGGCATAGGCTTTGGTGATGGTCTCTTCACGCTCCTGGCTATCGAGGGCCTCTCTGCGAAGATCATCCCGCTCGACAATATGCCGGGTACGCAGCTCTCCCAATACCACCGCCGCTGCAAACCACATCAACGGTCTGTGCAGCAGATCGAACAGATAGGTAAACTCATCCTGAGTAAGGGAGCGCTCCGGGACATTGCCCACCATCAGAAACAGCGAGGCCACCACCGCCGCCAGCAGCCCATCGCCCGTGCCGTACTGTACCGAGAGCAGCAGTACTGGAATCCAGAACGGATGGGGTGATACCGATATGAAACGCTCGCCCATCATGAAAAAATAGTCGAGCAGCACCGGCACACCCATCAGAACCAGCATCTCAATCATAGCGGTCGCACGAAAGCCCAGAATCTTCATTCCGGGCTTTCGTGCAGCTGCTTTTGATATTTCGGCGGTTTCTTCGCTGTCCGCCTTTTCGTCCGTTACCGCGTTTTGCGTCACGAACCATCCCCCGTCAACATGGCCATATCCCCGAGCCCCAACAGCTCAGGCGTCTCTTCATACAAGGTGATCTCGTCGATAATTCTGATCTCATCGACTTCATTATCCTGATACATCTCGGTGTCGTCCTGCACCTCTTTCATGGTTAAATCATCGGTCACGGGCAGCTCATCCATCACCACTTTTTCTGATTCATCGGTGCGCTTCATGGAAACCTCATCACCTGCGGCGATTCCCTGCATGTTCTCCTCCTCCAATTCCACCGAGGAGTCTTCCGTGCCCATGGGCTCATCATCATCATAGGATTCTGTGGCGACCGCTTCCATCTGTGGCCCTGGGCTGCGCATCATGATATTGACGGTACGCCGCACTGAACGCTGTGCCACATGCACCAAGCTATCCCGCTGCAAGAAACCGGAACCGATATCGGAACGGCTGGCACTCCAGATCACCTCACCATCGCCAACCCGCACCATACGCATGCTGAAACCAACCGCAGGCTCTTCCCGAAGGCCGTGCTGATAGGCGTACTCGGCGACGCTACCGATGATCACCCCATCCACACCCAACATAGCGCCCACCTGACGGGCTACCGTGGAGTCGAACAGGCGGTTCATATCCACCTTTTTGGCGGCCAGAACCCGGCGCAGTTCACTCTCTTCCATCTGCAGAAACACCTGACGGGTGTACAGCTCTGCCGTCATGAGTTGGGAGACGATCACCCCGGCATTGGGATTATCAGTCAAATTCTCAAACGGCAACACCGCTACCTTCAGACGAGGATCCGGGATGGCGTCCTTGTCAACAAAATGACGCCCTTCCCCACCCGCACAAGCGGAGAGCATGACAGCCAGTATGATCATTAAAAACAGAACCGCTGGGCCGGTCCGGTCAATCATGGATGCGCGGATTCCATTCATAGCTTATCTCTCTCTAACCTTCGTTACTATTGTAAACATAATTCACATTGTGACCCAAAATGTAAAAACTCCCGATTCGTCCCTTATCCCCGGTCTGCCCGGCGACTAGTAGACATATTTAATTCGAGAACCAAACAGGTTGAGAACCGAGTCAACACCATCTTGGTAGGTGTGTTCGTATTGATAGAACGCTTCAGCTTCCAGCTCCGCCAGCGGCTTATAGAGCATGTTGAATGTGGCGGACGGCTTACCGGTCTCGCCCTTGAAATCGTGGGCATACTGAAACAGCGCTCCACCTCTCAGATAATCAGTGAGGAGCGAAGACCATGCCAAACTGGCGGTATGGGTGTTTCTTCCCGTGAGCGGCATGGGGAAGAATCTGGCCCCAGCGCTGTTTGTCGCCTGCTTTTTGGTGATGACATGCTCTTGGCTGATCTGATAGTTGGCGGTGAGATCCGGTCCCAACAGGTCATAACGCAACGACATCAAAAACTCCGAGGCCGATGCGGCAAAGTCGTACCCTTTTACGCCATAGCGGTTATAGGAACCCGCCACGGTGCCGTACCATCCCCAGCCCAAAGGCTGCCGCATGTTCAGCTCCATCCGATCTCGCACACCCTCATCGGCGATGCCGCTCAACAGCCCCCAATAGGGCTCCCGGTAGCGACCAGAGGCGGTAACCTCCAGATCCAACAGATCAATGTCATAGTCGTAGCCCGCACCCACCACACCGCCATCATTCATGAACACGCGCATGGTACTGGCGCTGGTATCGCCATGATCAAAGCCATAGTAGACCTGACCTTTGCCCCCTTTGAAGTCCAACTGCTGCAAATCACCGCCAGCGCGCTGTTGGCTGTTGCTGCGTGATTCGTTCCACGACCAGTCAAAGCCCACCTCCCCATTACGATCCATGGGGTAGGCACCGCTGACATAGTAGGTACCGCGATCTTCATCATTGAGGCTGATGCCCTGACCGGTATAGCCTGCTTCAAAACTACGGCCATGGAGTTCACTGAGAGAGCTTTTGGCAAAGATGATATTGGGCTCGCCGGGCGCTTGGGCCAATGCACGGTTATAGAGCGCCAATCCCGACCGCCAACGCCCCAAATCTCGCTCCTGGGTACCAAGATCCTGAAGATACTCAACGGTTTTAGGAGCCTTCGCCAACACCTTGGAGACCTGAGCGCGGCCAGGAAAAATGCCTCCTGAATCCTTGGTCAGTCGTGCGGTTAGAAACTCCAGACGACGCGCTTCGGCCTTCTCCTGCTCAATCTGGGCCGCCTCTTTCTCTTCTGGAATGCGCATCTCAATCACCGTCTGTCGCCCATTGGCGGAGACGTCGAGGAGAATATCCGGGCGAATGGCGCGAATCAGAATGGCGTCGTAACCGTAGCGCACATCTTCCAACCAACCGTTGAGCGCCTTAATCATACTGCTCAAGTCCCGCACCACCATGGGACGATCAAAGCGCAACAGCACCTCGCGTCCATTGAACTCCGGCGTCACATTGACCGGCTTATCCCAATGCAGAATGATCCGTGCGCCCTGCCGATCCCGTTCGGTCTCAAAGCCGGGTCCGACCCCTTTAGGGACCAGAACGCTCTTGCCGCTATCGGCTAGCCGTTGGGCTGGTGGCTGCTTGGCAGCGGTTTCACTAGCCGTCTTCACAAGAAGTTCCCGGGCGGTTTTCCGGGGCGCCTCCTCTGCCCTGCGAATGCTCTGGATGACGCGCTTTTGGGTGGGCTTATCCGCCGAAGAAGTGCTCTCTGTCTCTACCACATCCAACAGATCGACATTCTCAGTCAGGAGATGCTCCGAAGAGAGCGGCTCTGGAGGGGGTGGTTCCACACCGACCGTCACATCGGAGATGGACTCCGAAGGTGACGGTTCTTTGACGATTGATTCTCTACGGTTCAGATCAGGTAACTCGGCAGGCTCTACGGATGGCACCGATTTCCTGGAGAGCGGAATGGTGGTGACCGTTTCCGAAGGGAGCTGCTCCGCAGAACGCGCTTCCGGGGGAGGTGGGGCGGCAGGCTCCTTAAACAGCAAGGCAATATTCTGGCCGAGCAGCTCCGAGGATGGGTGATCCATGGACGCCGATGCCATCATGAAACGCGACTGTGACACAGATCGATCCACCATGGTCACATTTGGCGGAAACTTGGCAGCCTCCAGATCGGCAACTACCATCTGAGCCGCCAGACAGAGCAGAGACAGAGGGACCAAACCCCGATATGGGGCTCCCTTACAACGTCTCTGGTGATCTTGGCGCTCTGTCACGAAACAGTCTCACTCTCTTGATTTCTGGTTTAACGGCTCAAAACAATGGAGCCTTTATCAGATTAGAGAGTAAGCAATTACCAGACCACGCAACGTAATATTGTAACAAAACCGAAAAACCTAACCAGAATAGGCGTTATCCAGCCTTTGCATGTTTAGATGACTCTGCCGATTCATAGGCGGACGACTCTTGAGAGGGAACGGTTGATTTCTTGGGGAGAGCCGCCGATCCGGCAACCGTCCGGTGATGGGCAATGGCTCCGCTTCCGGAACACTGGCCGGCATGTTGAGCACATTACGCGCCGCCCGTAAACGCCCGGTCTCAAGCAGCAGCTCCACATAATCCGCCCGCAGCCGCTTATCGTTGGGATGCTCCTTCAATAGCTGCTTGAACCCCTTCAACGCTTCGTTGGTGTTCTCCAGCCGCTGATAGATCCGCGTGCGGGTCATGCGTACCGTATAGGGCTTCTCCTTCAGAGCGGCAATCTTCTTCAGCGCCGCATGATAGAAGCTATCGGCCTTCTGCTTCTGCCCCCAAGACCAGAGCACCTCGGCTAGATAAAACTGGCTCTCGTAATCACCATCATAGCGTCGCAGGTAGCGCCCCAGATAGTTCTGCACTCCTTTCCAGTCGCCATCAAAAAAGGCCATGTAACCCAATCGTTTAAGGGCAACCTCATGATCCGGAACAAACGTCAGCGTCCGCCGGTAGGCCGCAGCGGCAATCTCCGGGAAGTTCTCCCCCTCCGCCAGACTGGCCAGATCGGCAAGCCGTTCCGGGCGCTGGGCTTTGGGAATCTCCTGGCGTAGCATCTGCGCCAGTAGGGTGGAGTTTTTACGTAGATGCTGAAGGCGCTTGAGATAGCCCATCATCTCGGGATCATCTTCCGGCGGCTTGGCGTTGCCGCTGAGAATTTTGGCCAGTTGCGCCAATTTTTTGCGATCCTTCAGCTCGGGAATCGGCTTACGAATGGCCATAATCATCTGCGGCCCCTGACGCAACGAAGATAGCGCCTGGAGATAGACCTTCAAAATAGGACCGCCCTGCCCCGCTTTGGGCAGACGTTTAGCCGCCAACTCCGAAGCATGGAAGGCGTCCCCAGCCCCCACCAACATGCTTAACCACTGAGCCGCCTCTTTGTCACCACGAGCCTTTTTAGCCCGAGCGACGATCCAATTAAGTGCGGTCTCGTCCGGCCTTGGCCCCCAAAGATAGAGCAGTTGCTGCACCTCGGGGCTGTCGGGCGGCAGGCGAGTGGCCAAATTCTGGAAAATACGAGTTGCCGATTGAACCTGCTTTTTATCCAGCAGAAGAAAGGCGTGCTCACGAAGGTGCTTCTGCCACGCCTTACGATCTTTTTCGGTCTTTGCCTTAGACATCTGGGCCAGCAGCCACTGTTCAGTCTCCGGCCCCGGTTGATCGGCCATGGCAGCGATCAGGCCATTGACCTCATCGCTATCCGGTCCCGCCCCTTCAGCCAGAACCAGAAAAATCTCTTCGGCCCGATCCTTATAGCCGGTCTGCATAAAGATGGTCGCGTAGGTCAGGTTCTCATCCGGGGTGGGATCGATGTGCCTGAGCCGCTGCTCCAAAAACAGCGCAATCTCCTCATCCGGTATGGCCTTGTCCCGCCAGGCGGCAATCAATACCGCCTCCAGAACCGCCCCCTCTTCACCAGCAATACTCAGCTCACCCAACGTCTGAATCTGCTCCAGCGCCAAAACCGGCTGACCCGCTTCCGTGAGCACCCTGGCCAGCATCATCACCGATGGCTTGCCGGGATAGTGCTCCGCCAAACGGGTGGCCAAACTTGACGCCAGCTCAATACGCTCCACTTGAAGCGCTATACCGGTAAGATCCAAAAAACTCTGTTCCGCCAACTCCGGCGTCTCATCCACCCACTTGAGCACAGCGTCATCCTTGCCCGCCGCCGTCGCCAACATTCCCCAAAAATAGTCAACACCCGCTGTATTGCGTATCGGGCGAATCTTTTCAAATAACCCCAACCCCTCGGGAATATTCTCCGAACGGATAAAGAACCAAGCCAGATCCTGAAGCATCCACTCCGGCATGGTGGGCAGATGGGCCACCTGTTGCAGACGGCGCATCCCCTCCTCCTTACGCCCAATGCGCACCATCAGCGAGGCGAGCCGGATGCGACCAGCATCATCCATGTTGCGGGCGCTGGAAGCCATCTCCAGCCAGCGGTCGACCTTCTCCATGTCATCGGCTCGATGGGCCATCTCAGCAGCCAGAATCGGATGACGATCCAGATACTCCGTTGGAACACGCTCCAGCAGCCAGACCGGTAGATCCTCATCCTGCTTGTCGTTGACCGAAAAGGTGATCAGATCGGTCATGGTGGACTCCGGCAATTGCTCGTAATCAATCCCCTCCAGGCTGAAACGCACCGAATCCGGCTGCTCCATGGCCACCGCCAACTCAACAAGATAGATGCGCTCCTGTCGGCCCAACTCTCCTTCGCCCAAACGACCAAACAGCTCATCAAGCATACGCTGGCCTCGACCAGTGGCAGCCGCAGCCTGCACCACCTCGGAGAGCAGGCCGTTGTTGGAGGCGGTCCGGTCGATCCACGGCTCCAGGAGTGTCCAAGCCATCTCCGGCTTGCCACGGGTACGAAACAGCCGTGCCAGCTCCGTGGTAAAACCAAGATCCGGGCTCTCTTTCAACCATACGGTAGCCTCTTTGAGGGCCTCCTCATAACGCTTCGACTCAAACAGCAGGTTGATCAAAAAACCGATGTGATCCTCCTCCATCTCTTGTGGGTGCCGGGAGCGCATACTCAACAGCGTCTGAGCCGCCTCCCCGAACCGTTTTCGAGTGGCATAGAGCCGAGAGAGACCATCGTAACTGCGCGGCTCCTCAGGATAGAGCTTTACCATCTGCTCCAAAATCTTGATTTGATCGTCGTATTGACCATGAAAGTTGTAGAGATCCGACAGGGTTTGCAGCGACTCCTTGGTAGGATCCAAACGGGCCATCTCCTGGAGATTCGTGAGAAAATCTTCCGGTCGCTGGGAGTACTTGTAGAGCGTTCCGAGCTGTTTACGCCCCTCCATATGATTGGGATTCAGTTCGATAAAACGCTCCAGCAGGCTGGTGGCACTGTCCACATCACCATACTGCAGATGCAACTTGACCAACGGCATCACCACCGGGCCGGTCATGTCGCCATCAGAGAGTCGCTTTTCATAGTGGGATTTGGCGGAGTCAAACTCCTTGTCTTTCAAGTTCATCAAAGCCAGCACGTCATCACTGGGATAGAGCATCCAGGCCACACCGAGACCAGAACAGATGAGAAAGGCCAGATAGAGATAGATTCGAGTCATGAAGCACCTCCCCCAGCAACACGCACCACGACACGTACCGGATTCACCACGGCCAGAGGTGGCGGCGAGATGGTCAGGTATCCCAAATCATCGGTTTGGGCGCTCCCCTTGTGCAGCCGCTTGCCTTCTTTATTGTACACATCATAAGTATAGCCCTGAGAGCCTTTCGGCATGCGCCACCGGCTCTCGGCGCGCCCGAAGCCAAAGCCCCGGTAGGAGAAAGTGCCACGCCCCTCTGGATCAAGTTTCAGATGGGAAATCTCCCAGCGAGAACCAATCAGGTAGGGCCGCTTCTCGAATGGATCAATATCAGCCCGCCCCAATGCCCTTAGTACAATGCGCGGTTCGGCCTTGGCGGCATCCAAAGAAACATAGAGACTGCCTTGGTAGTGCGTTTGACCGATTACACCCTGGGAACGATCAAAATCCACCCCCTTGAACACCGCATGGTCAATACGTATGGTCTGGAGCCCGTTACGCCCCTTAACCCGCCAGCCGCCCCCCTGCTCTGGGATCATCTGGGTGGTAAAAAAACCTTCCACCACCTCGGTAAACCGGCTGGTATGAACCGGAATCAGCTTTTGGCTGCGGGCGTAGTTGAGGTTGGCCCGAAGCGCATTGAGACTGGAAAGACGTTCGCCGGAGTACATGTGGTAATAGACATTGAACGGCTTTACCCGATTGGGTGCCTCGGTGTTCATCACCGTCCGCACCAGATGTTTGAAACCGAAAAAGCGGTCAGTCCATAGATCGGTGTAGGTGTTTTCATTGCTGTTGGAAGCATACACCTGCTGGATACCGTTTAATCGCCGTCCCAGAGGAGAGACCCAGGCCACCGAGGGGAACTCCCGATCAAAACGGGTATCGCCACCGTTAATGTTGAATAAATTGTATTTTTTAGTCATGCTCAGCGCCCCTTTAAAGGGCGAGGTGTTGCCCGACCACTGCATGACCCGCACCTTCTTGCCGCGGGGCGCTAACTTTTCGATCACCTCTACCGAACCAATCAACTCTTTATAGAGTTCAAAAGGCTCAACACCGTAGGCCCTCGGCGTCCGGTAGTGACTGGAGAGATACGGCTGGACCACCTTTTTTTGGACGCTCTTCTTGTTTAAGACCCTCCGCCAACCGGGCGAGTCCGGCAATGAACCTTCCTGCTTTCGCTTCAAACCAAACGCGTGCATGAAGCCCCGCACCCCTTCCAGACGACGTGGCGGGAACAGATCCAAATACGGCTCTTCGGCGCGGGGGTTATACGCTTCAAAAAAACCCCACTCCAACGGATGGCTGTACGTGTGCGATCCCAGCTCCACATGTGGGCGCTTCAGAATCTCAATCGCCAGCGCCCGGGTGCGGTCGGTACCATACCAGCTCTTATCCAGATCCGCGGCGATGGGACCGACAGTCACTGGAAAATCGGGAAAGGCATCGATCACCTCATCCAACACCACCCTGGAGACCAGGGCACTCTTCTTCTTATAGGCTTTGATCTGCGTCAAACTGCGCCAACCGTCACCGTCGATATGGCTGTAGTACATGCGCCTCCCAGAGAGGGTATTGGTCTCCGGTTTGGGAAGATCGCCGGTCGCAAACGCCTCACCGAAAAACTCAAACGGGTTGAGGTACCACTGCCGCTGGGTGTTTTCGTCATCCGTATAACGCGCATAACCCGCCGCTACATAGCCTCCATTGGGGGTTACCATCACCAAATGGGCGGCTTCTTGATCGGTGACGCCGTAGCGTGCCACCAGATAGGAGCGGGCGGAAAGATCCTTGGGAGTCATCACCTCGAACGAAGAGAGCACCCCGGCATGACGGCGCTCAAACTCCACCATAAAGCTGCGCTTTTTGGTGAATTGAACTTTATATGTTCTACGAACCCACTGATTTTCAGCGTGAATTCCAAGGTCCTTCCAAAACTGATTCAACACCTTAAGCGAAACCGGTTTTTGATCCTCATTCTGATAAAAAGGGGCGCTCCCCATAACGACAAAGCGCTTTCCGGCTTTGATCATGGCGCTGGACCAACGCAGGAATGCCTCCGGGTCCGGCAGCGACTCCATATTGACCCACAACAGAGCGCCACGCACTTCCGGGATGCTGGATGGTTCGGGAAAAGGGTCACGAATATCGTGGTAGCGCACCTCCAGCCCCAGATGGTTCAGCGGCAGTTCGGCATAAGCATGAACATGGCCAAACCACAACTCATCAAGACTCTTCTGGCTATCGTAAAAAGCCAGAATGGTCCGTGGCATGGCCGCTTGCTCCACGGCACCACTCTCGGTGGCCATAGGCAACTGAAGCAGCAACGCCATAATCATCCAAACCAGGCCAACGCCTCTGCACACGAAATAATCCCAACGCATCATCGACTCCCCTCTTTTGGCTCGATGACAATCCGATCCAACTTCGGTACCGATACATAGGGACTGAAGCCATTCTGACGCTGAATGCGGTAGATCTCACGAAGACCGGCCGCATCATCGGGATTCCAGTAGTCCAGCGAAAAAATCTTCAGACGTGGGTGGCGCTTCTTGGCCTTCTTGAGCTGTTTTACCTGCCAAAGATAATCCTTCTCCACCACACGAGCGTAACCAGACGATGAGGCGTCATGGCGGGCATAAACCGACTCCCCAGTCAGCATATCAATCTGGTCCCCGACCAATGGCACCAACTCATAGCCCCGGTTGATCATGATCACCAGATAGGGGTAGTGACGACGAATCGTGCGCACCAGACGAGCCCCGGCCTCCACCATGCCGTGATATTTTTTTGGATCCAAGCGCTCCAAATGTCCGGCATTGTCCAACGTATCGAGAAAAACTCCTTGAAAACCGCGCTTGACAATCGATGGGACCAACTCCTCCACCACCCGCTTCACCCAACGGGGATCGCGCAGATCGACATAAAAGCTTCCAGGCCATGCAGGATTCTCCGCACCTAAGATCCCCTGCTGACGCATCTCCTCGTACCAATCGGCGTCACTGGCCACTTCACCAAGACTTAGGTAGCCCAGCAAAGTCTTGCCGCGATCCGCCAATGGACGCAGCGGTGGATGGTAGCGGCTGTCCAGTACCAGCAATGAGTGATTCTTAAAGGCTCCCACCGGGGCTTTATCTGAATAGTAGACCAGCCAACTCATCTCATCGTTCGCCCACACCGCATCCGGCCCCGCCATACCAAGAGAGAACAGCGCCACGATCCAAAGCCGCCATAGTTTGTTACGTACACCTGTGCGCACCCAGCTCAACACTCACGCCCCCTTTCAAAGAGACACCATCTCAGATGGGATACGTTTAGCACCCCTTCTTAACAAATCGGCCAAACCATCTGATTTCTTGATTTAATAATAGATCAACCATGACCGACAATGCATGGCTTGGCACGTACAAATGTAACGCCGATAACAGTAAATATCGGTTTTTTCATGTATTTTTAAGTGTAAACGATAGTTCACATGGGGAGCGTTCAGACAAAAACAGGAGGATGTTGCGATGTTAGGGTTATTTTCAGTCCTAACAAAGCCTCGCAACAAAGGCTACACAGAGCATCAGATCATTTATACAAAACGTTGAAAAGAATAATGTTTATGATGCTGCACAGGGAAAACTCTCGTCCGGGAACCAAGCCAGCTCCTTCCGATAGCGCACCACATCGCCAATCACGATGATAGCAGGCGGTTTGATGCCGCAACTGGCCACATCATCCACTGCCTGAGCCAACGTGGAAACCAACGTCTGCTGCCGCTTGGTGGTCGCCCAGCGAATGATGGCTACCGGTGTATCGTGGTCCCGACCGCCCTTGATGAGCCGCTGGGTGATCAAATGTAAATTCTGCATGGCCATAAAGAGCACCAGCACGGGAAACGCCTTACCTACCGACTCCCAGTCAATGCGGGAGATGCCGGGATCCGCACTCCCTTCGGCCTTCTCATGGCCAGTGATAAAAGCCACGTTGGCGTTCACCGAACGGTGCGTCACAGGAATGCCCGCATAGGCCGGACCCGCTGCACCGGCACTGAGACCAGGCACCACCCTAAAACGGATCCCCTCCCCTGCCAGTCGGGCCGCCTCTTCACCACCCCGCCCAAAGATAAAGGGGTCTCCCCCCTTTAGACGCACCACCCGCAGCCCCTCCTGGGCCAGGGAGACCAAGGTATCGGAAATATCATTCTGATTGGCAGAGGGGCCGCCACCGCGCTTCCCAGCATGAACCTTACGACACCCTTCGGGGATCATGTCGAGTATCTCCGGCGACACCAGTGCGTCATGAACTACCACATCCGCCGACTGGATCGCCTTATAGGCCGCCAGCGTCAACAGGTCCGGGTCACCTGGGCCTGCACCTGTCAAAGCCACTGTACCGGGCTCCAGATAGCTCTTATCCACCATTATCTCATGGGCCATTCGGATACTCGCTTTAAGACGATTTATTGCCAACCAACGATGCGACCACCTCGCACCACGCTTCGGCCAAGTTGGTCATATCATACCCACCACCGCCGACAGCCATCACCCTACCATGGCCTAGCTCATCCGCTATGTTTACCAGTCGGGCCGCCACATGGCCATGCGCTGCCGGGGTCAACCCCATATGTGTCAGTGGATCGTTACGGATAGAGTCGGCCCCGCACTGCAACAGAATAAAATCGGGCTCCGCCTCACGGACAAACGCCTCAACCCGCTGCCACTCCTGAAAAAAAGCCTTATCGTCGGTCTGGGGCGGAAGGGGAATGTTCAGCTTCTTGCCCTTGCCGGGGCCGGAGCCCTGCTCCGAGGCCGCTCCGGTGCCGGGATAAAGATAGTGCCCATCTTCGTGAAGATCAGCAAAAATCAGATCAGGATCGGACTCAAAAGCATAGAACACCCCATCACCATGATGCGCATCAATATCCACATAGGCGATTTTTTTGATGTCATACTGCTCCCGGAGGGTAGCGATTACCACGCCGCAGTCGTTAAAAACACAAAACCCAGCCGCCCCATCCGGACGGGCATGATGCAGCCCGGCAATGGGCACAAACGCACGCTTTACCCGACCATCCATGATTCTGGCCAGACCATCCAGGGTCGCCCCCACCACATGAGAAGCCGCCTCAAACACCCCTTTGAAAGCCGGCGTATCCCCTTGATCCAGATAGCCGTCGCCAGTCATGGAGAGCGACTCCACCCGGACAATATGGCCTGGATGGTGAAAGCGGGCCAGCTCGGCCCTGGTGGCGGGCCTGGTCTCCAACACCTCTACCTGCTGGTGGAGTCCACGCCGTTGCGCCTCACGCCAGAAGGCATCCATCCGATTTTCATTGAAGGGGTGACCGGGACCAAATCCATAGCGGCCCAAGGCGTCGCTGATGTGGAGACAGACATCGAAGCTCATGGCGTCTCTCTGAGAGGCAGAACGACATTAACGCGTGAAAACAACCTTCTGGTAGAGCCCACCGAAGTAGGTCTCCTTCTCCACTTGAGCCGGACGCATGCTCTCCGGCAACCAATCGATGATCTCCTTGCGCCACATATCCATGGCAAAGGGCTCCAGAAGCCTCAGAATCGGAATCATGACGTAGCGGAATGGGTTGATCAGGGAAGGTCGGTGATAATCGACAAAAATCACCTTGCCGCCAGGGCGCGTGACCCGCACGGCCTCACGAATGGTCTCAACACGCGCTTCCAACGGCTGCTCATGGAGCAGAAAAAAAACGATGGTGTTGTCATAGTGGCCATCGGCAATGCGGAGGCGCGTAGAGTCCTGGCGCTGAAGATGCACATTGGCCACGCCGTCAATCTTCTTTTTGAGATTTTCAAGCTGAACCGGGGCAATATCCACCACATCCAGCCGGGCATCTGGTGCCAACCGCTGGGCCACTTTGGGGGTAAAGTCGCCGTAGACACAGGCCACCTGCAAATTACGCCCTTCCAGCCGATCACCAATCTCGGCCAGCGCATGATCCCGGAGCCGGGCAAAGTTGCCCCACAAAATAAGATTGACCAACCACTGACGCTCAAAAAAACGAACGGCATTGGGATGCAGATAGGCCCACCAGTAGGTGTTCTGCAGATAATCGGGAATCTGAAGATCCGACTCGTTCTGTACAGAATCAGAGTCGGACTCGACGATGGTCAAGACGCGCTGCGGTGATGTAGTAGGATCGGAAGAGACAACCATCTCTTCCGAACTCTTTTCCGCCATCGCCAACGATGAAACTGATGCCTTTTCCATACCAGTCGACTCCTTCCATGCTGAAGAGATTGCCAACCCAGCGCAGGACACTATTACGGTTTTGGCAGGTCCGCCACATTACCGGGCAGGGACAGTCTTAATGCATGGAGGAAAATAGTGGTGGAGGTGAACGGGTTCGAACCGATGACCCCCTGCTTGCAAAGCAGGCGCTCTCCCAGCTGAGCTACACCCCCACACGGGCATTAAACAAAAAATGATGGTGGGCCTAAGTGGATTTGAACCACTGACCTCACGCTTATCAGGCGTGCGCTCTAACCAACTGAGCTATAGGCCCCTACTGAAGGCCAAACCTTATACCGCACCTTTGCCGATCAAGTCAACCCAGGTCGGTAACCGATTTGACGAACCGGAATCTACCACGATTCTCTCCGAGAGAAAAGGTGGTATTAAATAGCATTGACAAACTTTTTCGTTCGATGTTCAATTCGGGCTGTTCACAACGTTGCGGAGAGATGGCCGAGCGGCTGAAGGCGGCACCCTGCTAAGGTGTTATATCTGTAAAGGTATCGAGGGTTCGAATCCCTCTCTCTCCGCCACCCTTCAAAAATCGTAGGGTTTTCCCTACTACAACTTCGGATTATCCTCCCCCCGATCCCCTTGCCTTACCACAGCTTTTTCACTTTTCTTTCGCATCAAATAATTTTTTTCTGTCTTTATCCTTCTCCATTGTTTTCCCCTCTTTGAGCCAAAATACGACGTGAAAAATTATATTATCAAAGACACTAAATTGCAATTAAATCATTCACTTAGTCAGAATCTGGATATAATTTATCAACCAACCATTAACGGAAAACCACACTTTCAGAAGCGTAATAAATTCACCAACAAATCCTTTTCAATTGAATTTTTCATGCAGAAAATCTTTGCAGAAACATAAAGAACGGGGAATAATTACGTTCCATGAACAGGGGGCTTCCTTTGACGTCCATCCAGTGGAACACGATCCACTGAGAGGTGCATCATCTGGAAACCGGCCTGTGACTACCTGGGCAATAGGGTGTCTTGGATGGATCCCAAACTGAGTCGTATGGCTTGGGATGACGCATATTGTTGGATGCAGGGCCTTCTCTTCCAACACCAGACCAATCCTGTGCCAAGTAATAGATATCAGCTGTATGGATTGATTGGTATGACTATTCAGCCGATTGCATGAGGTGACTTGTTCCCCACAAGTCCAGATGGCCCGATCCTGATGCTCGGCCCTGTTGTTACTCGTTGGCAGACCCATAACATGGGTCGTACCAGGGGGTAGATCGTTATCCTAGATGAGACGTTGAGGAACAATAAGAAATGACAAAAACGGATATTGTAGCCGCCGTTTACGAGCAGTTAGGCCTCTCCAGGAAAGAGTCTGCCGAGTTGGTGGATGAGGTTCTGGAGGTCATTCGCGAGCGGCTTGAGCGCAGTGAGAATGTAAAACTGTCGGGCTTTGGTCAATTTAATGTGCGACAAAAAAACGCCCGCCGTGGCCGCAACCCAAAAACCGGAGAAGAGGCCGAAATCACCGCACGAAAAGTAGTGACTTTCAAGGCCAGCCAAATTCTTAAACAGAGAGTGATGGGCACTGCCAACTGAGCAGACGCCTCACCCAACTCCGCATAAAGGCAGCGGGGGGTCGTTCATCCAGCCAAGACCCCCCGCTTCCAACGCCGCCGATACCATCTTCTATCCACTTTTAGTGGTCTGTTCGCTCCTGCCCCAAAAAAATTACTTTGACGTCCGGCCACACAGGATGGATCGCTGCGATCATCTCATGCACGGCCCGCTCAATATCCTGGTGATCCTCTTCATAGGTATGCATCGCCACATCGGCCTTCATGCCGTAGAGAGGCCACTCACCCACATCATCCAGATAGCTCTTGGCCAGAACATAAGCCCAACAGGGAAGATCCTCCGGCTCCTTCAAACGGGCCGTAAAACGTCGTGGGTGACGCGCCTCTCCATCCTGAATGATCACAGTCCAAACGGCTCCAGGTGATGCCTCGTAGGATGCAATCCACTCTGGCGGACGCCCTTTGGCCATCCCCTGCCAACGAATTTTTCTCTCCAGAAAGCTCATCTCACTCTGTTCCATCTGACACTCTCTCCCTATATGCATCGGCACATGCGCGAAACTCCTGCAATATGCTGCTCATGTTCTCAATCACCAACTCTGCGGCCGACCACGCCTCCTCTTCCACATGGCTGCGCAGACGCTCACAGTGCCCCGTCATCCCTCTGGCCTCCATATTGACACTGGCCCCATACAACTCACGACACAACGCTTCCAGTGACACCTCATCCTGCCCTTCAAGCGCGCCGGTCATGTGATCCACCGATCGTTCCGCCATACTAATATAGGCGTCCAATAACTCTAAAATCACCTCTGGAGAGGCTCCAAAGATCTCCTCCAGACGGCGTATCCGCACCAAACCTCCTGGACAAGCCTCCCCACGCACCCTCCCCGGCTCTCCAGGCTTAGACTTTTCAGCAGCCACGCTATCTCCACCGGCAGAGCGACCACCCTCCAGAGCAGGCATCCACTGGGTGAGCTTCTGCCGCAACAGATCCCAAACCACAGGTTTGGCCAGAAAATCATCCATACCGCACGCTTCACAACGCTGACGGTCCTCTTTGCTAGCATTGGCGGTCAAGGCGATGATCGGCATATGGGGACGCTTCATCTCCTGCTCCATCCGTCGGATGGCCTGAGTAGCCTGGAAACCATCCATAATCGGCATCTGACAATCCATCAACACCATCGCGTAACGGCGATTTTGAACCGCCTCCAGCGCTGCCAGACCATTCGACACCATATGCACCGTGTGGCCCATCCGTTTGAGCTGGAGCTGCGCCACCTTCTGATTGACCGCATTGTCCTCTGCCAGTAGCACCATGGAAACCGGATGATCTTCATCACGCTGGGCCGCCTCTGGCGGAATCACCAACAGACGCGGACCAGGGGTCGAGCCAGGCGCAGGCGGAGGTAACGGCTTCTCGATGAGACTCTTACCAGGAACCCGCTTCAAGGAGAGCTGAAACCAGAAGGTGGATCCACGCCTCTTCTTGCTGCTCAACCCCATCTTGCCCCCCATCAACCGCACCATCCGCTCGGCAATGGTCAACCCCAGACCAACACCGCGAAATCGACGACGGGATCCACCATCGCCCTGCATGAACGGCTCAAACAACTGCCCCCGTATGGACTTTGGAACACCTACACCGGTATCTGCGACAGAAATCTTCAGCGATGCCTTGCTGCGACTCTTCTCCAGCACGTCGACACGCACCACCACCTCGCCCTTTTTGGTAAATTTAACGGCGTTTCCAAGCAGATTGTTCAGCACTTGACGCAATATCTGAGGATCACCCACCACCCAACGGGGCGGCTTGGTGCGTCCCACCTCTACCAAGAGTTGCAGCTTCTTACGAGTCGCCTCTTTCTTCCAGACGCCAACCGCTCCTTCAATCAGCGGCATCAGATCAAATGTACTCTCATGAAGCCCCAGATCCCCGGCCTCAATGCGGGCGTAATCGATCAGATCATTCAGGGTAGCAAGCAGCTCGCCGGCAGAGCCTTTGACCGTCTCCAGAAGATCCTTCTGCCGACCCTCTTCAACAGGCGCGCTCAGCAGTAGATCGGTCACCCCAACCACACCATGAATGGGGGTGCGAAACTCGTGACTCATGTTGGCCAAGAATTCACTTTTGATGCGCGATGCGGTCTCGGCCCGATCCTGAGCCTCCCGGACGGAGGTCAAATCCTGAAAAATGGAGATCGCCCCTCGTCGAGCGCCATCCCGCCCCACAAGCGGTGAAAACACTACCTGTACAGGCATGGGGGTGCCATCTCGACGATGCAGAATGCGCTCTTCGGTTCGCGGGGCCATATCATGCCCTGCAACAGAGTGTGCAAGAACCCCCATCGATGATGAACCTTGATGCTCCTCCTCGGGCTCAAACATCAGCGGATCAATACGCCGCCCAATCAACTCCGACTCCCGGCGCTCCAGCAGCCTTTCCGCCACCGGATTAAGATGGGCCAAACGCCCCGCCTCATCCAACACCAACCCACCCTCATTCATCAGACGGAAGGTGTTTTCAAACAATAATTTCCAATGATTAGCCCGATTTCTCTGAGCGGTGAGCGTCCGCTCTAACTTCACCTCGCAATCCCGAAGCCCCCGGGCCTCCTCCTCAAGATGGCCAAAACGCTCTTCCATCGCCTGCCGCTCTCCACTGGCCTGCTTACGAATGGCCAGACGCTGGGTTTCCGCCTCTTGCTGCAACTGGTTTGCATCCTCCTCCAGACGAGCCCGCTCCAGGCTAAAAGAGCGCTCCAGTTGCTTAAGCGCTCGACTATGCTGCTGGCTTTGGGTGAGAAACTGTTGGTGAAGTGAACGCCGTTGACGCTCTGCCTGAGAGCTGGTTTCGGCCAGCTCCTTTCTCAATTGCGCCAGAGCGGCATCCTGTTGACGTTGCATCTGTTGATGGTGATTGTCGGACTGCTCCAGCTCACGGATACGCGCTACATGATGACGAATCTCCTGCTGCGCCGCCTCATCCAGCGCCGAGCTCCGCCCCTCCTCCTCGCCATCACCATACTCTGAACCGCTAGAGAGCATCGCATCCACACGACGCCCCTCCATCACCTCTAAAACCGTCTCACTTCGCGACTTCGCCGCCTCTATACTCCCCAGGGCCGCCAGATCGGCATCACGACGCGCCTTCAGCTCCGTCAAAGCCGCTTCACTCTGACGCACCCGCTCCGCCAACGCATCGGCCCGCTGCGCCTCCCCTGCTTTTCGGTCCTGCTCCTGGTCCAGCAGCTTGGAGAGTCGCTCCGCCTGTCGATGCTCCTCCTCCAACTGCTGCTCCAACGCCTCCAATGCCTCCTTGGGTGCCATGCAGCGACGTTGATCATCCAACGTCTCCTGAAGAGCCATCGCGGTAGCATGCTGCTCATTGAGTTGAGCTTGCAATGCCGAAATGGCCATCCGGTAGCGGGTCTCCAGCGCCTGGGCCGATGACTCCACCTCCTGTTCCACCCGCCAATATTGCAGGAGAAGATCCTCCAGCATACGGGCCAAATGCTGGGTCTCATCACGACGGTTTGAGGGAAGTGACAGCAGAGGCTTGAGAGGGCGGGCAGGTGTCGCATGCACCGGAGAACCGGTGGACGCTCCCTCGACCACATGAATGGCTTCACTGGGGGTGCGGAAGGCCTTTTTACCATCCTGATAGACTAGATGATCCAATGCCGCGATGAGACGCCTTAAGGTATGTAAGAGTCGATGGGGCAGCCAGAATGCCAACAAAAGAAAGAACACCGCCATTCCAAAAACCACTCCAGGACGCGCCAAAAGCCCCTCAACATGCATCCAGAAGCCGAGTCCAGCCGTCGCGATGACCAGCAGCAAAAAAGAGAGGCTGATTTTGGTCGAAAGCCCGATTTTCATAGGGGAACCTGAGAGAGAGAGATCAATGGCGCATCGTGTTGACCCCAAGCATAGCCCAGAGTGTTCAACAATGCATCGTCACCCAAAACGCTACCCGGCGGGAAAGGCCCCCTCCAATAGCGCCATGAGCCGCCCCATATCCTCTGGTGGTGGAATCTCAAACTGCATGCGCTCACCACTTACCGGGTGCTCAAATCCCAATACCGCCGCATGCAACGCCTGACGCCGAAATTTACCCAGTGACGTCCGCAACGCCTCCGGCCAGTCGCCGGGTGGTTGAAAGACCCGCCCGTATAGCGGATCCCCCAACAGCGGCATCTTAAGGTAGGCCATGTGAACACGTATCTGGTGGGTCCGCCCGGTCTCCAAGCGGCACGCCACCTGAGCAAACGGTCCCAACCTGCGAAGTACCCGATAGTGGGTCACCGCCCGCTTCCCCTGCCCTGGAGGACGCACAGCCATTTTAATCCGTCGATTGGGGTGACGCCCGATGGATTGATCAACCGTCCCTTTCATTTTTACCGGCCTCCCCTTTAGGATGGCCATATAACGTCGGGTGATGGTGTGGGCATGGAACTGCTCTGCCAGGTGGCGATGTGCTTCATCGTTTTTGGCGACCAGCAGCAGGCCACTGGTCTCCTTATCCAACCGATGAACAATACCAGGGCGCAGAACACCCCCTATACCTGATAGATCATCGCAGTGGTGCAACAGGGCATTCACCAGTGTTCCTGCGGGGTTGCCGGCACCCGGATGAACCACCAAACCGGCAGGCTTGTTGACCACAATCAGATGGCGATCCTCAAAGATCACATCCAGAGGTATGGGTTCCGGCTGGGCTTCGGCAGGGGTGGCTTCAGGGATCTTTATAAGATAACACTCTCCCGCCCGAGCCTTGCGCTTGGGGGTCAACACTACAGGAGGATCAAGGCTCACCGCCCCATCTTTGATGAGCCGCTGAACCGCCGCTCGACTTAGATCGTCAGAGAGCTGCGTCAATACGGTGTCAAGGCGTTGACCATCACACGCATCGGGAACCGTCACTCTCCGCTGAGACGGCATCGACTTGGGGAAATTGGAAGCCATCTGGCGTCACTACTCCATTACATAGAATGACCCAACAAGAATGAGAAGGATTCTCGCCCCATGAAGGTATTCAAGGCTATCGTCATCCTCGTCGCCATTTCGCTAGTGGCTGGTTTTGTTGCACTCTTCAACCAAATGCAGAACAAAAAAGCCAATGCACGCGCCGAAGCCGCTACGCTACTCCCTGCCCCCAAAGGGCCAGCCTTTGACCTGGCCATCCAGGGAAAGGTCTCCCAACTGATCCCACATGGCAAAGGTTTTGCTTTGTTGGTGGATGAGCCCAGCAAGAACCAAGAGCTGATTCTACTGGACACCAAGGGCAACCCACTGCGCCGTATACGCCTTATCCAGGCCTCCGACGCAGAACATTAAGCCCCTTGTTTGACGCCGAAGCCGACAAAATTGACGCTGGCGTCCTTGCTTAGATACCAGTGATCACGCAGCGGTTTATAGCTGATGCCAGAGATATCCTTCACTTGGATATTCAAAGGCTTCAACCACTGGTACAGCTCCGATGGACGGATAAATTTATGGTATTCATGGGTGCCGCGAGGCAGCCAGTTGAGAATGTACTCCGCACCGACAATTGCCATAAGGTAGGACTTTGGCGTTCGGTTAAGCGTGGCAAAAAAGAGCTTGCCGCCGGGTTTCAGGAGCGCCGCGCACTCTTCCAAAAAGAGCGCCGGGTCAGACACATGCTCCAGCACCTCCATGCTGCAAACGGCGTCGAAGCTTTCAGGCCGCTCCTTGCCTAAGTCGGCTGCGGATTGGACACGATAGTCCACACTGGATCCACTCTCTCGCTGATGGATACGGGCTGCACCTACGGTCTGCTCCGAGCGATCAATGGCCACCACGTTGGCTTTCAGATCGCCTAGCGCCTCAGAGAGTAGCCCGCCGCCACAGCCGATGTCGGCAATTGCAAGATCAGTAAGGTGGGCGTTGGGAGAACCGGCTAAATGTTCGCGGATATAGGCCACCCGCACCGGATTGATACGATGAAGGGGACGGAATTTTCCGTTAGGATCCCACCAATCATGGGACATCTCTTCAAATTTGCGAATCTCCGCTGGATCAACGGTGGTTGGCATACATCAACTCCAATTGGTGTAACGATTACAGAGTAAAGACGTCCTGGGCGTCGCCAAACCAATAACGTAGCATACCTGAAGCTGTGATGGGATGCGCGAACCACAGGAAAGGAGAGTTAAGTTGGATTTTGATCGTCGCCTTCTGCTGAAAGCCATGAGTCTGACTGCGGGTGGTATCCTTCTCCCCCGAGCGGCTGAAGCGGCCATCCCCTCAAAAGTCCGCGATATTCGCATGTGGACCGCACCGGACCACACGCGGTTTGTCTTCGATCTGGATCGGCCTGCCAAACACTCCCTGTTTCGACTCAAGTCGCCTTCTCGGGTGGTGCTGGATATCGATAACGCCGTATTGGCCGGAGGGGCATCCAAACGCGCCTTTTCCGATCCGGTGGTACGCCGTTTTCGCACCGGCTCACCCCGCCGTGGTGCCACACGGGCGGTCTTCGAGCTGGCTCGTGATATTCGTCCGCGCTCTTTCATGTTGAAAGGAAACGGCAAGAAGGGGCCACGCCTGGTGGTGGATCTGTTCCACAAAGAGGCCTCACGCAGTGTCTCTTCCGGGAGCAGAGGTCGTCACAAACGACGCAATGCGGTGATCGTGATTGATCCCGGTCATGGTGGTGAGGATCCAGGTGCCATCGGTAGACACGGAACCGAAGAGAAAACCATCGCGCTCTCCGTGGGTCGCAAACTCTATCAACGCATCAACGACACCCCCGGCTATGAAGCCCACCTGACCCGCAAGGGAGATTACTATGTGTCGCTGCGTCGTCGAGTGGCCATCGCCCGGCGTCACAGCCCGGATCTCTTCATCAGCCTGCATGCCGACGCCTTCAAGCAACAGTCGGCCCGTGGGGCCTCGGTCTACTGCCTCTCAGAGCGCGGCAAGCCCACCCCTGACCACGCCATCAAGGCGTTGGTTCGTCGGGAAAACAACGCTGACCTGATCGGTGGGGTCAACCTACATGAGGTGATGGATCCTGAAGTGGCAGGCATTCTGATGGATCTCTCCCAGAGAGACTCCATTAATCGAGCGCTGGTACTGGGTAAGCAGCTTTTGCGTTCGCTGAAACGGACGCCACGCTTCAAGCTACACTTCAAGCAGGTTAAGCAGGCCGGTTTTGCCGTGCTCAAGGCCCCGGACATGCCTTCGGTACTGGTGGAGATGGCCTTTTTAACCAACCCCAAAGAGGAGCGTCAACTTCGCAGGGATAGCCATCAGAACCAATTGGCCGATGCACTGTTTCGCGGTACACGCCGCTTTCTGGACACCTCGCATCGCGCCTGATTTCTAAGGAAACCATGAATATATTCAACCCCGTCAGTTGTTTTGGCGGGGTTTTTTCACCCCTCCCCTTCCCCATAGCCAAACGCCTCTATAAAGGGCTGCACCTTCTCTACGGTCTCCGCCATCTGCGACTCATAACGCCGCCAACGATAGCGGGCATGGGTATAGATGGGCCGGGTCACTTGATGATAGCTAGGGGTCGTAATCTCACGCTTTAGAGCGTGGCGATCATAGGCCAACACCGCATCATCCCATGGCACATCCAGAAATGTGAGCAGATTGTGGACCTCGTTGTTGAAGTCCGCCACCACCGACTCGTAACGAATCGGATGTACTTTCAACTCAAATAACACCTCACTTCGCCGCCAAAACGCCATCGACCGACAGTAGAGCTCGGTAGCTTCCTCCAGCGAGAAAAAGTGCGCCATGGCATCATTCACCACAAAACGCTGCATAAAGCCGCTCAATATGGCATCACAGGGGTGGCGCAAGGCCAGAATGATAGGTGCCTCTGGAAACAGGCGGGCAATCAACGGAGCATGCACCAAATTGAGGGGCATCTTGTCTACCCGCAAAAGACCGGGACGCCCACGGGGTAGATAACGGTTAACCTCCTCCACATAGCGCTTGCGAAGATCAAGAATCTCCGTGGCACTCAGCGCCGCCAGGGCGGAAAGATAGCCGCCAGGGCGGGTGGCCAACTCAGAATAGAGCACCCCCAGGGCCGGCTTCTCCTCCATCACCTGGATATCAGGATGGCTGTCGAGAATTTGATCCAACAACGTGGTGCCGGAACGGGGAAATCCCACCAAAAAGACCGGAGGCGCTACCTCAGGATTGTGAGCCAAACGCAGTTCATCCCGCGGGGAGAGTGCAGTCTGAATCTCCGACGGATCCAACGGCCCAGGTCGCCCCAAAGGCCCAGGCGGTTCCGCAGGCCCAGGCGTACCGAGGCCACCCGTCACCTCCAGCGGCCCGGGACGCCCAAGAGGACCGGGGGCCAGCAAAGGACCAGGAACCCCCAATGATCCCTCCATCTTCATCTGGTCGGAGAGTGACAGGGGGCCACCAACGGCCTGATCTACCCGCCAACTACTCAACCACCCCTCATGCATCTGCTCATCCAGATGGTCCAGAAGATCCAAGTAGACCCCTTTGCGCACATCTAGATCGGTAGTTTGCGCCCGCTGTAGGCGATTTCCAGCCGCAAAATGCTCAAAAGCCCGCGCACTCTCCTGCTTTCGGTCATAGAGCTTGCCCAACTGCTGATGGATATGCGCCTCCTCATGCGCTGTAGCCCCCTCTTTCAACACCTGCTCAAAGAGATCTATCGCCTCATCCGCCCTCCCCTGCCTTCTAAACAGCATGGCAAGGGCGCTACGGGCCAGATTCAAACCGGGTTGAAGCTGCAACGCACGCTGAACAACCGCTTCAGCCTCATCCAGCAACCCCTTCTTCTCATAAAGAAGCGCCAAATTGGCGTACGCCTCGGCGTAATCAGGGTTCAGCTCCAGCGCTTTGTGAAAACGCGCCAGGGCCAACTCCCCCTCGCCGAGTCCATGTAGACATACCCCAAGGTGGTTCTGTGCCTCGGCATCATCCGGATTGATCCGAAGCGCCTCCAGATAACAAGGCCGGGCCGACTCTGAACGCCCTAGAACCATCAGCACCGTGGCTTGTAAAAAATGGGCCTCAAAATCATCCGGAGCCAACAGCGCCGCCCGATCAAAGCAGCGCTCAGCCGTCACACTATTATTGAGCGCATGGTGAATCTTGCCCATGGCCTTTTGGGATTCGGCGTTGTTGGGTTCCAACGCTATCGACCGCTCTAAAAACTCTGCGGCCCGCTCCATCTGGCCGGCCTGAAAAGCGATCACACCAAGATGGTGCCAGCTTGGCGCATGCTCAGGCTCTGCCTCTACAATGGCGCCATAGAGCTGCTCTGCCTCTTCCAGACGGCCCTCCGTATGCGCTGTTACCGCCCGTATCCAAACCTGTTCCAACGTCAAGGTTTCCGCCCCGGACATGGCACGCCTCCTCCTGATATCCTGCCGATTAAGGCTTCCGCCTTCGGAAGCTTTCTGAGTGAAGCAATCGGTTCCGTTCACACGCTCCATTAAGCTAGAGCAGACTACCTATATTTGTACCGTTTGACGACATGAAACAAAATTCACAATAGCGAACACGAAAAAACCGCGACCCCCATACAGGAATCGCGGTTTTTTCAAACCTCGGCATGCTATGGCCAGGTTTAGACCGGCCAAGCATCCAGCCATTTTAGTGTTTTGCGAATCTTCTTCGGCATCTTCTTATCCGAAACAGGCTTGCTCTTCCCATGGCCTGACAACTTACTCATAATCTTCTTCTCTCCAATCGTAACAACGTGTGATTTCCTGATGTTTCCCAAGCAACATCAACCAATAAGATGGATACTCTCTAGTGCAACCAAGCACTTCCATCCCGGTCGAAGCTCTCACCAGACATGCCCAACATGCCGTCCAGATCAAACAGCCGCGGCGCTCCAGAATAGCCTTCACGAAGATAGACATCGAAGCCGTTGTTGCGCAGTACCATGGCCGCCTGACGGTAAAGGGTAATCTGCCGCTCCACGATAGAGGGAGAGAGAGAGCGATCCACAAAGTGGGTTCCGGTCTCAAAGCGTTCCCGACGCTTCCTCAGCAGTGCGGCCGAAGGGGGCAACAGAAACTCAAAGACAAATCGCGCCCGCCAATCAGGCATCCAAAACCGCTTCGGCTCGGGAGGCATGATGATCCGGGAGGGATCCAGCTCCATCGCTTCATGGTTGTCGATCCACTCGGGCTCAAAGACCGCCAGTGCTTTCTTTACACCCTTAAATGGAAATCCGAAATGCACCTCACGGGGCCGATGATGCAGACATGGCGAACGCCACCAGTGATTCTGGGTGAGATCCACATACCCCTCTTGAGGAATGCCTCCCAAACGCTCTACCTGGGTGCTCTTTCCCGATCCGGGAGGGCCGGTAACAATCAACTTGCGAAACCCAACACCCTCCGGCAAATCAACACCGCGAATTTCGCGGGTACGGGGGGCTGGTCGTGTTCTGGTCCAATCCATCTGTTCGGTGTACATCTGTCTACCCCTATTCAAAAACGTCAAACGCTGTTTCCAACGATTTTTCGTCTGTGGCTTGCTTGCTGACCTACAACCAAGCAATGGGCATGCCAATACATATATAAATACATAATTTCAATATGTTGACAATATCATTATACCCTTATAATAAGTTTCGATACATTGAATCACCCCCCAACAGCCCCAAAGAACGTTACAAACCCCCCTCCCCCGTCGAAATCCTGACACAATCTTCCGGCGATAACATTCATGACTGGCGACGTTTGCAGCACCACACCTTCTTCCACGCACCATGGCATGGTGATTGCCTCCCCTGGCATTATGTTAAAAAGATGACGTCGCCGTGAGATGTATAACCGAGTGGAGCGCTTTCCATGAAAGTCGATAAAGTCTGGTTCAAAAGAAACCAGTTGGTCCCTGAAAAGCAGATTGTCAGCGAGCAGGCCCCCAAAGAGGCGCTTAACGCCCTGCGTAAGGAGATCATGGCGCTGCTAACCCGTCAGCGCTTTGTCTCTTTTGCCAAGCAAGCCCGTTTCTATTATGACAACCAGCTCAACTGTCTCTGGCTCTTCTATGACTTCAAATCGTCGCCGGAGGAGATGTTTCAATACGTCACCAAGCTGAAAATTTACGCCTTCAACGAATGGGAGATCCCCAACGTCGATCAGCTGCGCTCCATGACCCTGGACCAGCTCTATGAAGATGGCGAAAAGCTGCATGGCGTTACTGCGCTCTCCAGCACCCCTTCCAGGGCCAAAGACGAACCAAACCATTTCAAGACCGTCACCATCGGCTATGGGGCCACCGGCTCTTCCGACAAAACCCACACCATCATCCCCATTCACCAGGTGGCTCAGCGGGATATCTTTTCCTTTATTCTTGCCCACTCGTTGATGCCGAAAAATGTGCCGGGGATTGAACAGAAGCTTAAAGAGCTCTATCGCATCTCCACCAATGTCAAGGAGGGCAAGCCCATGACGCGCTTTGAGCCCTCCCTCCCCGCCCTGAAACAGACCCTGCTGGAAGGGGATTACATTCGTGCCCGCCTTCCGGTGCTGGAGCCCGCCTATCTCTATGATATGGGCAAAGGCCTCTGGGAGCTGCACCAGCCCACTCGCCCTACCGGCGAGGAGTGGCAGGAGGTGTCGCTAAAAGAGCCCTGGGAGGCACGCAACCCCGAAATGGATGTACGTGACGGCGTGGTAGCCATCGACTTCGGCACCAGCTCCACCGTGGTGGCCTATCGGGAGCACGGAAAAACCGTTCTTCTGCGGGTCGGCATGAACGACTTCTACCAGGTTCCCAAGCCGGAAGATTATCAAAACCCCACCACCCTCACCTTTCTGAATCTACCCGACCTGATGCTGGCCTGGAATACCGAAGCGTATCGCCCCATGACCCGATGGGAAGATTTTCACTTCTCTCATCAGGCACTTAGCCAGTTCCGAGAGAACGAAGCCGACCGCCGAGTGGTGGCCAGCGTATTGACGGCCATCAAGCAGTTGCCGCTCCAGGCCACCGCCTCCGATTTTCGGCTGCGCATCACCGACCAAGGCAGCGGCGCCGAGATGGATATTCGCCCCGGCAACAATCCCATGCCGGTACGCGGCCAGCCCATCACCGTCTCCGAAGGGGATGCACTGGACCCCATCGAGCTATACGCCTACTACCTGGGGCTGTTTATCAACCACCGGGCCAATGGGCTGTTTCTCGAATACCACATGACCTTCCCCATCACCTACCCGAAGGAGATCAAACAGCAAATCCTCTCCTCCTTCGCCCGTGGCCTTCAGCGCAGCCTGCCCCTCTCGCTGATCAACAGTCACAAGATGCAACGCTTCGTGGTTCAGGAAGAGGCCTCAGAACCCGCCGCCTATGCTGCGTGCGCCCTGGGCGAGCTGGAAATTGAAGCCACCGAGGACGGCACCGCCTATGCGGTGTTTGATTTCGGCGGCGGCACCACCGATTTTGACTTCGGCATCTATCGCCAGCCCACCGAGGAGGAAGAGGACCAGGGCTACGAAAAGGTCATCAAGCACTTTGGAGCCAGTGGCGACATGTATCTGGGGGGTGAAAACCTGGTGGCCCATCTGGCCTACCTCACCTTTCAACACAATCTGGATAGCTGTCGACAGAACCACATCCCCTTCTCCCGCCCCCAGGAGGCGGAGCTCTTCCCCGGCCATGAGATGTTTATCGACAACTCCCACGTCGCCCAAACCAACAACTCGCTACTGATGGCCAAGGTGCGCCCGCTCTGGGAAGGGTTTATGTGGCAGGTGAAGGAAGAGGTGGAGAAAAAGCCTCCAAAGAAAGCCAAGAAACGCCGCCGCCTCTCGGATCGCATCAGCGACGCCCTCTGCCGCTCGGTGCTGAATGAATCGTTTCAGGTGGATCCCCTGGCGGAGAGCGTGGATCCAGACGAAGGAATGATCAAAGTCCGGGTGGAGCTGTTGAATCGCTCCCGCGAGAAGGTGCCGGTCACCCTGACCATCGACCGTAATCGCCTCAATCATTTTCTCACCCAGCGCATTGGCCAGGGTATTCACCGCTTTTTTATCGCCATGCGCCAAGCCTTCGACAGCCACGGATTCTACCCGGAGCAGGTGCACATCCTTCAAGCCGGGAACGCCAGCCGCTCCCTGTTGGTGCAAGCCCTCTTTGCCGCCATTCTCCAGAAAAAGATGGTGGGCTGGACCCCCACCAACTCCAAGGAGACCCCCAACCCTGCCATGGAGAAGATTCGCGAAGCGGTGGCCTACTCCCGATTCATGGTCCACCGTCCGCCGCCGGAAGATCCCAATAATCCCTATAAACCCACTGCCAAGACCGGCGTAGCCATCGGCCTGTTGAAGCTGATTCCCGGCGAGACACTGCTGGCCATCACCCCCCAACAAGACGATATGGATGCCGGAGAAGCCCCGTTCCGCTACTTTGTCGGACGGCTGAAAAAAGGCCACATGACGCCCATTCTCAAACAGAACGGCCCCTATCAGCAGTGGTTTGAGCTGGGCATTCCCACAAGAGGCGTCTTCAACCTTATCTACTCCAGCTCGCCACAGGCCGGACTCGGCACGCTGAAACGGGGATCGTCAGATCTACAGGAGCGCAGTCTGCGTTTCTATCAGGGATTTGAAGGGAAACGGCTCTATATTCGCGCCATCGGTCCCACGACCGTGGAGGTATTCATGGCCGACGCCCTGGAACAGATTCTCAAGCAGCCGGAGAAGATCGCACACCGAGAGGTCATCGAGTTGACCAATTAAGCACGGCCACGCAATAAGCGGCCCGTATCCAAGCTACGGGCCGCACCTCTCACCAAACTCCGTTTTCATCACACATAACGCTTTACACCCTTAGCAACTACAGCGTTCGTGTCAATTATTTACCCATCCCAACAGGGCATCTCTCCCTTTAACAACGCCCTTGGATGCTCCACACACATACGCTCAGCCTTCTCAACCCCGATCAACCCCGCCGCCACCTGAAGCCCATCGGAAAGCACCGGCTGACGACGATAAAAACCGTGACCATCGCTGGCGATAAAGTGAATCCAGCCCCGCTCCATCAGCATCTCCGCCGTACGGGCGCTGGCGTTGCTCTTGCTGCGGGTCAACGACATGGCCGTAAGCTGGGTCAGACACCCCATATCCAAAAACGGCTTCAGGGCGTTGATATCCCGCCGTACACCACCATTACGCTCCGGGTGGGCGATGATGGGGGTGTAACCCATATTGCAGATCATCTCCACCATATGCTCCGCCCCCGGCGGAATGCGACCATGCTCCAACTACAGCAGAAAAAAGCGGTGCGGCCCCTCCTGATTATAGAGCGGCAACTGCCCCCGCTTCAGCAGGCCGATCACATGCGGCCCCAGTCGAACCTCTGCCGCCAAACGAACCTTCAAGGGAATCTTGGCCTCCTCCAAATGCTCCATGAACACCGCTGCCGTATGTTGGATAGTTGCCATGGTGTTGTCGTAGACCCCCGGTGTGATATGCGGCGTCGCCACAAGCGTCTCGACACCATTGGCAACAATCATCCGCGCCATTCCCAGTGCCTCTTTGATATCCTTGGCCCCATCATCCAACCCCGGCAACAGGTGACAATGAATGTCGATGCGCCGGGCAGGCTTCTTATGAGAGTGCTGCGGGATCGCTTCAGGCACCAGTGGGGCTCCTTTCAGGTGGGGGAATATCCTCTGGATACAATCAAAAAACGTACCAGTACGGCAGCTGATGAATTAGACTTCAAAATGGCCATGGGATTCCACGCCACGGAACCCGCGACACCCCCGCGAAGCTTTTCGTAACCCGTGATCCACATCACCACTCTTCCGGCATTCACAAAAGCACGATAGACACTCCAGGCCCTATGAGTAAATTTCACCCCCTGTTGACCCCCCTGGAACCGCTGGATGGCGGCTCTTCCAGCGAACGCTATATTCGTGACCTGCCCGGCGGATCCACCGCTTGGTTTGCCACTGCATTGGCCAGTGCGGCCAGGGCACCCGTGGTTTTGGTGGCGTCCAACCCAGCCCGAGCCGAAGCGTTGGGGCGGGAAGCTCTCTTTTTCAGTCGCGGCCAGCCACAACCGCCGCCACTGCTCTCCTTTCCCGCCTGGGAAACCCTCCCTTTTGAGAGTATCTCCCCTTTCGGACCTATTGTTGGCGAACGTCTTGCCACACTGTCTCGATTGATTCAGGTGAGCGGCAGCGGGCCAATTCTTGCCGGACCGGAAGAGGCCCCGCGACGGGCCCTGGTGATCACTACCCCGGCGGCGTTGATGCAGCGTACCATTCCCAATGAGGTGCTGGCGGAGAATGGCTTCTCGGTCTCCGTGGGAGATCAGCTGGACCTGCCCGCTTTCCGGGAGTTTCTGGCCAAGGCCGGCTATCGAAATGTAACCCAGGTCTCTGAACCCGGTGAGTTTTCAGCTCGGGGCGGGATTGTTGACTTCTTCCCGTCGGGCCATCCACAGCCGGTGCGGGTGGAGCTGTTTGGTGATGAGGTGGAGTCCATGCGCCTCTTTGACCCCATGACCCAGCGCTCCTCGGATCCAATTCCACAGGTACGGGCGCTTCCGGTCTGCGAGGTGGTCTTAACCCCGGCCTCTATCGGACGCTTCAGAACACGTTATCGGGCAGCATTCGGCGGCGGTGCCTCGGCGGACGAAAACTACCGCTTGCTCTCGGATGGCACCCCCTTTATCGGCATGGAGCAGTATCTTCCCTTCTTCTACGAACAGCCCCACACTCTGTTCAACTATCTGCCAAACGAAACGACCTTCCTGCTGGAAGCGGATGTGGAAGAGGCCACCGAAACCCGCATCGCGGAAATCATGGAACGCCACAAGCAGCTCACCTCCTCCGCCTCTCAAGAGATGGCCTCGGGAGCGGCGCGGGTTCTGCCGGACCCAAGATGGCTCTACCCCACTTTGGAAGAGTATCGTCGCCAGCTCGCCTCACGTCGCATCGTGCGCCTCTCCCCCCCCGATAACGGGCGCGGCATCTCACTTGGCTGCCAATCTTTGCCGACCTTCTCCCAGGCACTGAAGCAAAATGATCCCAAAACGGTGATGCAGAACGTTGCCGAATTTTTGAAGGAGATTCGCAACAAAGGTGGCCGCGTGGTCTTTACCGCCCGCACGGTGGGCCAGCGGGAACGGCTGCGTGAGATGCTGGAGGAGCAACGCATCGATTGCGCCGATTTGGAGAACTGGAATCCACTCCCTGGCAGCGGAGACAAACCGGCTCTGCTCGCACTGGGAGACATCAGCGCCGGATTTCACCACCCCGCCTCCAAGCTGGCGCTAATCTCCGAAGAGACCATCTTCGGACATCGGGTACGCCGACGCGCCGACCGCAAATATATCGACCAGCTTATCGCCAGCTTTGCCGACCTCTCCCCCAACGATCCGGTGGTACACAGCGACCACGGTATCGGACGCTATGTGGGACTGGAGTCCCTTAAAGTAGGAGAGATTCAGAACGACTTCATGCTGATCCGCTACACTGGAGATGACAAGCTCTACGTGCCGATGCAGAACCTCGATCGGGTGGGCAAGTACATGGGCGGCGAAGAGGCCCCTCTGGACAAACTAGGCGGCATTCGTTGGGAGAAGACAAAGAAAAAAGCCCAAAAAGATCTGATGGCCATGGCGGCTGAACTCGTTCGACTCCAGGCGGAACGCAATGTCCACACCGGCTTTGCATTCTCAAAACCTGATGCCCTCTATCAGGAGTTTGCCGCATCGTTCCCCTACGAGGAGACCCCCGACCAGTCCCAGGCCATCGAAGCGGTGCTGGATGACATGGCCGGAACACGCCCCATGGATCGACTGGTGTGCGGTGATGTGGGTTTCGGCAAGACCGAAGTGGCACTGCGCGCCGCCTTTCGTGCCGTGATGGATGGCAAACAGGTGGCGCTTCTGGTCCCTACTACCATTCTGGCCCAGCAGCACTACCAAACCTTCGCCAATCGCTTCGCCCCCTATCCGGTCAATATCCACCAGCTCTCCCGTTTCCGCCCTCTCAAAGAGCGCAAAATCAGCATTGCCGGTCTGGCCAGTGGTCGTGTGGACATCATCATCGGCACCCATCGCCTACTACAAAAAGATATTGAATTTAAGGATTTGGGCTTGCTGATCGTAGACGAAGAGCAGCGCTTCGGTGTCGCGCATAAAGAGAAAATCAAACGCTTTCGCGCCACTGTGGATCTGCTTACACTCACCGCCACGCCGATTCCACGCACCATGCATATGGCCATGTCCGGCGTTCGGGACATCTCTATCATCGCCTCTCCTCCTCCAGATCGCCTCTCCATCCAGACCGTGGTGGTCCCCTTCGACCCACAACGCATTCGTGAGGCAATCCTTCGGGAACTCTACCGGGGCGGACAGGTGTTCTACCTCTATAACCATGTGGAAGATATCGACAAACAGGCGGCCAAGCTGGCGGAACTGGTGCCCGAGGCCAAAGTAGGCGTGGCCCACGGCCAGATGCGCGAAACCCGCCTTGAGAAGATCATGCACGCCTTCTACCAGCAAGAGTTCAACGTACTGGTCTGCACTACTATCATCGAAAACGGCGTCGATATCCCCAGCGCCAATACCATCATCATTCATGGGGCCAACCGCTTTGGTCTGGCCCAACTCCATCAGCTGCGCGGGCGCGTAGGACGCTCTCGCCATCGCGGTTATGCCTACATGCTGATTCCCCATCAGGATCGCCTCTCCAAGGATGCCAAAAAGCGTTTGGAGGCCATCGAATCTCTGGGAGATCTCGGCTCCGGCTTTATGCTGGCCACTCACGATCTGGAGATTCGCGGCGCAGGCAATATTCTCGGCGATGCCCAGTCGGGGCAGATTCGTGATGTGGGCTATGAGCTCTTCAACCAGATGCTTACCGAGGCAATTCAATCCATTAAAGCGGGTGGCGATGGCGTTATCTCCGCAGAGGATAAAAGCGCCAAAAAAAGCGACGAAATCGTGCCGGAGATCAATCTCAACCTCTCTACATACATCCCGGAAGATTACATACCAGATGTTAAGATGCGCCTTTCCATCTACAAGCGCATTTCACAACTAACG
>JADFWT010000070.1 GCA_015233785.1 Magnetococcales bacterium
CAGCGTGGTGTCGGTAGATCAAATTGGGGGACCGATCCTTATCGCTCAGATGGCGAGCAAGACCGCAGAGAGAGGGGCGTCTGATATGCTCTTCTTCATGGCCTTTATCTCCATCAACCTGGGAATACTGAATTTGCTGCCGATTCCAGTGTTGGACGGTGGTCATCTGTTTTTCTTTATGATTGAAGCGGTCAAGGGGTCTCCGGTCAGTGAAACGGCCAGGAATATTTCCACCAAGGTCGGATTGATCCTTTTGGTTTGTCTCATGATCCTGGCATTGTACAATGATTTGAGGCGATCTTTTGACTTTATTCCGTAGTTCTTATTGTTGGTTATCGCTATGAAGCATCACCGAATGAAGCTGTTTATCTTCCTGGGAGCGCTTACCCTCGGCCTGCTGTTTGGCAATGGGGCGTCGGCGCAGATCCCGCTTGAGAATATTCGCGTTGAGGGCAATCAGCGCATTGAGGCGGAGACCGTCAAGAGCTATCTGACGGTTGATGCCCAAGGCATGTTCGATCCTGCCAAGTCCCGTGAAGCTATTCAGAAGCTGTTTGATACCGGCTTTTTCAAGGATGTGGTCCTTGAGGAGGAGAATGGGGTGCTTGTTGTGCGAGTGGTGGAAAATGCCATGGTCAACAAGGTCACTTTCGAAGGCAACGACAGCTTTGGCGATGAAGAGCTTGAGAAGCTGATCCAACTCAAAGGGCGTAGCATCTATGATCGTGCCAAAGGGGAACGTGATTTGGCGGCTCTTCGGCAGGCCTATCGGGTTAAGGGGCTGTTTTTGGCCAAGGTGGAGATGCTGATCAAGCCTCTGGATCAAAACCAGATCAATCTGGTTTACCGCATCAAAGAGGGTGAAGCCTCTACCGTGCATGAGGTGCGTATTATCGGCAATCAGGCCATTGATGACAGCGAGTTGACCGACAAGTTGATGATCCAGTCCACCAACTGGCTCTCCTGGATTCGGGATGACAACACCTATGACCGTGAAAAGCTGCTCTACGACCAATCCCAACTGCGCAGCAAGTATCTCAACAGCGGCTATATTCGGGTCAAGGTAAGCACCTCGGTGGCGGAGATGACCGCCGATCGCAAGGCCTTTATCGTCACCCACACGGTTAGCGAAGGGGACCGTTACAAGTTCGGCACCGTCGAGGTGGTGAGCGATGTGGATGCTCGAGAGTTGACAAACGAGCAGCTAAACAAGCAGTTGACCATGGAGACTGGTGAGTGGTACTCCCGCCAGATGGTGCGTGACTCCATCGAAAACTTGTCGGATCTGGTAGGTGATCTGGGGTATGGTTTTCTGGATGTGGCTCCCGGTACACGGATCGATGATGAAAAGAAGGTGGTGAATGTCACGTTGCGGGTACGCAAGGGGCGTCGGGTCTATCTGAACCGTATCAAGATCTCCGGCAACACCCGTACTGAAGATGAAGTGATTCGCCGGGAGATGCAGTTGGTGGAGGGAGATCGTTTCTCCTCAACCAAGATTAAAAGATCCCAGGATCGCATCACGGGGTTGAACTTCTTCGAGAATGTTTCCATCAAGACCTTTCCCACATCGGATCGCCCGGATGCCATGGATGTAGACGTCAAGGTGGAAGAGAAGCCCACAGGCTCCTTCACAGTTGGGGCCGGTTACTCTACCACTGATAAACTGATGGGTACCGCCTCCGTCAGTCAGAACAACTTCCTCGGCAAAGGTCAGAAGCTGGTGCTGTCGTTTACGCTCTCCTCCAGCTCCAACCAGTTCAACATCTCCTTTACTGAGCCTTATTTTCTGGGGCGCAACGTCTCTCTGGGCTTCGACCTGTTCAATGAAGAGACCGATACTACGGACTACTCCACGTATCATCAGTCCAAATATGGCGGTGCGTTACGACTTGGCTTTCCCATCTCCAGAGAGATGCGCAACTATGTGAGCTATAACTTTGCCAACGTGGAGATCGATAAAGTAAGCGCCAACGCCTCCTCGTTTGTGCAGGATCAGGCCCGACGCAGCCCATATATTCAGTCGATGGTCAGCAATACTCTGGTATGGAACTCGCTGGATAACAATATGATGCCCTCTAAGGGGCGCAAGCACCGTCTCACTGGCGATTTCTCAGGTGTTGGCGGCGATGTGACGTTTGTGCGCCTCATGACCGATAACAGCTACTACAAAAAGTTGCTGAAGAAGACCGATTTGATCGGTCATCTTCGGGGCAAGGGTGGCTACATTGATGGTATCGATGAAGAAGTGCCGATTTTTGAGCGTTTCTTCCTGGGTGGTACTCGTAGCATTCGCGGCTTTAAAAATGGCGGCGTCGGTCCTCGCACCAGTGGAGGTGAAGCATTTGGTGGCACCTACTATGGTCACGCCAATGCCGAAGTGTTCTTTCCCATGTTGGGACTGGCCGACAAAGGGGTTCGGGGTATCACCTTCCTGGATGCCGGATTTGTCGGCGATCTGGACAATCTTCCGGGAGATGTCCAGTCGGATGATATTCCAAGAATTTCCGCAGGTTTTGGCGTTCTTTGGAACTCTCCGTTTGGCCCATTACGCTTCTCACTCGGTTTCCCAATACAGAAATCTGAGTTCGACAAGGTACAGGTCTTTGACTTCAGCATCGGTTCGGTGATGTGATGAGTGATACTCAATCCTTAAAACCCACGCATTCGGATGGGGAATTTTGCATGACAAGATGGTTATTGGTTCTTCTGTTGTCTTTGACCTTCGGTATGGCCCCATGGGAGGCGCAGAGTGCTGCCGCCAAATTTGCCTATGTGGATATGCAAAAGGCCATGAGCAAATCCAACGCCGCCAAACATGCCAATTCGGTACTGCGCAAAAAACTGGCTAGTAAACGCAAGGAAGAGCAGTCCATGGAGCGGCAGATTAAGAGCCTCAAGAAGCAGCTGGAAAAGCTGAAGAAGAGCGGCTCAATCTCCAATCCCGATAAAATAGCCACGGTGCAGGAGAAGTTCCGCCGTAAATTTCGCCAGTATCAACGCATGGTGGAAGATAACCGGGTGGTTCTGGAGCGTGAGGACAATCGGTGGACGAAAAAGATCTTCAATAATGTGCGTGAGGTGACCCGCGTAATTGGCAAAGAGCGCAATTATACGGCGATCTTCAGCAAGGGTCAGGTTCTCTATCACAGCCCGGCCATTGATATCACTGACGAAGTAATAAAGCGCGTTAACGCCCGCACCAAAGGGCGCTTGAGATAGGGTATGCCATGGCGACCGAAGAGATTAAGGAAATTCTTGATACGCTTCCCCACCGCTATCCGTTTCTGCTGGTAGACCGTGTGGCCTCGGTGGAGCCCGGTGAGCGCATTGAAGCGATTAAGAACGTCACCTTCAATGAACCGCACTTTATGGGCCACTTTCCAGACCATCCAGTGATGCCTGGCGTGCTGATTTTAGAGGCGATGGCTCAGACTTCTGCGCTACTGGCCCGTTACACCGATCCCGATGCAGTAGTGGGGCGATTGGTCTACTTCATGTCCATCGATAAAGCCCGTTTTCGCAAGCCGGTGGTGCCCGGAGATCAGTTGCGCATTCATATGACGCTTACCAAGCGGCGACGTGATATATGGCGCTTTACGGGGCAGGTGAAGGTGGATGACCAAGTGGCAGCCGAGGCCGAAGTGATGGCCATGGTCCGTGATCGTTGAGGTGAAATGAACCTATGTCTGCCATTCACGAAACTGCGGTAATTGAAGCGGGTGCCGAGATTGGAGCCGATGTAAAAATCGCTCCTTATGTAGTCATCGGCCCTAATGTCACTCTAGGAGCTGGGGTGGAAGTTGGGCCTCATGCTGTCATTGAGGGTCACACCCGTATTGGTGCCAAAAGCCGTATCTCCAGTTTTGCCGCCATCGGCCTTGAACCTCAGGATATGGACTACGACGATCAGCCTACCCTGGTGGAGATTGGCGAATCCTGTTCCATCCGTGAGTTTGTCACCATCCATCGGGGAACCGAAAAGGGCGGCGGTCTGACCCGTGTTGGAAACCACTGCATGATCATGGCTTACTGTCATGTGGCCCATGACTGCCGGGTGGGTGACCATGTCACCATGGCCAATGGTGCCACTTTGGCTGGCCATGTTGAGATTCAGGAGTATGCAGTGATTGGCGGGCTTACCGCTATCCACCAGTTTGCCCGTATAGGACGCAACGCCTTTGTTGGCGGAGCCTCGGCTATCTCTATGGATGTGATGCCCTATATGTCGGCAGCGGGCAATCGTTCTCGGGTGACGGGCGTTAATGTGGTGGGGCTCAGGCGTCATGGCTTTTCGGAAGAGAGCATTAAATTGATTCGCAAGGCGCATCGTCTGGTATTTCGGTCTAATCTTCGGCTGGAGCAGGCGGTGGAACAGATTGAGCGGGATCTTAGCCCCATTAAGGAAGTTCAGTACCTTTTAGAGTTTATCCAGAGTAGTCAGCGGGGGATCTGTCGTTGATTCGGCCCTGGGCGTTCATGCCAGACCATGTCTGATGAGGGCTCTCTGACGGAGACGGCTTCGAGAGAATCGGAGCCGTTTTTTGCGTCCGGCGTGGTGGGCCTGGTAGCTGGAAGTGGTGCGTTACCGCTTCAATTTGCCCGCACCATGCAGCAGCAGGGTAGGGCGTTGATGGTGGCGGCTCATCTTGGTGAGACCGATCCGGAGATGGAGCATCTTGCCGGCAAGTTGTCTTGGATTCGGTTGGGTCAGGTGAAGCGGGCGCTGCATTTTTTTAGGCAGCATGCGGTGACTGATGTGGTGTTTGTTGGAGGCATCCAGAAAACCCGTATCTGGTCCATGCGACCTGATATGCTGGCCATTCGGCTAATGGCCAAGCTCAGGCATAAGCACGATGACCACTTGCTGAGGGCCATTGCAGCGGAGGTGGAGCGTCACGGTTTTGCAGTACGTTCGGTGACCGATTATATGCCGGAGTTGCTAGCTTCGGAGGGCGTGTTGACCCAGCGTGAGCCAAGTGAAGCCGAGTGGGATGATATACGCTTTGGCTGGCAGGCGGCCAAGGCTCTGGGGGCTTTGGATATTGGTCAGGGGCTTGTGGTTCGGGATCGTGTGGTAGCAGCGGTGGAGGCGTTGGAAGGAACCGATGCCCTGATTCGCCGGGCAGGCCCTCTCACCGCCGGCCAAGGGGTGATGATCAAGACCGCAAAGCCGAATCAGGATTTGCGTCTGGATCTGCCCACCATCGGTCCAGGGACCATGGAGAGTCTGCACGCCTCTGGACTATCGGTAATGGCCATTGAGGCCGGTCGTGTGATGATATTGGATCCGGGGGAAACATTTGCTCTGGCGGATCGGTATGGATTGACTGTTGTTGCCTGCCGGGCCGCAGAGATGGGCCGGCACTGAAGCGAGGTGAATGAAATTCGATGGCCGTGATGGATCAGTCAAAAATGTTGAAGGCCGCAGTGATTGGCGTTGGCTATTTGGGCCGCTTTCACGCCCAAAAATATGCCGCCCTTGATGGGGTAGAGTTGATGGGGGTTATCGATCTCGACCCCGCTCAGGCTAAGCAGGTTGGCGAGGAGTTGGGTGTTCCCTGGTTTACCGACTATCGTGATCTGCTAGGCGCGTTGGATCTGGTCACGATTGCTACGCCCACAATCGCCCATTATCGGGTCACGGAAGCGTGTCTTAAAGCGGGCATTCATGTGCTGGTTGAGAAGCCCGTAACCGCGACGCTGGCAGAGGCCGACGAACTGATCCAGTTGGCGGATCGGAAAAAGTTGGTGTTTCAGGTAGGGCATCTGAAACGATTTCATCCAGCGGTATTGGCGCTTAAAAAGAGCGGCCTGTTGAAGAAGACGCGCTTTATTGAGTCCCAGCGTATTGCGCCGTTCAAGCCGCGTGCGTTGGATGTGGATGTGGTGCTGGATTTGATGATTCACGATGTGGATCTGATTCTCAACTTTGTGGGTGCTGATGTGGTGGATATTCAGGCTATGGGTGCTCCCATCGTCACTCATAAGGTGGATATTGCCAACGCCAGGCTCAAGTTTGCCAACGGTTGCGTGGCCAATGTCACCGCTTCTCGAGTGGCGGCCGCTGCAACGCGCAACATTCGTCTGTTTCAGGATGAGTCATTCCTGACGCTTGATTTTATTGATAAAAGCATTCGCGTTGTGCAGCGTAGTGGCGCCACTGAGATGGTGGAGGGCACCGAGGTGTTTGAACTGAAGGAGAGCACGCTGCCCATTGAGGACCACGATACCCTTGAGGCTGAGATTGCATCGTTCTGCGATGTGGTGCGCGGCGGAGGGAAGCCATTGGTAAGTGGGCGTGATGGCCGTAAGGCGCTTGAGGTGGTGACCGCCATTCGGGAGACCATTGATGATTTTTCCCGCAGGCTAAAGTTTGGCGTGCCTAGCAGCGAATGAGCAGTATGTCTGACGCCCAACAAGCTGGAGGAGTGCCGCCACCAAAGATCTGTATGGTGGTGGGTGAGGCTTCTGGGGATTTTCTCGGGGCCGAGTTGTTGGTTGAGCTTAGAGAGCGCTACGCTGATCTGGAGGCGTTTGGTGTCGGAGGGCCGAAGATGGATGCGGTGGGATTTGATCGCCGTTACGAGGCCAATGATCTCTCGGTGATTGGACTTGTTGAGGTGTTTCGTAACTTGCCAAGGCTCTATCGAGTGTTTCGCCATCTTGTACAGTCACTCAAGAGTCGAAAACCGGATCTACTGATCACCATTGATCTGCCTGATTTTAACTTTATGCTGGCACGTCGTGCCCGCAAGATGGGGATCACGGTGGTCCACTATGTAAGTCCCCAGGTGTGGGCGTGGCGTTCTGGTCGGGTAAAAAAAATTGCTGGCTGGGTGGATCATCTGCTGGCGCTGTTTCCCTTTGAGCCGGAGATTTATGCCGAGAGTGGCCTGCCGGTCACCTTTGTTGGGCATCCGATGGTACAGCGAGTACACCCGTCCAGAAGTGTGGCAGAGATCCGACAGGATTTGGGGTTGGAGGCGGATCAGAAATTGGTGACCCTACTTCCTGGTAGTCGTTTGGGGGAGATTTCCCGGCTGCTGCCGGTGATGCTTGAGAGCGCCCGGAAGCTTATGCAGCGGCGTGACGATCTACGTTTTGCCCTGGGGTGTGCCGATACGGTGGATCCCGACACGCTACGGGTGTGGATTGCCGGGTATGACGATTTAAGGCTTCAGGTTCGCAGCGGGCAGACTTTTGACCTGATGGCAGCGTCCAATGCGGCGATTATTGCCAGTGGTACTGCCACTCTGGAAGCGGCCCTGTTAGAAACACCCATGGTAGTGATTTACCGAGTAAATCGTGTAACCTATGAGATTGGGCGCCGGGTGATTCAGGTTCCGCACATTGCACTGGCCAATATTGTTGCGGGGAGAGAGCTGGTTCCAGAGCGAGTCCAGCAGCAGGCATCCCCGGCGATCATTACCGAAGATATTGAGAAAATTCTAGATGACCCGGAGATTTCCCAGCGTATGTGTGCTGGCTTTCGAGAGATTCGGGAACGTTTGTCGCCACCTCCAGAGCGGGCCGGGCATGTGGTTGCCGGACTGTTGGAGCGCGCCAGAAACGGGCGGCTCGCCACATCGTCAAATGGTGGCTGAAGCTGTGTTTATACTTTCATAGAACGCTTGATTGGAGATCGATGTGGCAACGATAAAAATGACCAAAGATAATATTGACGAGACCATTAAGAATAATAATATGGTTTTAATTGATTTTTGGGCCGAGTGGTGTGGGCCGTGCCGAACATTTGGGCCGATTTTTGAGCAAGCTTCTGAGAAATATCCCGATATAGCCTTTGCCAAGGTAGATACCGAGGCAGAGCGGGAGTTAGCGTCCAGCTTTCAGATTCGCTCGATTCCGACGCTGATGATTTTCCGCGAGCAGGTGATCATCTTCTCTCAGCCCGGCATGTTGCCGGAAGAGGCACTGGTAGAGTTGATTGAGAAGGCGCAGGCGCTGGACATGGACGCCGTGCGAGCTGAGATCACCAAGCAGCAGACGGAGCAGCAACAGCAGCAGTAAACGGCTGGTGTCATATCTATGAGTCGTGCTTCATACGGGCTCGATATGGCAAGCTTGCGGTCAATGCGTAAGAGTCCCGCTTTCGTTATGGAAGCGGGATTTTGCTTTTTTGATCCTTGATTCGTTTGACAGAAATAGGCATTGAGCAGCGTAGATCCTGGGCAAAGATGCTGATGCGATACTCCTCGACCATCCAACGATAGAGGATCAGCTCTTCTGAGGCGGGTCGTTTTTTTGCAGCATACTGTTTTTGCAGTGTAAGATAGCTCTTCCAATATGGGGCAACCTCTTTTTGTCTGCCATCATCTTTGGATGGGGCAAATCGTCGTCGTTCAAGCCGCAAGCTAATCCCCTTGATAAATCTTGGCAGATGCGGCAACCAGACGGCAGGAGTGTTTGAGAGAAAATCGGCATATACCAGATGCTGTAATTGTTCGCGTATATCGGGAATCGCAGATTTCAGGGTGGGAGATGGGGGTTTTGAAAGCGTCTTCATTAACTTTGCATAATGGACCAGAATGGTTTCTGCAAGTGTAGCACTGGCATCTGCTTCGCGCATAAAGCGACCTCGTCCCTGTTTTAGTTGGGCTTGAAAGCGCTGGGCATTGCGTATCTCAAAGGGGCCATCCGGCAGAAAGACCCGCTCGGCCGTGGTGGCGATAATCTCCTTCTTCAGAGCCGCTCCACCACCCCACGGTTGGTAGGCCAACTGGGCCTCCTTGGAGATTGGCAGTCCTTTGCGCAATTGGCGTTCTTGTTTATTCAGTTGGAGTAGAAACAGTCGGCGCAGCCCCTTCCGCCCCTCTTTCTCGGCACTCTCCTGTGATTCCATCAGTTGAATGGAGACCGTTCCATCTTCCGCTTCCAGCAGGGCTGGATAACCGTGGATATCCCGGCCATTAGCACGAAATGTGCGATACTCCGGAAGCTCTCCAAAATCCCAGCGTTTGATACCCAGCTTTTCAAAGCTCTCTTTGGGAAGTTCCTGAAAGCTGGATTTTGCCTGTTGTCCAATCTCACGTTTGATGGCATCCAGATCCCTCCCTTGGGCAAGAATGCGACGGCTTTTCTCCTCCACCACTTTATAGTTCATCCGCAGATGATCTGGGAGATCCTCTAATCGCCATGCATCCAAAGGTATATGCAACTGAAAGCGGCTTTGAAGAATACGTGCTAATACGGCTGTCAGAGGGCTCTTTCCATATGGATCAAGGTGGTCCATCTCCTTGATGCAGCGCGCGGCTGTGGCTGGTAGTGGAACCAGCGGTCTTCGATAGCTCTTGGGAAGGCTTTTCAGCAAGGCAATAATCTTTTTATCCAACATACCGGGTGCCAAGCGATCAAATTGATGCGCCTCTACCTGGTGAAGTAGTGGTAAGGGTATGGTAACGCTGACCCCGTCTCGTTGATCACCAGGATCAAAGTGGTATGTTAGCGAGAAGCGCTGATCTCCCACCGTGAGATGGCCTGGAAACTGATGGGATGTGATGGCATCTCCGGGATGCTGCATGAGGAACTCACGGGTTAGAAAGAGAAATTTTGGGTGACGCTTCTCCTCGTGCAGTCGCCACTGGTCAAAGGCGTGTTGTGTATAGATCTGGGGAGGCAACTTCTCATCAAAAAAATCAAATAGAGCGTTATTATCCACCAGAAGATCACGGCGTCGTGACTTGGCTTCCAGTCGCTCAATGTCCATGATCAGGCGGGTATTATGGCGAAAAAAAGCTGCATCGGAGTGCAGACGGCGTTCTACTAGAGCCGCTGAGATAAAGGCAGTGCGGGCACTTTGAGGGTCGATCGGACCATAGTGGACCTTACGTTTGGTCTGGATTGGTAATCCAAACAGCGAGACCCGCTCATAGGCCGTCACCTGGCCCTGTTTGGCGTCAAAATGAGGCTCATACCAGCTTTTCCGGCATAGATCTCCGGCCACATCTTCGATCCATTCCGGCTCTACAGCCGCACAGATGCGTGCGTAGCGGCGACTGGTCTCCACTAACTCGGCGGCCATGACCCATGTAGGCGACTTTTTAAACAGTCCCGAACCGGGAAAAATATAGAAATGGGACTGTTGTGGTCCATTATATTTGGAACGATCTTCTTTGAAGCCAAGATTACCAAGAAGCCCGGCCAGAAGCGCTTTATGAATCTCCTGATAGCGGGATGGTTTCTTAGAGATGATCATCTTCATCTCAAGACACTGCTCAGTCAGTTGCCGATGGGTGTCGAGCCACTCTCGTACTCTGATAGGGGAGAGGTGCTCCTTTTTGAGCCTTCTTTGAAAGTTACTCTTGGATGTAGCGGTGCGCTTGAGAGATTGAATATGCTTCCAAAGTTGCAACAGGGTAAGAAAATCAGAACGCTTATCCACAAAGCGCTGATGGGCTTGATCGGCCGCATGACGCTTTTCCAGGGGGCGGTCTCTTGGATCCTGCACGCTTAGAGCTGTGGTTATAATGAGAATCTCCCCCAGGCATTGTCGTTCGGCCCCGGCCATAATCATCCGTCCCAAACGTGGGTCTACCGGTAGCCGGGCTAGTTTTTTTCCAAGTGGTGTCAAATTACCACTCTCTCGGATCGCTCCCAGTTCCTGAAGAAGGCGCTTTCCGGCCTGAATCGCTTTGGGACTCGGGGAGTCCACCAGAGGAAAGTGTTCTAGATGGCCCAGGTTCAGATGGGCCATGCGCAAAATAACCTGGGAAAGTGAGGTGCGTAGTAGTTCTGGTGCGGTAAATTGAGGACGTTTATCAAATGACTCTTCACTATAAAGGCGGATGCAAATGCCGTCGGAGAGGCGACCGCAACGCCCTTTTCTTTGATCAGCAGAGGATTGTGCCACCGGCTCAATGGGGAGCCTCTGAACTTGTGCCTTGGCGCTGTAATGGCTAATGCGTGCCAAGCCAGAATCTATGACAAAGCGGATGCCGGGCACAGTCAGTGAAGTTTCAGCAACGTTGGTAGAGAGAATCAGTCGCTGCTTGGTAGAGGGCTGAAAAATCCGATTCTGTTCGGCATTGGAGAGGCGAGCAAACAGAGGCAACACTTCACTGCTTGGGGGAAGACGTTTCTCAAGATACTCCTGCGTTTCGCGAATTTCCCGTTCACCGGGGAGAAAAACCAGTATATCACCCACGGGATCTTCACGCCTTAGCTCCCGAGAAGCCCTATAGATAGCCTCTTGCAGGGCATCTCCCTCATCGTCTGATGATCCGGTATCTAGAGGACGATAGCGCAGTTCAACTGGGTAGGTCCGCCCTGAGACTTCCAGAATGGGAGCGTTGTCGAAGTGTATTGAAAATTTCTCAATATCCAGTGTAGCAGAGCTTATAACAACTTTTAAATCTGGTCGTTTTGTGTGTATACGTTTGATAAACCCGAGTAAGAAATCGATATTAACACCGCGCTCATGGGCTTCGTCAATAATGAGCGCATCGTAGCTGGACAGCAATCTATCTGAGGGTATTTCAGCTAGAAGGATTCCATCGGTCATTACTTTTATACGTGTATCGTGGCCGGTTCGGTCCTGAAAACGGGTTTTATAGCCCACAGCATCGCCAATGTTAGAGCCAAGATCCTTGGCAATAAAAGCGGCCACGCTGCGGGCGGCCAAACGTCGCGGCTGGGTCATTCCGATCATGCCTGCACTGCCGTATCCAAGGTCCAGCAAGATTTTTGGAAGCTGAGTGGTCTTGCCTGATCCGGTTTCGCCGCATAGGACCACAATGGAGTTCTCCTGAATGCATTGGCGAATATCATCCAACCGTTGCACCACAGGTAGGTTGGATGTGAATTGGGGCTTGAGAGGACTCTTGAAGCGTTTCTGACGTCTGGCTATTGAGCTTTCAATTTGCTTTTGTAGGTCTTGTAATGCTTTGGCACTTACACCACGACCAGACTTGATTGCTCGGTGCAGTCCCTGCATTCTTCCGCGAAGCCGTACGGAGTCTCGGAGCATAAGTTCAGGAAGTTGTTTCCAGAGGCGGTTGATCTCTTTGCGCGCGTCCAAAATTGGTTATCCATTGATAAGGCGTCGATGATGAGGAAAACGAAATCGCTAATGGTACCACTGTGGTCCTATATAGCCTAGTGATATTGGGATGGACCAGGTTGGTTCTGTTCCACCAGGTGAAGAAGCTTTTGCATCTTTTGTTCTAGCATGATCAGCCGTTTTTGTATCTCTGACCACTCTTCCATCTCCATTAGGCCTTTGAACTTTAGAAGGCGGATTGACAGGTTTGGTGATCCAACCTCCC
>JADFWT010000071.1 GCA_015233785.1 Magnetococcales bacterium
GGCCGACACGCCACTGTACCTTCAATGGGTGTGGGAAGGCCGGTTCTGGTGGTCTGATTCCAGACAGCCCGTAAGTCCGGAGACCGGCCCCAATCAGTTTCGGAATTGCGTGTGCGGTGGGCGACACGAGCCGGAAAAAGGTGATTCCATTTCAATCTCCTGTTTCCATCTGTTGGCCTATGGCATAAGCGGTCTTCTCTTTTTATAGGGGAGGTGTTTGTGGTGTTTGGTCTGATGTTTAGATGCACCGTGCAGGGCTTGGGGAATTGATCTCTCCGTTGTGAGGTAGAGGGATGGGTAGTGTCTGGTTTGTGGGTGCAGGTCCGGGTCATCCCGATTTGATCACGGTGCGTGGGCGGGATCTTCTTGCCCAAGCCGGGGCTGTGCTCTATGCCGGATCACTGGTGAGTGAAGCGCACATGGCGTTCTGTCCGCCAGCGTGCCTGGTGGCGGATTCCAGCGGTATGACACTGGAGGCCATGAATGCTTGGCTTCTGGAGCAGAGTGGTCGTCATGAGACGGTGGTTCGGCTCCAGACCGGTGATCCGTCGCTCTACGGGGCGTTGGCCGAAATGGCTGCGCCTCTGCTGGAGGCGGGTGTCGAGGTGCGTTCGGTTCCCGGCGTCTCTTCGGCCATGGCATCGGCGGCGGCGGCGCTGGAGACCTTGACGTTGCCGGAGATCACTCAGACGGTGATCCTGACCCGCACCGAAGGGCGCACGCCCATGCCGTATGGGGAGCGTCTGCGGGATCTGGCACGCCATCGGGCGACGCTCTGCATCTATCTGTCGGCCACTTTGATGTCCAAGGTGGCGGACGAGTTGCGCGGGGCCGGTTGGCCAAATAGCTCGCCGATTCTGGTGGTTCACAAGGCATCCTGGCCAGGTGAGGAGCGGATTTTGCGCAGCACGGTGGGGACGTTTGCCGCACTGTGTCGTGAGGAGGGCATCCGCAGTCAAACCATGATTATCGCCAGTCCAGCCTTGGATGCGACCCGGTGTGAAAACACCCCGAAGTCGCTGCTGTACGATGCCAGCTTCAGCCACGAATACCGCCAAGCCGCAACAGCACCGCACGCCGAGTCATCCGACGGATAACACGGGGGTTTAACGACCATCATGAAAGAGACCATACTGTTGATTGGCCACGGCTCAAGAGATGTCGATGGCAACGAAGAGATTGAGGATTTTGCCGATTACTGGCGGCAGAAGCGGCCTGACCTTGATATTGAGGTCTGTTTTATCGAGTTTGCCGATGTTCTGGTGCCGGACGGCCTGAAGAAGGCCGCCAAGAAGGCCAAGCGGGTCATTGCCATGCCGTTGATTCTCAATGCGGCGGGCCATGTGAAGATGGAGATTCCCGGTTTTATCAAGCAGGCGCGGGAGAAGCATCCCAAGGTGACGTTCGTTACCGGGCGGCATCTGGGGTTGGATGAGAAGGTGCTGAAGTTGCTGCGTCGTCGTCTGCACAGTGCCATGGCGGCCATGGATATGCCGGATCCAAAAAGTACCGGCGTGGTGGTGTTGGGTCGCGGAGCTTCGGATATGGATGCCAACGGCAACATTGCCAAGATGGCGCGCTGGCTCTATGAGACCACCCGTCATGAGCTGGTGGAGTATGCCTTTACCGGTGTCACCTATCCCCGTTTGGAGTCGGCGGTGAATCGTCTGGTTCGATTAGGGGCGACCCAGGTAATCGTGGTGCCGTATTATCTCTTTACCGGGCGGCTGATCAAGCGTATCCAGCGTCAGGTGGAGCGGATCAAGGGGCAATATCCCACCATCCCCATGGGGTTGGCGGGATACCTGGGCATTCATGATCTGCTCATTGAGGTGGTGGAGCAGCGTCTGGAAGAGGCCAAGCGTGGTGAAGTGTTGGAGTGTGACGGCTGTAAATTTCGCGAAATTGCAGAAGAGCATCATGACCATCACCATCATCACTGATTGACAAAACGGGTTGGGGAGTTTGGTGAGAGGCTGTGCCGGCCTCCCCACCCAGAAGAGAAGCGAGGAGAATCCGTTGGAGAGAAATCCCATAACAGGCCATGAAGTGGCAGCAGGTACAGCCATTGAGGATCGATCCTTTGCCATCATTGATGCACTGATCGGTACGCATGGCCACACCGCTGAGCAGTGGCCCATTGTTCGCCGACTGATCCACACCTCCGGTGATCCAGAGATCAATCCGCTGATTCAATTTCACCCGAAGGCGGTGCGTGCTGGGATCCAGGCGCTGCAATCGGGCTGCACCATTCTGGCCGATGTCAAGATGGTCCAGGTGGGGTTATCGCCAAGGCGGTTGGCGGCCTATGGCAACCGCGTGGTGAACTATCTCTCCGATCCCAAGGTTCGGGCGTTGGCCAAGCAGGAAGAGACGACGCTGTCGGTGCAGGCTATGCGTTCTGCTTGGCGAGATGGTGTGCTGGATGGTGCCATCGTCGGGGTGGGTAATGCGCCCACGGCGCTGCTGGAGTTGATTCAGCTGATGCGCAATGAGCAGGTTAGGCCGGCTCTGATCATCGGTATGCCGGTAGGGTTCGTCTCAGCGGCTGAGTCGAAAGAGGCGTTGAAGCTGGGCAGCCCGGTTCCCTGGATGATGATTGAGGGAACCAAGGGGGGCTCGCCGCTGGTGGTGGCGGCCATTCATGCGCTGATTGGGTTGGCAGTGGAGGGGTAGGGGTGCCCAAACCCAAACCCGAAGGAAAACGCACCGGCTTTACCACCGGGGCCTGTGCCGCCGCCGCTGCTCGTGGGGCTGCTCTGGCGCTGATTCATGGCCGGCCTCCTGCCCATGTTGAGACCGATCTTCCAAACGGCTCCTCCGTTTTATTTCAGATTCATCATGGTCAATCCGATGGCGATCGTGCCCAAGCGGTTGTGATCAAGGATGCCGGGGATGACCCGGATCGCACCCATGGTGCCCATCTTACGGCGACGGTGGTGCAGCTTGCTCATCAGCCGGGTCTATTCCGCCTGGAGGGGGGCGATGGGGTGGGGCGGGTCACCCGGCCTGGTTTGGGGCTGGAGGTGGGGAGGGCTGCCATCAACCCGGTACCTTGTGCCAATATTGAGATGAATGTGCGCGCCGCCTGTGGCGACTGGTTGCAGCGGCATGGTATCTCGGTCACCATCTCGGTGCCCGGCGGTGCGGTCATGGCCGAGAAGACCCTCAATCCCCGTCTTGGGATTCTTGGCGGCATCTCCATCCTCGGTATCAGCGGCATTGTTCACCCTTACTCAACCTCGGCTTACCGCAAGGCGATGGAGCAGGGCATTCGTGCCATTGCTGCACAGGGTGAGCGTCGTTTGGTGCTAACGACCGGGGGGCGCACCGAGCGCTTTGCCATGGCGGAGCTGGATGATATTCCTGAATATTGCTTTGTGCAGATGGGGGATTTTGTCGGTGCGGCGTTGGCGCGTGCCGCAAGCTCTGGTCTGCGTGAAGTATGGATCGGTGCCATGGTGGGCAAGTTGGCTAAGATCGGTCAGGGAGTACGCAATACCCACGCCCATAAATCCAGCCTCGATATGGTCCGTGTTGCAGAATTGGCCCGGCGGGTAGGTGGATCCGAAACCGCCTGTTTGGCCATTGCCCAGGGTGTGACGGTACGCTTTGCTGCCGAGACCCTAAGAGAGCAGGGGCTTGAGCATGCCTTTATGGAGGCTCTGGTTCAGGCGGCGTGGCGGGCTGTAAAGAGAGAGCTCCCGGAAGAGGTGCGGGTCACCCTGTTGGGCTTCGACTTTTCCGGGAGTCTGTTGGCGCAGGAGAGTGGGTGCTAGCTCTTTCCCCTGCCTGCTCAGTGTCCGGAGAGCTTCGCTTCGCCACTGCGTAGTTTTTTGTGCAGATAGTCCTGAAGATTCTCCTCCTCATAGCGTTTTTCCGCCACAAATTGCATGGTGGTGAGAAAGTGCAGCGGCTTCCAGAACCCACTGACGCGAAACAGTTGCGCCCCGTCGGCCCCGTAGAAGACAATGGTGGGGGTAAAGTGGACACCCTGCTTACGGACGAACTTTTTCTCCGGCATGGTGTTGCCTTTAAAGTCCGTCAACGCTCTGGAGCCAAACAGATCCAGCATAATGGGATAGAAATGTTTGGTCAGGTAAGCCCGCACCTTGGGGTCGGAAAGCGTCTCTTTGTGCAGTCGTGTACAGTATGGGCACCCCTCCTGCTCGTAAAACACCATTAGAATGCGTCCACTTTGGGCGGCGTCTTGGGCATCTTCAGACAGATTCAGAAAAGAGTCCTCAAAAAAAGGCTCCTGAAAGAGCGCCTGGGCCGGCGTCGATAGCGAGAGCGCGGCCACAAGTGTGAACAGCAGTAGAAATAATCGACGATTAACCATGAAAAACTCCGATAAAATAGCCGAGATAATGAGATGGGCAAGTTGATAAACAACGGAAAAAATGTTGTGTGTTGACGTCTCTATGAAATATCATGTCACTCTTTGTGAAACAATAGCCCGAATGGGCACCTAAAACCATCGTTAATACCTAGAATGGCAGGCTCACTGGGTCGTCATTCGAACACATCATCAGGGAGAGGGGGTTATGGATAGATTGCATAAGGCGATACCCTTGGCCTTGGCTGCTGCTCTGCTGGCTGCCTGCGGAAACAACGCCTCGCAGGATAAAAAGCAGAAAGCCGAAACCAAGCCGGTCGCCGCAAAAACAGAGCCTGTGGATGTCGCTGTCCTAGGCATCGCCAAGCCGCTGACCGATAAGCCAGGCGATCCCGTCAATGGACGCAAGTTGGCTACCAGCAAGAAAAAGGGCAACTGTCTGGCCTGTCACGATCTGCCGGATGTCCATTTTGCGGGCAATGCCGGTCCCAGCCTTATTGAGTCGATGCAGAACAACGACCGCTCGGTGGGGTGGATTCGCCAAAAGATCGTCGATCCGAAAGTGGATAACCCGGACACCGTCATGTTCACCTTCCATAGCAATGAAGGCAAAAAGATGATCCGTCCCGACAAGGTGGGGACGCGGGTTCTTGATGCTCAGGAAGTGGAGGATGTGATCGCCTATCTTCTGACCCTGCGTGAGAAGAAGTAGTCCGGTAAAGGATCGATTAAAGAGGAGAATCAACCATGTCGAATGTAATGGATAAGCCGGTTTCACGGCGGGGTCTCTTTTCCACCGTTGGACGTCTGGGCGTGACGGCGGCGTTGGCCGGGGGTGTGATGAGTCCCACTGGCGTGGCGGTGGCCAGCGGCCATGAGGAGAAGCTGAACAAGTCGGTAGAGCGGTATATGGGCGCCGGAGAAGTGACCTATGAGAAGGTCACCATTGATGCGCCTATCATCGCCGAGAATGGTCGTGTGGTTCCGGTCAAAGTAACGGTGGATCATCCGATGACCGACGATGACTTTATCGAGTCAGTTGGCATTTTTGTCGATAAGAACCCCATCCCGTTTGCTGCCCGTTTTCGCCTGAAACCGGGTCAGGCCGGAAAAGCCGTCGTCGCCACTCGGCTGAAGATCGGCAAAAGTTCCAATCTGCGCGCCATTGCCCGCACCAACAACGGCAAGCTGCTGGGTGGATTGCGGGAGATTAAGGTGACCATCGGCGGGTGCGGCGGCTGATCTTCTCGGATCGTAAAACCGCATACCGGGCTCGATATTCTGTATTAAGAAAGGACGGAAACCATGTCATCTGGCATCGGCAAAGCCAAAATTCGCATTCCGCGTTCCATCCAGGCCGGCGATACCGTAGAGGTTAAGGCTCTGATTCGCCACCCAATGGAGACTGGACTGCGCAAGAACAAAAAGACCAAGGAAAAAATTCCCGCGCACTACATTGATGAAGTGACCGTGGAATTTCGCAACGAGACGGTTCTGGTGGCCGATTGGGGTGCCGCTGTGGCCAAAGATCCCTTCTTCTCATTTTTTCTACAGGTGGATGGACCCGGTGTCCTGAAGATCACCTGGAAGGACAATAAGGGTGAGGTATACAGTAAAACCACCGAGGTCACGGTCAAGTAGCAGGGGGGAATCATGAAAACCAGACGCAGTAATGTTCTGCTCCAGGGTGTTCTGGGGCTGGCCGCCCTGGCGTTTGTCGCCAGTCCTGCCATGGCTCTGGATCTGAAAGGGTACGACGCCAATAAGGATCCGGGACTCTATAAATATTCGGAGAATTTTCGTGGGATGGCGGAGTTTCCACCCTCCGACGGTATGTTGGAGGATGGCAAGGCGCTGTTTAACAAGGATCGGAGCGGCCAGTCCTGCGCCACCTGTCATGGCGAAGATGGCGAAAAGCTGGTGGGTGCATCTACGCACTATCCCAAGTATGACGAAAAGCTGGGCAAGCCAAAGTTGATTCAGCACCAGATAAACAGCTGTCTCACCGAGCGTATGGGGCAGGAGGCTCTGAAGTGGGAGAAGGGCGAGCAGGTGATGCTTACCACCTACGTCAAAGCACTCTCCAACGGCATGCCTCTGTCGATCCAGACCGATGGTCCTATGGCCAAGTTTATCGAGCTGGGCAAAAAGGCCTATGATGAGCGTATCGGCCACTTTGATATCGCCTGTAAGCACTGTCACAATACCGCAGCCGGCACCAATATTCGTGCCGAGTACATGAGCGCGCCGGACAATACTGGATACGCTAATCTGGAAGCGGTCGTAGCCAAACTACCGGCTAATCCCGAGCGGGAACGGCGTCTGGCCGCAGGGGCCGCCATCGGCTCCGGTTCTGTGGATCACTGGCCCATCTACCGCACCAAATGGGGCAAGCTGGCCACCATGCAGCGTCGTCTTCGCACCTGTAACAAAAATGTGCGGGCCGTAGTGCATGATTATGGTAGTGACTATTACGTCAACCTGGAAGCCTATCTGGGCTCGATATCCAACGGCATGGAGATGAATGTGCCTGGGTTCCGTCCCTAGTAAGGTTAGGCTTCCACCCCGAGTCGTCGTTATAAACGGCTATGGGGATACGGATTGAGAAGGGCGGCTCTGTAGATCACGGAGCCGCCTTTTTCAGTGGTTAGGGACTGTTGCGGCTGAGTTCAACACAGTTTTTGCAGATTTCAAGATTATACCGGCCAAAGTAAATGGCCTTGGTCAAGGGGGCGCGCTTTTGCAAAATCTCCCGCACATGCATGGTGTTGCAATCGCCCATATCGTGGGGCATGGCGAAGTCGTTGCAGCACAGGGCCACCTTCCCCCGATAGTCGATGATCAGGCTGTTGTGGGCCTGTGCACACCCCTCAGGAAATGCCTGGGATTTGGAGGCATCAGGAATATCAACTGCCCCGCCTCGGTTAGATAAGACGGTGTCAGGCCGGAAAAAGGTATTGAGAAAGGTGCGTTGCTGATCTTGCTCTGATAATTCTTCCACCAGGGCCATCATTTTCTTTTCGATCTCTTCATCGTGAAGGGAAATAGAGATCTGGTCGAAGCCCACATCAAACAGTTCCTGTAGTTTCTCCCTGGTCAGAAGATCTCCATTGGTAATGAGCTTGAAGCGTGCCTTGGGTAGTGCTCGACGGGCCATTGTCGAAAGCTCTGGAAGCCGTTTGTCTAGAAGGGGTTCGTTATAGAAATGGAATGAGAGCGTACCGCTGAAATCAATAGCGGCCAAATCATGGATAATTTTCTCGAACAGCGCCCGGCTCATACGTCCGGTGCGCTTTTCATTAGTGGATACCGGACAGTAGGAGCAGGCGCGGTTACAGCGACCAAAGGTCTCAATCTCTACGCGAGGGAGGTGTTTGCAGTCTTGTAGGTACCACGTTTTATAGCGAAGGAGCTTTCGCACAAAAAGGAACTGTTTCAGCCTCTGTTTCCAATGCATTAATACCCCATTCTATTTATAAAATAAGCGGCCATATTTACAGAGATTCTACCATTTATCGATGCTTAATGACAGCGTCATCCGGCGAATAGATGGAATCTGAGCCGACTTTTGATTGATTCGTTGAAGCTGTTGAGAATATGTCTCCAAAAGGGCATGATGTCTTATTAAATAAACCGGCATTTACCACGTGCGGCACCTGTACAGACCCCATGAGGCCACGGCTATGAATCTAACCCGTCGAGAATTGCTGGAGGTGGGCGTGGCTGCGTCGGCCATGTTGGCAGTCAGCCCTGGTAAACTGGCAAAGGCCGCTGCGTCGGCTGGCGATGATCTCTATCGATTTGACAGCTTGGGAGCGCTCACGCTTCTTCACTTTACCGATTGTCATGCTCAGTTGAAGCCCCTCTATTTTCGAGAACCCAGTGTAAATATTGGCGTTGGCGAGGCGATGGGGCGTCCTCCTCATATTACCGGTCTTCCCTATTTGGCCCACTTCGGTATCTCTCCCGGCACCTCTGATGCCTATGCCTATTCGGTACAGGATTATGTGCGTCTGGCCCACGATTTTGGTCCGGTGGGTGGCTTTGCCCATATGGCCTCACTGGTCAAGCGTGTCCGCGCGGAGCGTGGTGAGAAGAATGTTCTGCTGCTGGATGGTGGCGATACCTGGCAGGGGAGCTACACCAGTCTAAAGAGTAAAGGCGACGATATGATCCAGGTGTGCAACCTGCTGGGGGTGGATGCCATGACCCCCCACTGGGAGTTCACCTATGGGGCCGACCAGGTTCAGGAGAATATTAAGAAACTCAGCTTTCCATTTTTGGCGCATAATGTCCGCGATACCGAGTGGGAAGAGCCGGTTTTTGAGCCCTACAAGCTTTTTGAGCGGGCTGGGACGAAAGTGGCGGTCATCGGTCAGGCGTTTCCCTATTCGCCGATTGCCAATCCCCGCCGCCTGTTTCCCAATTGGTCTATGGGTATTCAGGAAAAATCGGTTCAGCTCCAGGTGAACGCTGTCCGGGAGAAGGGGGCTCAGGTGGTAGTCCTGCTCTCTCATAACGGCATGGATGTAGATTTGAAGCTCGCCTCGCGGGTGACGGGAATCGACGTGATTTTGGGTGGCCATACCCACGATGCCATCCCCAAACCCAGCGTGGTGAAGAACGCTGGAGGTAAGACTCTGGTCTGTAACTCCGGCTCCAACGGCAAGTTTCTATCGCGCATGGATCTGGATGTGCGAGGAGGGAAACTGCGTAATTGGCGCTATAGGCTGATTCCTGTTTTGTCGCGCTTTTTGCCTGCTGATGGTGAGATGGGAGATCTTATCGACAAGATCCGTGCCCCCCATCGGCAGGCGTTGGAACGGGTGGTGGGGCAGAATGAGTCGTTGCTCTATCGTCGAGGCAGCTTTAACGGTACGTTTGATGATCTGATCTGTCGCTCTCTGATCAAGGAGATGGATGCCGAAGTGGCGCTCTCTCCCGGCTTTCGTTGGGGAGGGACGCTGCTTCCTGGCCAGCCTGTCACCATGGAGGCCATCTATACCCAGACCGCCATCACCTATCCCAACGTCTATCGGCGCAAGATCTCTGGTGAGCAGTTAAAGAATATCCTGGAGGATGTGGCGGATAATCTGTTCAATCTTGATCCTTATCGTCAACAGGGGGGTGATATGGTGCGTGTGGGTGGGTTACGTTATGCCATTCGTCCATCTGCGGCGATGGGTGCGCGTATCCTGGATCTTGAGGTGGCCGGCAAGGCCTTGGATCCAAAACGGCTGTATATAGTGGCCGGTTGGGCCTCGATGAACGAAGTCGAGGGTCCACCGATCTGGGAGATCGTTGCTCGGCATGTGGCCTCGGAAAAGGTGGTTCGTATGCGTGGAGATCAGGCTGTAAAGAGGGTGTTGTGATGGGATGGCGTGTGATGAAGTGGCGTGGTTGCAGCTCTCTGGTTGGTGTTGTGGTTGTTCTCGTGGCGGTGTTCTGGATGGCGCAGTCCCTCCAGGCTGGAGAGAATCTTCCGTATCCAAAGAGTGAGGTGGAGAAGCAGATTGATGGTCTGCCCGGTGTGCAGCATCACGGGCCGGTATTGCAGATACCGATGCCGGAGGGGATCTCATTTGAGGATATTGAGTTCTCCTTGGAGTCGGAGTTGGCGGGGCAGAATCTGAAGTTGGTGATGACTCAGCATCTGGGGCGGGCCATTGCAGCCCGCCAGGGAACGCCCTATCCAGCCTATAACATCTACCATATCTGTAATTTGACCATTGGTGAAAAGATCATCTCCAGTGAGCCGGCCTTTGGGGCCTTTCTGCCGTGTAAGGTTGTGCTTTACGAGGAGAAGCCTGGTGGGCGTGTTTGGGCTGTGACCTACAAGCCTGCGTTTGCCCTTGGCTATTTTCCCCATATTCCAGAAGAGGTGCGCAAAGCTGCGATCGAGGTAGGGGATCGAATGTATGAAATTTTATACCGTCTTGCCACAGACGGGTGATAGGCCGTTGTCAATAAAACGGCGAAATTAGTTTTTTTTGGTAATGAAACATAGGTAGAACCTCTGTAGAATGCCCCGCTTCTGTGTTGAAGTGGAAGTTGTTACAGATGGTGCGCATCAAGTGTGAGGGGATCACATGTATGAGGATTTGGCAGAAGCGGTCACAGGGTCAGTAAGTGAAATCTTTTTGGCCTTTTTGGAGATGGAGGTCTCCAATGGCCCATTCTTCCCCAAGCCGGATTATGAGCCTTATGAACCACCCACTTCCGAGGTGGTGGCGACGGTGAAATTTGACGGAGATTTGGTGGGCGGTGTTCATCTATCGGCACCACTCTATGTGGCGTTGGCGCTGGCGGGTGGTTTTGCCGGAATGGAGTTGGAGTCTATGGATGCAGATGCGGCCGACTCCTTTGGTGAGCTTGGCAACATGGTGGCGGGGGGTGTTCAGGGCCGTCTGATGGAGCATGGTGGTGAGATCAACCTATCGCCACCTATCCTGGTGGTGGACGCCGAGTATGAGGGCGATTTCAACAATATTAGCCATAGTTTGCGGCAATACTTCCGCGTACCGGCCGGGCCTTTTTATGTGGAGTGCTTTTTCGATCGGAATCCCATGCAGCGTAACGATTAACCTCTCGATCTCTCTCACCATAGACTATTTTTCCACCTCCACTCGGGCTTCTCCCTTTGGGCGATGATCCAGCTCGGGCATGCACTCAAATAGCCTTGATGGGTCAATTTTGTGCTGTGTTACAAGCAGCGCCTTGACCTTAGCCGATCGCCGTTTGGCGAGTTGTAGTAGCTGCTCATCTGTGATCGTCTTGCCTCCGGCCAAGAGCGATTTGCGATCCGCTTCGACCGCAAATCCGCATAGTTTCAGTCTTAAATCATTTTGTTTTTCAAGTGTTTTCGCGATTTCACTCAGAGGTTGTTTAGCCTTCTCCACAAGTTGATCCGAGCCTGGAGGCCAGGGGACCGGTTTGAGGTTGACCTGATCCATCACTGCCCCCACCAGATCGCTTGCCGTCAGCAATACCCCAACCGGCATCACGGCTACCTTGAGCGCAGTGACGGCCGTGGATTTCACCACGGAGGCGGTAGCCTGGGCAATGGCATCGCCGGGATCAATCTTCGGAGCCTGAGTGGTGCCAGAGACAGGCAGTGTCAGGCTGATATCCCCCTTATTATCACGCAAAAGGTCCAGGGCTGTTTCCAGCGGTGCATTGATCTTTTTCTCAGTCTCCTTGACCAAATTTGGATCGGCGGCGGTTACGGAGAGGTTGCGGAGTTTTAGCTCGGCGGCCCCCTTGATGTTTCCTTGGAGAATGGTGATGTTCAGATCGGCATCGGCTGCACCACTGACCAGTTCGTAACCGCTGATGGGGGCGCTGTAGGACGAGAATGGTGGAAGATCAATGGCTTTCAGCTTTCCTTTGATCTCCATGGTTGGTTTGGCGGAGAAGAGCTGAATGTCTCCTTGTAGTGCCACACCGCTTCCATATTGGCCGATAGATGCCTTGAGCTGAAAAGGGGTCTTTGTGCCTGGTTGGTTGCTGATTCGTCCCAGTTTGAGCGTCTTGATGACCAGCTCCTGTCGAAATAGCGGGGAGACACCCTGATCGATAAACTGCACCCGGTTGTCTCCCTCCAGGACCAACCCGCCCAGATCAATCTTGAAGCCGCCTAACATCTGAGGGGCAGAAGGGGTCGTTGGTGAAGCTTCCGGTGCCTCGGCATTGAAGGTCTGGGTTTCGCCATCAAGTGTGGTGATGCTGGGGAAAGGCTGCGGGGGGCGAAGGCGTTTCAGATAGGCGTCCCGGAACCCCTCCTTTTGAATCCCTGAAAGGGCCTGCTT
>JADFWT010000072.1 GCA_015233785.1 Magnetococcales bacterium
TGGCTGGGAGAGCCGGTTTCGGGCCGCTGGAGTGGGGCCTGTTCGGCATGCTTGCTTCAGGCGGTATAGCCATGGCCTGGTTTAACCCACAGCTCTATGGTCGTCTGCCGTGGATCTCCATGGGGGTCTGCGCGGTAATGCTGGGCCAATGGAAACCGGAGCAGCCGGAGAGTATGGGATGGACCATACTGCTGTTTGCACTGCTGCATGCGGTACCCGGCTACTACCTGATGGGACGCTCTCCCATCCCGAAAACCTGGGGTGCCCTCACCGTCACCACCGTGTTGATTTACTATCTGCTGGGCTACTGGCTACTGCGACATACCCTGCCTTGGGATGCCGTCACGCCCATCTGGGATGTCATTCCTCTCTTTTGGGGCGCGTTGGCGCTGGTGCTGGCCGGAGTGTCGTTCCATGGCATGTTGCAACTGCATCGACACTGGCGACAGCGTCCCGACGCCGAGGTGATGTTGGCGCTGTTTATGTCCAGCTTTACCGCCTTTCTCTCCCTGGCGCTGACCATCGAACTGGAGCGGGAATTTCTCTCGGTGGCCATGGCCGGACAGGTGCTGGGACTGGCCTGGATCAACCGACGCATTCCTCTCAAAGCGATGAGGCCTATTATCGCTGTGATGGCGTTGGGATTCGCCGGGTTGCTGATGCCGCAAATTCTGCTCTTGGTACAGCTTACTGCCTACAGTCTGGTGGAGGCCAAACTTCATCTGCAACAGAGCCTGCCCATAGTACAGTGGCCACTATTTCAACTGGGAGTTCCGGCGGGGCTGTTTCTGGGGGCATCGTACCTGCTATACCGGGAGCAGGATGGGAAGCTGGTGCGATCACTGGAGAGCGCCGCCGTCGCCCTGGTGGCCATCATGGGCTACTACCTCTCCCGCAAAGGGTTTCACGCCGATCAAAATGTGCTGTTCATCAAAGCCGGGTTTCTGGAGCGAGGCTTTATCACCAATGTGCTGTTTCTCTATGGGCTGATCTGCCTGATGGCGGGGCGGTACTTTGAACGGTCAGCCTTCTCCTGGTCCGGGTTTGTGCTGGCGATGGTGGCGCTATTTCGTATCGCCTTCTTCGATCTACTGCTCTACAACCCCATCTTAGCCCATCAACAGATTCTCGGCATGACCCTCTTCAATACACTTCTGCTCCCCTTTGGCCTGCCGCTGATCTGGGGCACGCTCCTGGGAAAAGAGCTGATCCAAGTGCAAATGGCCTCTATCAGGCCCTACTTGGGAGGCTTCTTACTGTTGCTGCTCTTCGTGCTGACCTCCCTGAATGTACGCTTTTTCTTCCATGGCGAGTATCTGGACACAGGTCACGCCTCCAACATGGAGATCTACAGCTACTCGGCGGTGTGGATGGCACTGGGTATTGGGCTGCTGGTGGCGGGGATATGGCGGGTTCACAAGGCGCTTCGCTACGCTTCGCTGGTGATGTTGACTGTGACGGTGCTGAAGGTATTTCTCTATGACGCCGGGGAGCTGGAAGGGCTCTATAGGGTCTTCTCGCTGATGGGGTTGGGACTCTGCATGCTGGGACTTAGTTATGTCTACACACGGTTTGTGCTGGAGCGAAAGTGATTCAACCTTGCCCCTGACACCAGCGCTGCCAGACGACTCAATACCGGAACGCCCATGCGCATCACCTCCAGACTGGTGACACCCCCGCAGTGGGGATAGGGATCCAGACCGATCCTAAAAATAGCGCGCAATCTCCAGCGACAGCAGATGATCCCGGCGATAGGTATAGATCGGATCCGAGGTGGGTGGGTCCAGATAGGCCCGCCCCTCCAGAGTGAGCTTCCAACTCTCGCCGAGACGACGGCTCCCCTCCAGCGTCCAGGCCATGGTGCCGTCTTCCAGATCGATAATGGTACCGATCACCGCATCGGTGCTCTGCGTATCGTTCATGGTCAGACGCATCCCCACCATCAGGTCGTTATCAAACGGCTGGGTGGAGGCATCGCCGCGATCATCAAACAGATATTCGGCAATCAGCCCCATATCGGCATCGCTCTCAAAGATCCCCACCATGGAGTACTCAAAACCGCCCACTGCCTCGGTACGCCGCCCATCGAACTCACCCCGACGAGAGAGCACTTCAAGCTTCCAGAGCCACGCCTCATCGGTGAACTGAAGATCCAACCCGGTCTGGCGAATCTGATCATAGTAGGGCACCAGCACCACTTGGCCAGTGGTATACATCTCGGTGAGAAAAAGCGGATCACGACTGGTGCCTTGAAAATGACTAATACCCAGATCCACCGCCCCAATGGCATGGGACCAGCGAATTGCCCAATCCTGGTGGCGCTCCTCGCTGGAAGAGGCGTATCGGGAACGGTCATGATCCACCATCAGGCCCGGTCTTGGACGCCCCTTGGGTCCGGCAAAGGTGCGCTCCCTAAACCAGGGCAGCCAGAGTAGATCCAGTGTGCCCCAATCCCGAATCAACGCTAAGTTAACCATGGGTTGACCCAGCTTGTCTTCACCATCCAGACCCTCCACTGCATCGGTCTGATTGATGACATCCACCAGATGACGCGACTCGGTGACCCCCCAAAAGAGCCGCCGCACCCCAAGACGAAGCTCCCAACGCTCCCCCACCTGCATCCAAGTGAGTTCACGAAGATCGGCGTGCGTGCGGTCGTCATCTTGAGGATCCAGACGGAAGAAGGGAATCAGCGTAAAACTCTGCCGACCATCCTCCCACGCCCGGTAGAACTCCGGCTGGCCTGAGAATGAGAGAAATTCACCCTTTTGACCAGCGTAGGCTGCCGTCTCAGGAAACACCCGCAACTCACCGGCCACATAGCCGGACACCTCACCACCAAAAATCCGGCCCGACACTTCCGAATCCTCTTCATCACCCTCCTCGGCCTCCAGCGCCTCCGCCTCTTCAGGCAGCATCTGCTCTTGAGCCAGGGCAGCCTGACTCATCAACAGACCACCCAGCAGAAACAGTGCCGCCAAAATCAACAAAGGCAGCACCTTGTAGAGTGCCCCCTTCTCTTGGGACTTCTTGGATGAGGTGCCAGGTGCGCGGTTTGGGCTCTTCATGACCAGACTCCATGACGGCGGGGTGATTAACGTGCCCGCTTCAAACTGTTACGATCAAAGTCACGATCTTCCAACCCTACCTTGAACTTATAATCCTTCCAGTTCAACGTGGTGCTTTTGTGAGTCTGATGATTGACCATGCTCATGGAGTCGGGACGCCAATATTGGCCAAGATACTGTTTGTATCCCTCAAAAATCTGAGTCTTAAGAAGGGTGTTTTTGCGGTCGTAATAGTCCACCTTCAGCGGTTGATACATGGCCTTGTCCATCCAACTCACCTGACGGGTATAACCGGAGTATTTATAGGCAGGACGACGCTCCACCACAAAACAGTCACGACCATTAAGCGACGCATCGCGCAACCAACGATACGTGTACTTCTCAATCTCCTGAGAGCCAAGATCCTCAAAGGCGAATTCGCTACCCATAAAAGGGCCGGACTTATTGCGCGATGAGATGCGCTTCACCCGCTTAAGGGCCGGAAGATACATCCACTGGTCATCCGATTTCAGCGGGTGGGAGTGGGTCAGCATCGCCGTCCCTTTGATATCGCGTGGTCGGTCGAAGATCGACATGGATTTATCGCCGTCGCCATGCACTTCCAGAATCTTCATGCGCATATTGCGAGTACTCTTGTCGCCATGGCGGTTTTTCAGCACCATCACCATCTTGGAGGTGGTGTCGCCAAATCCGGTATCGCGCTTTTCCGCCTCCTGGGCAATCGCCAACCCCTTCTCTTCCGGGGTCACCGCCCCCACATCAACAGGCGCGACCAGCAGCACGGTAGCGACCAGAAGCGCGGCGCCTAACCGGTTGATCATGGGTATCATCAAAGCGGGGTGCTCGATCCGGGTCATGGTACGGTACATCGCGTCTCTCCGTCTTTCGATTGATCAGTTTACTCGCTAAATAGGCCAGAAATGCCAGCACCACTTCAGGAGCCAATACCACCAGTGCCGTCAACATGGCACCACGTTTCCATCCCGAAGCAGGCAGTTTAACCCGAGACCGAAGCCAGCGGGGAAGTTTCAGTTGATTCATCCTTATCCTCCAATCTAATCAGCAATACCGGGAGAAGCAGGAAATCCACCACAAGCGCCAAACCGATGGCGATAGCAGTGAGCAGCCCCATATCGGCATTCAACTTAAAGTCCGACATGGTGAGAATCATAAATCCGGCGATCAAAACCACCGTGGTGACCCAAAGCGCGGTCCCCACCGTAGAGAATGCATAGCGCACCGCATCTTGACTGCTAAGCCCCTTCTCCCGTCGGGCGCGCAGATACTTGCTGAGAAAATGGACCGTATCATCCACAATGATACCAAGGGTCATGCCGGTTACCACCGACAACGCCAACCCCACCCGACCCACCATGATGCCCCACAGACCGAAGGCCATGGCCGCCGGCACCAAATTGGGAATCAGGCTGATCAGCCCCATCCGCAAGGATTTTAAAGCCACAATCAAAGAGAGCGATATCAACACCAGTGCAATTGAGGTGCCGCCCAGCATCGATTTGATATTCCGCTTGCCGATATGGGAGAACATGATGGTGGGACTAGCCCCCTCTACCTGCATGGAAGAGGGCAGATTGGCAGCCATCCATCCCCTGGCACGGTCGGCCAGGGCCAGCATCTGGTTGGTCGAGAGGCTCTTTAACGTCACCGAAAAACGGGTTTTGGATTTATCCACATTAATCTGATTGTTGAGATCCAACCCATAAGGAAGCGACATCTCATAGAGCAAGAGATATTGCGCCGCCAGATCCCGCGCCTCCGGGAGGCGATACCATGTGGAATCGCCGCCATGCAGGTTTTTGTTGAGCCGCTTGAAGGTATCGGTGATGGTGTTGACGTGGATCACCTCCGGCTGCTGACGATACCAGACCGCCAACTTTTCGACATTCAACAAAAACTCCGGCTTGGCCACACCGCTGCTCTCGCCGGAGTCCAGCGAGTATTCGATCATATAGAGGCCGGTGAGTCGCTCAGTGGTGAAATCGGTGGCACGACGAAACTCAATATTGGTGCTGAAGTATTTAACGAACTCATCGTTGAGCTCATTGGTAGGCAGAAAGGCCGAAAGCCCCACCACCAGCACCGCCATAACAGGCAGTAGCCCCTTACGACGGCGAATGACAAACTCCGCCAACCAATCCATCCCTTTACCGGCCCTGGTATGGGTTTTTGGCAGCCGCACAGGCATCACCGAAATCAGCGCAGGAAGCAGCGTCACCGAGTAAACAAAGGCCGCCACCACCCCCATGGCGACGATGTTACCCAGATCATGAAACGGCGGCGCATCGCTGAAGTTCATGCTGAGAAAGCCCAGCGCCGTGGTCAAGCTGGTGAGAAACACCGGCTGGAGATTGACGCGCAGGCTTTCGGACATGGCTGGGCGCCGCTGCCCGGCCCCCTGCACGGCATAGACCCCCAAAAAGGTCACCAATAGATGAATACAGTCCGCCACCGCCATGGTGAGAATAATAGTAGGAGCCGAAGCCGACGGCCCGGTAAGAACAATACCACTCCACCCCGCCAGCCCCATGGCGGTGATGATAGAGAAGAGAATCACAATCACCGTGGAGAGCGTGCTCCAAAAAGAGCGCAGCAGTAGGGTAATGGCCAAAATCACCACGCCGAACATCAATGGAATCAGGTTGGCCATATCCCCTTTAGACGCCTCAGGGAAGGCGTTATTCATCATGGCCATGCCGGTGAGATGCACCTCAAGATGGGGATTATCAGCCCGCACCTCATCGGCCATCTTACGCACAAAAGCCGCCACCTCCGGCACCTCCAGATCCTTACGCTTACCCGGTAGTTGAATGGTGACGTTGACGGCGGTAACATCGGCCTTGGGAGAGATCAGCTTGTGCAGTAGATTGGGCTCGGCCAGAGCCACCGCTCGGGCCTTGGCCAGATCTTCGGCGCTCATCGTGGCGGGATCCTCCACCAAATCGCGCACAATGAGATCATCCTCCTCCGCCTCGGTATGCTGAAAATTGGTCACCGAATCCACCCGAATCGAGTAAGGCACCTGCCACGACGCCTCGGTGAGACTCTGCACCACCCGCAACATCTTGTTGGTAAAGATCCGGCCGTCCTTGGGGGCCAGCACGAACATGACATTATCGTTGCGGGTATAGGTATCCTGCAACTCTTCGAAGGCCAATAGCTGGGGGTTATCCTTACCAAAAAACACCCGGTAATCGGTATCGAAGCGCAATAGACGCACCCCGGATCCCGCCGCGCCGGCAATAAGCAGCGTCAACAGGATAATCAGCCAGCGATATGTGTGGATTCCAGCGGCATAGCGTTCGGACATCGGTGGTTACCTTCTATTAATGATCAACTAGGGCGCAGCATCTGAACATAGTGCGCCAGAGATTTGGAGCAACGCCCAAATATCTCCATACTCTGGGCATTTTTGGAGAGCCCCACACACCCCTCCATGGCGGCAAAGATAAACAGCGCTGTCTCTTCGGCGTTGACATCCTGCCGAACCTGACCTTTTTTCTGGGCGTTTCGGATCGCCTGGGTGAATGTCGTCAGCACCCATTGCAGCACGCCATCCAGCCGGGTTCGAAACCCTTCATCAATGGGGGACATCTCATGAATCAGATTGTTCAGGGGACACCCCTTCACCACCAGATCCTCCCCTTCGATCTCCTCGCCCTTCACCAAGGCATATTGAAATCCCTCAACAAAGTCATCTTTTTCAAACATGAAGCGCAAAAAGCTTTGGGAAAACTCCTCCTGAAGCACCTCCTCTACCACCGCATACCCCAGCGCCTGCTTGTTGGGAAAGTGGTGATAGAGCGCCCCTTTGGTCACCCCGGCTCCTTTGAGAATGGCACTGAGGCTGGCCGCCTGATAACCCTTCAGGTAGATCTCCTCATAGGCTGCCTTAAGCAGGCGCTTACGGGTCTCTTCGGGGTTCTTCTTGCTGGCTGGTGACATAAGGGCCTCTCTGGATGCATACCGGTTGGTATGGTGATGGGTCAGATGATACATACCGGTTGGTATGGTGGCAAGGGGATTTCCATTGAGAGGATGAATACATTACGATAATATGCTAACAAGGTTTAATCGCAAACATATGGGAATATAAATGACAAATACAATACTCTACTACGATACAAATTATAAAGAAGCTAATGAAATTTGCACACATATCCAAAAAGATAGTGCTGGTTATAGATTAATATGGACACCCTTCTTCAAGGAGGTTAAACGACTAAAAACATTGACCAATCCAAACATTTTTCTAATATCATCTTCGAAAAAAAATGATATTGTCGAAAGTTTTGACATATCATCGCTCTCGAAAGACAACAATCATCCTGTTTTTATTATCGGGCAAGAAGATCCCGACAGTGACATAAAGTCATGCGCCACAGCAATCATCAACCAAGGAGCAACTAAATATTTTTATAATCCTGGGCGCACCACACCCCATTATACTGCATTTCTTGATGATATCATAAACACTGTAGAGTGTTATTATAATTCTAAAAGGCACGCTCCAGAATCAACAGATGAGCTGTTAAGGCTTATTCGCCATCAACAGGTAATGATGGTTCAGCCGGATGCATTGAAAGATGCATTGGATGAGAGACAAAACTTGGTTAATATGCTTGGCGTTGACATACAAAACATCTGCAAAAAACACAAAAAGTGCAATGAAACAATAAACAACGATCAAGAGAGCGAAATACTCAAAGAGCTCAAAGGGATCAGAAGTGATCTGCACAGGATTAATACAAAACTCAAATCCGACCACATATTCAGCGAGGAAGAGATCCAATACATAGTCAAAATTGCTGTAGAGTATCTCAATGACCTTAAAGCCGGCACCAAGCCACCCCACACACCCACAATAAAATGGCTCATTGAGCTATTACAAATGACGATGGGCGGGGCCGCTGGAAATCTTATTGCAGGGCTTCTGAAAGGCATATAAGGGCTCAACTCATAAACATCTCACGGTGACCAAATGACCGACCTGTATACAATACAAGAATTTTTCATTAGATATGAAAAAGTATTTGTCGATAATTTTATCAATAATTTTCTCAGATTTCCCAGCTACAGTGACCTCCCTTTTTCTGAAGAGGGGATCAAGTGGTTTACCTCTGAAAGAAAACGATTTCAGATCCTAATCACTGATTCAGACAGTGAAAGCAATGACTTGAAAAGCATTAGGAAAGCTGCATCAATTTTTTATCAACGACATTTTTTCCCCCGTCTTCCCAACACAGAAGAGCCTCCACCGCCTCCTACAGATGAAAACTTGGTTGCGCATGACTTCTACAAACAAATGGTTTATTCAGAAGAGGCATTATCACATACCCACAAACAGATGGAAGACGCCCAACTACAAAGACATTTACGAATAATGGAGGAAATGTCCAATACGACACAAAACAAGAGATCCTTTTTAATTAAGGAAATGGGGCGTGGAGGTTCTTTCCTCACCAAAGAGAAAAAGTTGTCGGAAAGCAGAGACTATGATAACTACATTAGAGAAAAGAAAAAGAAAAATTACCACATAATTAGCATTATCAGAAAGCTGATGGACAAAGATATTAATCTTGAGTGCATCAATGAAAGATACGGGGTCGTGTATTCTTCACAAATAATCAATCAAAGCACGCATGATGATTGCATCAAACTAGATATTCTTACCACTAACAAAAAACATATTGAAATCATAATGTCTCAAAGAATTATCAGAATTAAGAAAAAAGGGGGGAAACACACGCTACCATATGTCGGATCAGTCATTGGAGCCATGTTCAATAATGACATATTTTTCTCAATATATGTGACGAGCCTAACGATCGGAAACATAGGAGAAAGAAGAAGAGAAGGCCGCATATTGATTAGCAACAGGTCGTATGATAGGCTGGGAATTTCAGTTACTTCACAGACATTAACTGAGAAAGGACAGTTGAGTGATGTTTGCATCGACCAAATAGATGATGTATCGAAATCAGCGATTCGTCTCTCATTATGCCCACATCAACATGACCAAGACATTGAGACGATAAAAAGCAGCACGCGGCAATTTTGGATCAGACTTTCATACATGGAAAACGAGAAAACAATAGAACGTGATGTTCTGGCTAATCTATTTCGACTCCTTGGAAAAGCATCAAATCACAAGAAAGAGAAAAAACATAGAAAACCTAGTCATTACAAAAAAATATGCTTAGTACTCCTTATCGATGAATCTTCGGAAGCGCATATCAAAAACTATAATAAATTTTATGGCTATATCGAATCCAACATATCCTCATGATTTATTGAGGGCTACTTTAAGAAACAATAACATTTTGAGCCCACCATGAACTTCATTTTCCACCCAAAATTCTTCTTCATCCCGGCCATCTCGGCCCTAGCCACCTGGGCCTGTTACGCCCATAACATCATCTTTGAGATGGGCGTGGCGGGGAACGTGGCGTTTGGGGGGATTTTCTTCACCTTTGCCATCACCATCGGCACCGCCAACCGGCGCCGCTTTGAAGCGTTCGACGAAATTGCCGAGCTGAAATCCAATATATTAAGTCTATCGGATGTCTATATCCGCGTCCTGCCGGAGGATAAACTTCCCATCGCCATGGATGATCTACGCACCTTTTTTCCAGTCATTCACTCGGTGCTGAACCAGAAGAAATTCTCCGTGGAGACCACCACTCTGAAGCACATTGACCGGGCCTTTAAGTCACAACTGAAAACTATTTTAAATCTCCGCAATCATGGACTTAAAGACCCAGAACTGGCCTGCATCATGCAGTGGCACCAGCGCATGCGCTTCTCCATGGAGCGGCTTATCTCCATCAAGGAGCACAACACCCCCCTCACCCTGCGCCGCTTTGTGTACTACGCCTTGTTGGTCACGGTGATCATCATGTCGCCGGAGTTTGCCCATCTGAAATGGCTGGGCATCGTCACCGCTTTTCTGATTACCTTCATGGTGGTGGTACTGGTCTCTATTCAGGAGATGATCGAAGATCCCTTCGGTAAGGCCACCGATGATATCCGCTTTGAGTTTATCGGGCGGATTCAAGAGCGGTTGATGCGCTAATCCTCCCTCATATCGCTTCCCTTTTTAATAATAAAAGGTTGCATATCTGTTGCACACTCTATCAACACGCCAACTGTTCGTGTATGATGCACAATTTGTGAGTTTTTATTCACAGGATATTTTTTGTGCGTATTTATTTGGCATAATAATAGTGTCAAGACGAATCATGAAACAGCGCCAACTTGTCGTAACGTGTTGAATGTATTAGTCCTTAAAAGGATAGCACCATGAATTGGTTCCTCGGGCTCAGCTTCCAGAAAAAGATTATCGGCATGTTTGTGGTGATCTTTGTCGGATCCATGCTGGTTATCGGCAATGTATTGATCAACCAGATTGTCGATGACTTCCGCCATGAGAAGACACTGGTCGCCAAATCGATCCTTAACCAGGGAGACGAGGTGCGGCGCAATGTCGGCCAAGCATGGAAGGAGAAACTCTTCAAGGATGCGCTCTTTAAAGAGGCTCAGAGCTGTCGCAAGGAGAGCAACCATGCCGCAAGGCTGGCCTGCGCTCGCAACTCCCGCCTGCACGGCACCATCCCAGTTATCGTAATGCTCGAATCGGGCTCAAAAGCGGCTACGAATGCCGGATTTGCACTACGTGCGGCCAAACGTACTTCTCCCCGTGATCCCAAAGCCCAGGCAAATCCGGCTGAACTGCGCCTGATGGACGAAATGTCCAAAACCGGGGTCTCTGAGATGAGCTTTGAGGATCATGAAGCCGGAGCCTTTATCTTCGCCAAGGAGATCGTTGCCGATCAGGGCTGCCTAATCTGTCACGGCAACCCATCCACCAATCCCGTGGGCGACAATAAGGATGTGTTCGGCTTTGGACTGGAGAACTGGCGGGTGGGCGATAAGGTCGGTGTATTGACCCTCACCGCGCCACTGTCCGAACTGGAAGAAGCCAGATCCGCCGCAATCATGAAGGTGTTAGGACTGCTGACCATCTCAATTTTGATTGGCGGCGGCCTCTTCTCCATGGTGGTGAGAAAATATGTCCAAAGACCGGTGATGCAGATCTCTGACGGCTTGCAAAAATTTGCCCAAGGCGATCTCTCCGCCAACGTCGATGTGGTGACCTATGATGAAGTGGGACAAGCCGGCGAGGCACTCAACGCCGCTGCCGCCAAACTACGGGAGGTGGTCGGTCAGGTGGTTACCTCTTCGAAGTTGGTAGCCGAAGGAAGCGAAGTGCTCTCTACAAGCTCCCAGACCATCGCTGAAGGAGCCACCGAACAGGCCGCAAATATTGAAGAGACCAGCTCGGCCATGGAGCAGATGAGCGCCAACATCAGCCAAAATACCGACAACGCCACACAGACCGAATCCATCGCCGGCAAAGCGGCCAACGATGCCCGTGAGGGTGGCGAAGCGGTGACCGAAGCGGTGACCGCCATGAGGGAGATTGCCGACAAAATCTCGGTGATTGAGGATATTGCCCGCCAGACCAACCTATTGGCGCTGAACGCCGCTATTGAGGCGGCTCGGGCCGGTGAGCACGGCAAAGGCTTTGCCGTGGTGGCCGCCGAGGTGCGCAAGCTGGCCGAACGCTCCCAGACCGCAGCCGGAGAGATTGGCAGCCTGTCGGCCTCCAGCGTCAATGTGGCGGAGAAGGCCGGCAGCATGCTCTCCCAACTGGTGCCGGATATCCAGAAGACCGCCGAACTGGTGCAGGAGATCACCGCCTCCAGCCGGGAACAGAGCTCCGGTGCCGAGCAGATCAACTCTGCCATTCAGCAACTGGACCAGGTGATTCAGCGCAATGCCGGTG
>JADFWT010000073.1 GCA_015233785.1 Magnetococcales bacterium
TGTCGAGGTCACTCAGAGGGCTGGCAAGGGGCTGCTGGGGCTGATTGACGATGTGCTGGATCTTAGCAAGGTGGAAGCAGGGCATATGGAGATGGAGATGCGCCCCTTTAAGCTGCGCAAGGGGCTTAAATCCACTCTGGAGATGATCCGTATACAGGCCGAGGAAAAGGGGCTGACACTCAATCTGGAACTGGATCCAGCGCTACCAAAATGGGTGATGGGAGATGGGATGCGGCTGCATCAGGTGCTGCTCAACCTGCTTGGTAATGCGGTCAAATTCACCCTGGAGGGGAGCGTTACACTACGCGCAATTCCAGAATCCGACCAAAAGCATATCCGCATAGAGGTGCAAGATACCGGCATCGGCATTCCGATGGAGAAGCTTGAAGAGGTGTTTGAGGGCTTTGTTCAGGCCGACACCAGCATCACCCGCAGCTTTGGCGGTAGTGGCCTGGGCCTCACCATATGTCGCCGCCTGTCCCAGTTGATGGGCGGCTCTATTGAGGTTAAAAGCGACATCAACCAAGGGAGTCTGTTTCGGTTGCTTCTGCCGCTTCCAGCCACGGAGAGTGCCCATCAACATGCATCAGGCACGCTACTCGCCGAGCCAGAGACTCCCACTGTTCCCAACCGATCCGCCCGCATTCTCTTGGTAGAGGATGCCGAAGATAATGTTTTGCTTATTCAGGCATTTCTAAACAAAACCAACCACGAGACCACCATTGCATGGAACGGGCTGGAGGGGGTGGAGCGCTTCAAGAGTGATCGCTTTGATCTGGTATTGATGGATGTACAGATGCCGGAACTGGACGGCTACAGCGCCACCCGGAAGATTCGTAATTTTGAGCAGGAGAGCGGCCAAAAAAGAACCCCGATCATTGCCCTCACAGCCCGCGCCTTTCTGGAGGAGGCGGATCGCGCCAAGGAGGCGGGGTGCGATGATTTCCTCACCAAACCCATCGCCAAGATGAAGCTCCATTCGGTCATCAATACGATTCTCGACCAGCAAGATTCCGACAGCTAGTCCTAATCAATAGTTTCAATAATCGAAAGGGCGTCCAAACGCCTCTTCTGGGAGAGCCTCCAGTTGAATCTCCATATCACTGCTGGAGGCATAGCGCTCTTCACCATCGCGGATAGGAACGGTGATGCCGAGATTAAAGGCTCTCTGGGAATCATCCTCAGGAATCAAGGCGAGGCCAGATGCCTCCCAACCAATGGGATCCCCCTGCTCGTTGGTATCGGTGAGCTGTAACGCCGCCTGGGGAATACGCCATGTGCCCTCTTCAACGACCTCTCCAAGCGTGAGCTGTGCACCGGGAGGGAGGTCAGTGATAAGGATATCGCCATCCAACGCGATAGAGCCGTCATCGCTCTCCAGGTCAAACCTCAAATTGAGATCAATGCCCCTCGGCTGGTGGGCAACAACCTCTTGAGGCAACGGCTCAGACTCCATCTCAACAGCTTCAAAAAAGGTCGAAGTAGATGTTTTCTCCACCCCATCATGCTCTGTCGATGCGATCTGATTAGCCTGCTGGACCCCCCGTTCATCGTCACCCGTAACGGACGGCTCCAAACGCTTTTGCTCCATTTTTCCTGCGGGCTCAATGGCACCACTCTGTTTCTGTACACCACCAGCGGCTGGGATCTCTGAACGAAGCCGAGAACCGGTCTGAATACTGCCCACACCTTGAAGATCCTCTACCGGTCTCTGGCTCTGTGGCTGCACCTCGCTCTGCTCTGCAGAGAGATCGGCACGCTCCACCCCCAGCAACACCGTCATATCATCGAAGGTAAGACGCTCCACTTCGGAAGTCCCTGCTTCCAACGCCTTGAGATTAGCCAGCTTCTGCGCCTCACCAAGCCCCCTATCACGCCCTTCCAGGCGCCCATCCAGCCGCTCAGCCCGGCTTCCCATCTGAATATTGCCCGCCACGCCGACATCCTCACCGAGCCCTTCCCGGCTATCATCCACACGATTCTCTTCCGTATAGAGATCTGCCGTGGCGACGTTCTGCAACACGGTCATGTCATCCAGATCCTGGCGGGCTGTGATCGGCTTGTTTGCCTCAACTGCCTCGGATTCTCGTGCAGCCTTTTTGATGATGTCGCCGTCAGCCATTGTGGACTCCCGCTGTGGCACGACCCGATGAGTCGGACCCTATTAAGGTGATTTAACCGGGGAAGAAGCCCCCTCTTCCCGGCTTTTACGCACCTCTTCTGCACGAATTTTCCGTGCCTTCCGCGCAACGGCATCCAGAGTTCTCGGATCCAACCTCCGAGAGGTGGCAATCCCCTCCAACTTCTGGAAGGCCGCCAGGGCATCGGCATCATCTGCCCCCTTCAAACCCAGCTCTTCCAGCACCTGAGGTAGCTTCAAAAATACCAGCTCCAGCTTCTTCTCCTCCAGCAACCGCCGCCCTCTTACCAACCCCATTCGCTGGACAAACTTCTTATACTCCTGCCCCTTGAGCGCTGCGCCGTAACCTGGACCATATAGCGTTCCGCGGTTCTTGATCGCCCCAAACCACGCCTTGGTACCGATGGCCATCTGCGCGCCCACCCCCAACTCCAGCGATGCCTGAATACGAGCCTTATCCCCGACCGATGCAATACCTTTCTCTCCCAGACGAACCAAAAATTGCTCTGACTTTCCCTGACTATTGAGCGTCACAGAGGCATTAAAATTAAGCAGATCCTGCACGGTAAGAACCACCTTCCCCGGCCCAGAGACCTCTACGGCGGAGAAATTCCCCACCCGCAGGTCGGGAAAGGCGTATTGGCCTGGTGCCATACGAATCTGCGCAGCAGCCCCCACCGACAGATGATCCACCTGATAGTGATCGGAACGAAGCTCTAACAGGGCGATGGCCTGCATGCGAAGTGCCAGCAGCTCAAAGCTACCTTCAGATGGCGGCAGTGTCACCGAAACATGGTTTCCGGCGCTGATCATGCCGATTCGGTACTCGCCGGGTCCAAAGGCCAGCGCACTTTTGTGATCCGCCTGGATCATATCGATCTGATAGAGGTCGGTCTCGGAACGACCCAGCTCCAATCGTCCCAGTCTCGGCACCTGAATGACACTGTAACGCCCCGGCGGTAATACACGTCCCGGTTGACGCTCCCAGATGATCGGCTTGGCCTTGCGAACCTGTGGATGATATTCGTAGCGCTCTTGAAATATCACTGCGCCATTGGTCATCCCTTTTGGCGTGCCATCCAGAGCCGCTTCGGGGTGCATCGGCTTGCGAGGAACATCCGGCGTGATCTTCGCCATAATCTTAGCCATGGGGGCCGGTCGTACTATGGGCGCAGACTCAGCGGATTCCTTGGATGTAATGTGTGCAGCAGGCTTGGCCACTACGGGCTTGATCGCAGCAGGCTTGATCACAGTAGGCTTGGCGACCGATTGCACCACCGGGGGATTGGTGATGCGCTTGGATGTTTGGGGCGAACGCTCCGTTGTCTTGGGTTGCACCTTCTTGGTGAGCGGACGCACATCGCGTGTTGGAGGAATCATCAGCGGCGGTGGCAGTTTGCCAAGTATCTGGCGCATAGGGGCCACCAGGGGTGAAGAAGGCTCGGCAGACGCTACCGCATCATCATCGGTGACCAGATCCATATCAAGACCCGGCTCACTCTGATCAATTACCGCCTCCGGCTGCTCCACCACAGGCTTGGGCGGTGTCGTCGGCATGGTAGGTGCCAAGTTGGAAGAGACAGACTTGGCTTCAATCGGCAAAACAGGAGGGGATACGGCAGGAGGTACGGGAGGCGGAGGTACAACAGGCTTGGCCATCACCAACGGCAAGACAGGCTTAGGCTTGGCCAGCGGGGCGACAGAGGGGCTCGGCACCTTGGACACCACCTTTTCAGGCCCATCCCAACGGCTCACCAGCTTGCCCATCATGTCCGCACGAAAAAAACTATAGAGACGGCCAGTCTTGACATGCAGCGCCTTTTGACGGGCTGCCGTGCGCTTCTGATCCGGAAACGGCCCCGTCAGGAGCCGATACCAGATCCGCCCCTGAAACGTCACCTGACGAGCCTGATAGGGAATTCCCCAACGCTTGAGACGACGAATCTCACCCTGAAGACTACTTTTTTTGGCGTAGGAGCCGATCATCAAGTAGTAAGTGCGTGATGTCTCAGCCACCGCCGGAGCCGTATACGCCAACAGCAGCAGCCCGATCCAAACCATCAGGAGCCCGGCTCCCCATCCTCTACGCATCGCCATTTGCTCTGCTCTCTATTGTTGATTCAGGTTGGATGGACACCACCGATACCTACCGAAGCCTCCACCCCCCATCAACAACGACGCGCATCACGACTCAGACGGCGTCTCCAAGGAAGCGTCAAAAGTGAGCTGACGGTTGCGGCCACTGCGCTTGACAGCGTACATGGCGATGTCGGCCTTCTTGATCAGCGTCTCCACATCCTCGCCATGGTCTGGATAGTGGCTGATGCCAATGCTTGCCCCGATTTTACATTCATGCTCCTTGAGATGAAACGGCTGCTGTAGGGTGTCGAGGATCTTCTGTGCGACTAGTGAAGCCTCCTCCCGATCCGGCCCCTTGTCGCTGAGAATGACCGTGAATTCATCGCCACCAAGGCGCGCCACCACATCGTTCTTGCGAAGCACAGCCTGAATGCGCTGGGAGGCCTCTATCAATAACATATCGCCAATGTCATGTCCTAAAGTATCGTTGACCGCCTTAAAACGATCCAGATCCATAAACATCACCGAAATGCGGCCCTTATTGCGGTCGGCACGCTGTATGGCATGGTCCAGCAGATCGGTAAAGAGCCGACGGTTGGGCAGCCCGGTAAGCGCGTCGTTGTGGGCCAGACGCTCCAGACGTTTTTCCGCCTGCCGTCGCTCGGTCACATCGATACCGGTAGCGATGACGTTGGCCACTTCGCCACTGGCATCCTTGAGGGCGGTATTGCTCCAGGAGATGATCCGTTCCGGCTGATCTTCACCCACGCGCCAGCGGCTTTCACACGCATTGGCGCGTACCCCTAAAGCGGCCTCCAACAAGGCTGTCCTCAACGCTTCGGCATCCTCCTGAACGGTCAATGCCTCGTCCCAGAGATATTTACCGAGAATGGCACTCTCCGGCATGGAGGTGAGCTGCATAAAGGCCCGATTGGTCTGCACCACCCGCCCATCCGGGGCCAGCACCACCACAAAGGCTGCTGTGCTTTCCATGATGGTGGTGATAAAGCGGCGCTCATCCTCAAGCGCCTGCTCCACATAACGATTTTCGATTAATCCAGCCAGGGTGTTGGCGATGGTGGTGAGCAGGGCATCCTCTTCGGGAAGCCGCTTGTGGTGGTGCGGCACGTAGAGATTCAACACCCCCAGAAGCCGCGCCTGCAACAAGATGGGAATGCAGTAGTGACCATGCTCGGAGATACCCGGAAAATTGACGGTGTGATCATGATCCAGACAGCTACGGAACACAATCTCACGCCGCTGAGCAGCCAGTCCGCAGAGGCACTCGCCAATATCCAGCTCGGCACACTGGGTAAGCAGCGGCGCAGCCAGAAAGCGCTGAGCTGTCAGCTCCAACTTACCGGTGGATTCATTGAGAAGATGGATGGAACCTTTGTACTCCACCGCCAACCAAGGGATAGAGAGAATGATATCCAGCGCATGGCCAAGCTGCTTTTTGAGGGGCAACGGCTCCAGGGAGGTCTCCAGCAGCGCACTGACAGCGATGCGAGACTGGGTAGCGCGGACATCCCGTTCCAGCTCTTCGGAGAGCCGGCGCTCGGTCTGGTAACGCACCAGGGTATTGCGTACCCGAGCCTTGATGGTGGCTGGACGAAACGGCTTCACGACATAATCTGCCGCGCCGAGCCCCAACCCTTTGGTCTCCGCCCGCTCATCCCCCCAAGCGGTAACAAAGATCACCGGAATCTCCCGTCTGGCCTCCCGGCTGTTGAGCGTCTCCAGCACCTCATAACCGCTCATCTCCGGCATCATGACATTGAGCAGAATCAGGTCTGGATTCTGCCGATCCACCAAATCCAGCGCAGAAGGTCCATCGGTGGAACAGATGATGTCATACTCCGGCTCCAAAATCTGATTCAAAATCTCGATATTGGTCGGTTCATCATCAACGATCAAAACGGTTGGTTGTCGCATCGCCCCCCCCACAACAAGAACGACGTCCCCCGAGACGCCATTTTTGCCCTCATACTCTTAGATCAGGTCAAAATGGTCAATTTCCTCCCATTATACTGCCCTAAAAGTGACGTAAAGCCGACGTAAATCGTATGTATAATATTATAATGTTATCGTTTAATGAAACAACAACACCTGCAAACACTTACTTAACAATATGTTAAAGCTTATCAAGGGTGGCGCCGAGCTTCTCGGCCAAACGCCGGGCCGGTCCTCTGGCCCCACGAAAATCCAGCCGGGAAAGATAGCTGTCCAACGCCTCCAGATCCTCCTTGTAGCGGGATTCGTTGCCAATGCGGCCCTGAATCCGCTCCAGATCCCTGCGGGATTGCATGTTATGGCCACCAAGATGAATCCAGAGTAAACGCATCTCCCCACGCAGTGCGGCGCTACGGTCGGCACTATCCACCTGCTCTTTGGGACGATAGGTAGGCTTATCGGCTACGGCCTGCCGCTTCCTCTCCAGTAGATGGCCCGATGCCATCACCGGCTCCAGCACAAGATCCAACTTATTGAGAAGTGTTGGGAAGCGACCAGGCGCATCGTCACGAATCGCCTGCTCCAGATCGCGACAGACCACAAAAAGATCGTTGGCCGCCAGATTGCCCGCCGCCCCCTTAAGGCGATGCACCAATCGGTCGGCCTGCTCCAACTGATCATCGGCCAAAGCAGCCCGTATCTCCCGGCCCATATAGAGATTCTTACGGCAAAAGCCTCCCAACAGTCGGGCATAGAGCGCCTGATCTCCCTCCATACGCTCCATGGCATCCCGCAGATCGATCCCCGGAAGATGATCAGGGAGTAGATTTGTAATCAGGCGATCCTCCTGGGGCGGCGCGTCGATCAGTGACGGCAATGAAATAGCACGCGGGCCAGGCTTGATCCAACGACAGAGCGTGGCATGCAGCCGTCCGACATTGATGGGCTTGGCCAGATGGTCATTAAGGCCCGCCTCCAGCGCCTGTTGGCGGTCGGCATCGAAGGCGTTGGCGGTCATGGCGATGATGGGCAGCTCCCGATTGCCTGAATGCTGTCGAATGGCGCGGGTCGCATCCAAGCCATCCATCACCGGCATCTGCACATCCATGATCACCGCATCGTAACCACCGCCATTCTCGCCAACCACCCGCACCGCCTCGGCTCCGTTCTCCACGACCTCCACCACCAACCCGGCCCTTTGCAGAATCTCCTTGGCCATCTCCCGGTTGGTCTCCTGATCCTCTACCAGCAGCACTCTAGCCCCGCGAATCTCATCCAACGTTACGCCGCCGCGCACCGGATGGCGCTCCTCCCAGACGGCGGCACGAGAACGCCGGGCCACTGCCGGAATACCACCGGGGGTGGGACGAAAAAAGGCAGCGGTAAAGTAGAAATGACTCCCCTGCCCATGGACACTTTCCACATCGATACGTCCACCCATCATCCCCACCAATTGACGACAGATGGCCAGCCCAAGGCCGGTTCCACCCTGCTTGCGGGCGGTGGTGATCTCCCCCTGAAGAAAGGCACGAAACAGCTTCTGCTGCTGCGCCTCGGTAAGGCCAATACCGGTATCCCGCACCGAAAAGTAGAGCCAGACGAAATTTTTGGCCCGGTGTCGCACCGCCACCGAGATCACGACCTCTCCCTCTTCGGTAAATTTAAGGGCGTTGCTGAGCAGATTGGTCAACACCTGCTCCAGCCTCAATCCATCCCCAATCAGACGATGCGGTACGGTATCGGCGGTCTCAAAGCGTATGTCCAGCGCCTTGTTCCGAGTCATGGCGGCGGCCAGAATCTCCAGCTTTTTCAGCACGTCATCCAACGAGAATACCGACTGCTCCAGATCCAACCGGCCCGCTTCAATTTTGGAAAAGTCGAGAATATCGTTGATAATGCCAAGCAACATGCGCGAAAAGGTGTTAATGCGATCCAGATAGCCCCACTGCCGGTCACTGAGCTCGGTCTGAGAGAGCAGGTGGCCCATGCCCATGATGACGTTCATGGGAGTGCGAATCTCATGGCTCATATTGGAGAGAAAGCGTGACTTCTCAGCATTGGCCTTTTCGGCCCGTTCGATGGCGCGCTCCAGATCATCTGCCATTACCTGCCGATGCGCCAGATGAGTAAAAAGCTGCATCCCGGCCGCTTCGATGGAGTCATCAAGCCGCACCAGTTCGTTCTTGACCGGTTTCTTATCCTGCGCCAGAAGCTCACCCTCCATACCGGCGAAGAGACCGCCGATCACCTGAGACTTTCTTGCCAGTCGCCGCAGGGGCCGCAAAAACACCCTCTGCAACACCACCCCTAACAGCAAAATCAGCGTGACGATCACCACGCCGTAGAGTCCCATCTTCAACTGCGCTTCCTGGAGAATGGCGTGCTGTGTGCCCATATCCACCGGCACCATCAGACAAAACGTCTCATCTCCAACTTTCAGAGGGCTGTAGCGCCACCCCCGCTCCAGAGCATCATCCAACTCCATAACGACACGCTTCTCCAACAGGGCGTGACGGATACTATCCTCACTCAGCGGTAGCCACCCATCGGGAGCAAAAGAGCCTCCAAGTATCCCGGACAGACCGCTGATCACAAAACGTTGCGTGAAGGAGCCGAACCACTCGCGACTGAGGGGCATCTCCACCACCACCACCCCCACCACGCGCCCTTTATAGAATACCGGGGTCATCAGAAAGGCCGACCAGTGGCGCTCATCAACCCGCTCCAAAGTAGATATACGCTGCCCTTCCAACGCCTCCTCCACACCCCATGCTTCGAAGGTGTGGCCGACCACTCCATGAGGGCCTTCGCCAAACACCACCACCGCACGACGATCAAGAATCATCAAGCGACCATGCACCTTGGCGGAGAGACGAATCAAAGCACGTTTTTCGCGGATCAGGGGATCCACATAGCCGTGGGTCAATGCTCCCAATGCCGTCCGCATCCCATCGCTATCCGAGAGAAAGCTGGAGAGGTGGATCAGCTCTTCGAGATCATTGGCGAGCTGGTGTTCCACCTGTTCGGCATGGTTCATGGCCTCGGCGATAGCCCCCTTGTGGAGCGTATCTCTGAGATAGGGGTAGATGCTGACATAGCCAGCCATCATGGTGCAGGCCGCCAACATCAGCAGTAGCGCTACCAGCGGAACCGCCAGACTATGCCGACGCCACACGACCTAATCCACCTTCAGCGGAACCAATCCCGCCTCACGCATGGCGTCTCGACCACCCTTCTTCCCCAGATAGCTCAAAAAAGCCCGTTCCGGGCCGCGCAACTTCTCCGGGTTATAAACCAGCGCACAAGGGCCACGCAGGGGATAAGCGCCGCTGACAATCTGATCCAGAGTAGGTGTCATCGTGCCGATGGCGAGAGGCTTGGCACCGCTATGACCCAATTGAATGGTCGAGAGAGAGCCCCAACTGATGGCGTAACCAAACTTCTTCAGCATCGCCTCCATCTCGTAGTCGTGGAAAACCATGCGCCCGTACTTCAGCGGATCGTAGTTGGCAAACGGCAGGAGATGGCGCTGGATCACCATCAGGCTGGCGTCTCCCGGCTCGCGGGTGATGACGCGGATAGGGGGTTCCCGCCCATCCACAGTTTCCCAGCGCTGGGAACGCCCTTCAAATATGGCCTTGAGTTGGTCGATAGAGCGCTGCTTGACTTTGACCCGTCGCCCCACGGCGAACACGACGGCATCATAGGCAAACAGCTTCCACTGCAAGTTGGAGTCCTGGGCCTTCTCCTTGGGGTTCAGGGGACGTCCGACGCGGGCCATGGAGGCCTCACCAGCCAACACCTTACGAATGCCGCCTCCAGACCCTACACTGACAGGAATCTCCACCCGGAAGCGGGTAGACTGCTCATTGAAACGCTTGGCCACATGGCGCAGAGCCCGTTCAAACATGCCGGTTCCAGGGATAACAACCGTCTGGCGCGATTGGGCCTGCAAAGGAGATGAGAAAAAAAACGCGGTAAAAAGTAGTAAAATCGCAACGGTCAATGGGTCGATTCCACCACCGATCTTCCTGCTGAGTACCCAGTACGGCATGCGCTTCCCCCTTTGATTGCAGAATCCCCTTTCAAATCACTCTACTGGAGATAGCGTATGGTTACAATCATGGAATTATTGGAGAATCATGGTTCACCCAATCCCTCCAAGCCTGCCGAAACACCCCTTGCAGCTCCCGCATATAGAACGCCGCATCGCCCAGAGGCGACGCATCAAAACGCGCCCTAAGCCCGGTCCGCAGCTCGAACAGCGCCTGAGGATCCGCCGCCTTGCTGCGGGCAATCTCCACATACTCCGCCACATCCTCCGCCAACCAATCGGTCATCCCCAGCGTGGTGAGAAACGAGGCGCTGAGCCGGCCGGTAATGGTCTCGCCTCGCAGGGCGATGATCGGCACGCCCATGCGCAGCGCCTCCAGGGACGATACGCCGCCATTGTGCGGAAAAGGGTCCAACACCATATCCACCCGGTTGAAGTGGTTAAAGTGCTCCGCAGTCTGGCACTTGGCGATCACCGTCAATCGGTCCAGGTGAATACCGTGGGCACCCATCTGTGCACCAAATCGCTCGATAAACGCTTCCGGTCGATTGCGCACCGGATTGACCACCAGTCGAGCATCGGGGACCGCTTTCAATACCGCCGCCCAGGCCGCCACCACCTCCAGATTGATCTTCTCGGCACGATTGAAGGAGCCGAAGGTGATAAAACCGTTCTGCAGACAGGGGGGCGGAGCCACGTCGGGATAGGGCTTCAGTCCTCGATAGTGAATCCCCGCCGTAAGGGAGACGATTCCCTCGGCAAAGTGGTGATGCTCCCGGGGAGGCAGCATGACATCATCGATCACCAGAGCGTTGATGGTTTTGAGGCCAGTACCAAGATTGTAGCCCCAGCCGGTGTACTGAATGGGTGCCGGACGCCGGGCAAAAACCGGCATCCGATTGCCGTTGGAGAGCCCGGAGAGATCCACCAGAATGTCGATACGGTCCTTCCGAATCATCGCCTCCAGCCGATCGTCATCCAGGCCATTGATCTCCCGCCATGCGGTGGCTCGATTGCGAAACAGTTCTGTGGCGGTATCGCGGTTTTTCGGATCGGTATTGCAGTAGAGAAAGACTTCGAACTGCGCCCGGTCATAATCCAGCAGAGGCGTTGCAAAGGTGGCTGCGGCGGAGTGGTGGTAGAAGTCTGCCGAAACATATCCCACCCGTAATCGACGCTCTGGGTCTCGATCATTTTCGAAGGGCGTGGCGCTGGGAATGGGCAAAAACTTGGCCACCCATGCCTTGCGGCGCTGCTGCTGCTGCTCGACGCCGATACCGGGGGTCATATCGGAGCAGAAGATCAAATCGCCACTCCACATGGGGTTATCGGGCTGCAACGCGATGGCCTTTTCGTAGCAGGTCACCGCCTCATGGGCACGCCCTTGGTCTCGCACCACCTGGGCCAATCGATGCCAGGAGTCCGCCTGCTGGGGATTCATGGAGAGCACCCGACGATGCAGCACCTCACAGCGCGCCAGTCGGTCGAAAAGCATATCAAAATCGGCCAGCTTCTGGATTAACTCCAGATTGTCCGGCATCTGTTCCACGGCCTTTTCCAGAAGCGCCACCGCCTCTTTATGCCGGTTGGCCCGTGCGTATAGCCGACTGATAGCCATGTAATAAGGCGTATGTTCAGGAACCTTTTGGATCGCCGTCAGCAGTGCGTCAATTCC
>JADFWT010000074.1 GCA_015233785.1 Magnetococcales bacterium
ATTTGGTGGGATGCAGCATGGCGATGAGATCCACTGCCGGAGCATTAAAGCCGGTGGTGAGCACGTTCATGGCTGCCAGGGAACGGATCTTCCCAGCCTTAAAGTCAGCTACGATGGTGTCGCGCTCCTCCTTAGGGGTGCTTCCAAAAATGCATTCACAGGTGATGTCTCGCGCCCGGATGGCATCGCGGATATGCTCAGCGTGGGCAACACCGGAGCAGAAGAAGAGCCAGGATCGACGCGCCTCTCCCAAAGCGATCACCTCATCTACAGCCGCCTGGGTGACGGGATCCAGATCGACCGCTGATTCCAACTGCGAGGCGATGAACTCGCCAGCACGTGATCCCACGCCCGTGACATCCAGCTGGGTGTCTGTATGCTTGCTGATCAGGGGGCTGAGATAGCCCTGATCGATCAACTCCCGCACCGACACCTCATAGGCGATGTCGTCAAATAGCGCCCCCTTGCCACTGTGCAGCAGCCCAGAGTCGAGCCGGTATGGCGTGGCGGTAAAGCCGATGATCTTCATGTAAGGATTGATCTTCTTCAGATCATCCAGAAAGCGCCGATACATGGTGTTGGCTTTGCGCGGGATCAAGTGCGCCTCATCCACCAAAATCAGGTCGCAGCGCTGGATATCATAGGCGCGCTTGTGGACCGATTGGATGCCGCAGAAGAGCACCTGGGACTCCACATCCCGCGCTTTGAGTCCTGCGCTGTGAATGCCCGCTGGAGCCTCCGGCCAGACACCCAACAACTCAGCATGGTTTTGGCTGATCAGTTCCCGGACATGGGTGATCACCAGGATCCTCGTCGGTGGATAGAGCGCCAACGCCTCCTGGATGAACTTGGCCATCACCAGCGACTTGCCCCCAGCGGTTGGAATGACTACGAGAGGATGACCGCTTTTCTCCTGGAAGTAGGCGTAGATGGCATCAATGGAAGCGCGCTGGTACGGTCGCAGGATTAACATGGTGCCCCTCCCTCCAGCCCATTGCGCCACAGGTCGCCGCCGGAAAGTTGGTATTCCACCCATGCACCCCTAGCATCGGTGTCGATCTGTTTTCCGGGTACTAAATCCGGGTTAAAGAGGTGATGCTGACAGCCCGCTTTCTGGACCTTGGGCTCCAGGACGGTCTCAAATTTGGCGCAACTCCAGTGCCCATCAGCCAAAGACGTCACATGCAGGCAGGTTCGGCAATTGATCTCGGCAAATCGTCCCTCATGGCAGACCGGATGGTGGGAGCAAAATCGACATACCCACCAGCTCGGGTCATCGTTGATTCTCACAGGGGGGTGGTCGGTAAAAATGATCCGGCCCGCCTTGGCCAGCAGCCGTTCCGCCTCGCCATGATCAATGTGGACCCGTTCGGAATAGAGGTCATCATTGTCTTTGCAGACCGCCAGATAGAGCGCCCGTTTCAGCCCCATCAGGTGCATGTAGATCTGCATTTGGGAGAAGTGCTGAGGCTTGGACTCCAGGACGCCCTTATCATGGAGTGCCTTGAAGGACTTGGCGTTGTGGGTCTTGAACTCACAGACATGCCACGTCTTGGAGGCTTCTGGAACACCCAGCGCCACCCCATCCAGGCTACCGCCGAAATGGCCACCGTGGGCCTGCACGCGCCATTGTCGACCCGTGTCAGGATCCACCTCCAGGACGGTGATGCCGATTCGGCGAAGATTTGCGACTATGCGATCTTCTTCTCGCTGGCCGGTCTCAAACAGGCGCAATAGTCGACCTGGATGTTGCTGTTTAGTCGCCCATCGGAAGTCGAGCCACAGGGCACGTTCGCACTCCTTGCCAATGATCGACGCCCCCAGATGGGGACGGAAGCCATCCATGGCGTCTGCCTCATAGGCGTTGAAGATCGCCTCCACCGTAGGCGAATGAGAGGTTGGTAGAAGCGCCATCACGCACTCTCCTGACAAGACAAGCGGTAAGCGTCATCCATGACCTGTCGCCACTCGTCGTCGTTGTAATCAGGTCGGACGGTCTCAATGATGGCATCCTTAAGACGTGTTTTTCGGTCCTGCTCCTTTGGCAAGCTGCGAAGGTGGTTCTTCAGCCGTGCCAGCTCCTCCTTTTTGTGGCGCATGGCAGTGCGGGCTCTGTGATACCAACTGGCATCCATGCGCCCACCACTGGCTTGCCGTTCCAGATCGGTGGCAGCAATCTGATCGCGTATAGCGGCGATCTCCGACTCCAAGACGATGATTTTTTCCCGACAGTCGGCTCTGGTTTTGGACAAAGGGGTGTTGTCCCCTCCGCCCTGATGATTCAGGATGGAAGCATCCATAACCTTTCTCCCGTTTGTGTTGTGGACAGAGCGGGCCGTTACCGAAAACTTGGTGGTTGCAGGTAACGGCTCCGCTTGCCGCTTACTTATCCCATGCGACGCCAAGGACCGTTGCCCTCAGCATTGGCTGGTGGGGCCGTGGGTGCAGCCTGTTGTGTCGCCGGTTGGCTCGGCTGAACCTGGGGCACAGCTTGAGGCTGTTGTTGAACCGACGGCGCGGCCTGTGGTTGCTGTTGAACTGGTGGTGAAGCTTGTGGTCGGTCCGGGGGTAGATTGGCTGCTGCCTTGTATCCCTTCACCTCGTTGTAACCGGTCTTGCTGACGGCCACTTTCACCAGCAACGGCTGGAAGTGCAGCTCCTCGGAATCCTTCACCTGCATCCTGCCGGTGGCGTGGCAGATGGCTGATAGCGTCCGCTGTGAGATCTCCACCGCCTGGGCGTTGGGGTTGACCAGATTGAGCCGATCGTGAACCTTCCGACCGGCACAGGTGCCGTCGAGAATGTCCATCTCCAACCAGAGGTATTGACCGGTCCCGGCTTTGGTGACGCGCATTTCGCTGTTGATGATCTGTACCCGGTATTCGCCTGGAGGCACCGGATCCTGGGGCTTGCTTGGATCTACCTGTGAAGCATCGAATGTTCCGCCAAGATTGGCCATGATCAGTTCTCCTGTGAAGTTGGGGTCTGTCCGGTGATGTGCTGTTCGAGGGTTGGCCAATCCATGGGCAACTCATGAGGCAACCCATAGCGGTTCTTGGCAAGGAAGGCCGGTCGCTCCTGGCTGAAGAGCAGCCGCTCCCCAGAGCCTACCGCTCGATTGACTTTCTTGTTGAAGCCGACATCGCTCTTGGTGGTGCTGACCCGGTAGTTGGCGAACAGCACGCAGTCGGAGTGTTCCTGAACCAGCGCCGATGCCTTGGCGTGCAGTTTGATCTCGTAGCGGTCGTAGGGATCGTGCTCCGGGCTGTCGAAACGCTTGATCACCGAGTGGGCGATCTGGATGACGGCCATCTGCTTTTCATCGCGCAGCCGATTGAGCCGATCCAGATAGGCGCGCCACAGATCCAGGGCGAAGACATACCCCTTGGCGTAGCCGATCTCCTCAATGGAGGTGACGTTGTGGTTCTGAGCTACCTCGGCCCAGATGAGTGGTTCGAGCCAATCCAATGAATCGATTATGACGGTCGCAAAATCGTGGGGCTCGTTAAGCAGGGCATCCAATGCATCGGTGACGTCGGCATAGCTCTTAGCCAGGGGAAACGAGCTGGCTTGGATCATGCCCATGCCGTCCTCAGTAAGAATGAAGACCGGATTTGGGGCGGAAGCTCCGAAAGTGCTCTTTCCTACGCCCGCCACGCCGTAGACAGTGAGGCGCGGTGGTCGCATGACCTGCACCTGATTAAGGGATGCAAGGGAAATCGCCATTACGCAGCTCCTTTCGATTTCTCAATCTTGAAGGTGGTCTTGCCAACCTTAAGCGTCCGGGCTGGAAGGAAGGTCTCGCGGATGGAGGATGGCCACGCCTTGAAACGATTCTCCGGCACCTTGTAGGTGGTCTCCATATACTCCGCCGGATCATCACCTGCCGCCTTGATTCGGTTGGCGATCTCGGCCAACTGCTTCTGATCCCAATTCGGGCGCTTGGGCACATCGGAGATGATGGTGTGATCGCCATCGATGATGCGCACAATGCCGGTGGGCTTGTTCGAAACCAGTCGCGCCCTGCTTATGGCGGCGTCATATTTATGCGCCAGAACGCCATCAAGATAGTCCTTCACCTGCTTGGCCTTCTTCTGCGCCAGGATGGCCTCCTGATGAAGTCGGTCCAGCTCATTGATGGGCATACCGGCCAGTTGGCCCACTGGCATGGCTTTCGCCTGCTCCAAAGTGACCTGGGGAGCATTGTCATTGGCCCCTACGATCCTCAGTGGAAAGGGGTGCTTAGGTTGGGGGTGTCTGGGTTGGTTCATGGAATTGGTCTCCTTGTCGTTAAGCTGCTGCATACAATGGGGTTGTTTGGGCATCGGGACGAATAAGATGCTTGAGATGCATCGCCTCCAGTCGGCTTCTGAGATGGTCTGGATTACACTCAATCAGGGAGCAGATGAAGCGAAAGCTCCCAAGCTCCATGGAGCGGCCGTTGAAGAAGCGCATGAGCTGGCGCACCTCCAAACGGAATGGTTGAAGACCCCATAGGTCCGGTTCATCGCAAACCTTCTGAGCCAGAACTCCGGCGTCTTCGACGGCCTGATCAAGAACCGCAATCCAGAGATTCTTCTCCGCTCTTCCGTCCTCTCGAAAAGCGACATCGTTGGCCGCTTGGTGATGGGGTCGGGTCATGCCGCTGCTCCCTGGGATTGAGAGGAGGCTGGCGGCATGGAGCCACTGTGAAGATTGCTGGCCTCATAGCGTTCGATATCCTCCAACCGGTAGGCCACCCGTCCGCCAATCTTGATATAGGCGGGGCCGGTGCCAAGCGAACGCCACCGCTCCAAGGTGCGATGAGAGATCCCCCACCGGCGTGAGAGATCGATTTGATTCATGTGTCTGAGGGTCATTGCCGTCTCCATCGCTTTGCGTTGAAATGATGGGAAAAGCTTAGCAACCGTGGGGGTAGAGGAAGCCCCCGTTGTAGGGTAGTTGGCAGGGTAGTTATGGCGGATTTTGAAAATAAATGGGGGGTGGCTAGATCAATCACATCGCCGAGCGCGTGAGGTGGAAAGAGCCTGCTTCGGATGGGAGTTTCCGAGAGGGCGTCTCTCAGATGGGCATATTTACAGGGTAGTTAGAAAGGTAGTTGCCAGGGTAGGTGGTGAGGGGAAAGGTAGGCGCATCCATGATGGGGAGCCATATGAAAGGCAACTTCACAGGGTAGTTGCGAGGGTAGTTGGCAGGGTAGTTACGAAGGTAGTTGCATGGGGAGGTGATGAGGGAGATGCAGGGGGAGAGGTTAATGTATTCGAGGTGGAGCGCCGCCTGAAGGGCAAATTCACAGGGTAGGCGCGAGGGTAGTTAGCAGGGTAGTTACGAAGGTAGTTGGCCGGATACTATGAGAGGTGGGCGTTCCCCAGAACGGCAAAAACCGCCCAATGGGCGGCTTCTGTAAGAATCGAGAATATCGAAATGGATCAGACTTTCAAAGCGCAATAGCCCCCTCCGTATTCGATCAACCCCTTCCAGTCCTTCCGTTTGCCAAAAAACTTAGCAAGCGATAGGGAGCTTGAATCCACCGACTCCAGAACATCGGCGGTCCTCAGCCGAGGGGAGCCCTGTTCCCAAGCGCGAATCAGTCGTTTCATGAGGCGCTTCTGTTTATCGCCCTTGAACGTGAATTCCTGACCGTTGATCTTAATCCAGCCATAATCCTGACTCCACTCCACGGGACGCTCAGCATCATCCATCCCTTTCTCGCCGAGGAGCACCGCCACCCTGTCCAAATCGACCTGAGCTGACACATGGGTTCTGGAGAGACAGTCCCGCAACCCCACCACCCTATGGTCACCCGGAAAGCGAACGTTTCTCACCCCCCGGTGCGCAGTCGTCAGAAGGATCCCCGGTGGATGGCCGGAACGGGTGCGCAGGGCATCCACAACACGATCGCACACCTCGGCAAAATTCAACCGCCTGACAAAGAACAACCCAGCCTTTCGGTGTCCAACTCTGGTCACGCCAAGATCCCATAGATGATTTTCCACCAGCATCGTTGGTGGCGATCTCAGCTCCTGCTGAAACTGGTGGGCAACCCACTCCAGAAGCCACGCCATTTTGAGATCATAGGTCACCAAATCTTCCGAAGGGACGGTGATCCAACGACCGGGACGTCCACCAAAATAGCGGTGGCTTCTGCTCTCAGAGTCCCAGATGGCCTCAACGCACTCACCGTCGTGACGGGTGCGGTCAGGAACGACGGTCTGGGTTGGACCCTGCTGAAAGGCTCCATTGAAAATGGCATTTCCATGGAGATCTGGAAAATGATCGGCAATCTGTGCCCCATCAATCCTGCACCGGGGCGCTTCACACAGATTCAGCAGCAGATCCATGACCGGCTTTGCAATACGCGCCCCCATCATCAAACCTCTTTCACCAAGCCCCAGAGGGGCAGGTACTTTTCGCAGATCAGGCGCTCTTTCTCCGATTTACTCTTCAGATTGCAGCCGTTGGGCATGGAGAGCTTGACCGGAATGGTCTTGCCCCGCCCAACCCCGCCATCCGGATGGAAGCGCACAGACAGCTTGACCTGTTGAAGCCGGAAGCCGTTGGTCAGCGGGCTCTTGTCCTGAAACCGCGCCCAGAGGCATTCATAGATGTTCTGCGTGGCGCTGCGCGTGACTTCATAGGTCAGCTTCTCTGCCTTCTGCTCAAAGGGCTGAAGCACCATCATCATCACGGTCACCGACTGGATCCCATCTTGCGGATCAGTGGGGAATGCATAGGGCTCCATGAGGCGGCTCAGATCATAATAGCGCAGAGGGACGCGCTCATTGTCAATCTTGTGCCGAAGCATCGTTTTGGCAAACGCCCGCGCTGTCTCCTCCCGGCCTAACCTGTCGGGCGCAATGACCTCAATGATCCCTGTCTCCGGCTCATAGGTGAGGGCAAACTCATAGACAGGACGCCGATGCCGTTGGGCCAACTCCCCCTCGTCAAATTCAAGAAAGCTCTTCGGCAGCCCCTCCCGATAGACCACCACCTGGATGAGGCGGCTATCATCGGACTCCAGATTGGGCCGGATGCGCTCATAAAGCTCCAGCTTGACCTGACCGGTGCGGAACCACGTTTTGATCCAGTCTCTGAACTCCTGATGATGATCGTCATTCTTACTGATCTGGATATTCTTCGGCCCCAGAAAGCCATCCCACATGCGGCCCAGGCGGTAGTTGTCGGCATAGCGGATCTCTTCGGCCCGTTTGAAGGCGTCCGGTTCCTCAAGCAGCAACCACAAAGCCCGCGCACAGGCATTCTCCTGCGCCTCGAAGGATTCACGGTTCCGGGTCATGCCATGCATCGCCTCTTCGCCGATATCGTCCGTCATCTCCATGATGCGTTCCGCAACCGAGGTCAACTTGGCCACGGAGTCATCGTCCAGACGTTCGATGCGCTCGGTTATCTCTTTCATCCGGGCGCGCACGCCACAGGGCGCGTCAACCAAAATGGATTCATCCAAATGCGCTGATCTGAAATATCTTTTCAGCAGGGATTCAGGAACTTGGCGAATCATTTTGATGATCGCCGGATGCAAGGGGATCGTGGCCTTGCTCAGGAGCTCCTGAGCGGCTTCCGACACGACCATTTCAACTGCCATAGACGGCCTCCAGGTTTACAAAGAGAGAAAAATAAGGTATCTGATTATTGAACATTAAGGCTAGAGCGAAGTATTGCGCGTTGTCAAGCACTCAAAGTATCAGAGTGCTGAACTTTCTGTGAGCAAAAGGAGGCCAAGATGTCGACTCCGCTTGGCGATAAGGTCAGAAAACTTAGGAAAAGTAAGGGGATGACATTGGAGCAATTGGGTACGGCGACCGGCTCCAGTAAAAGCTACATCTGGACTCTGGAGAACCAAACGCCCCCGCGCCCATCCGCCGACAAGATTCAGAGGATTGCCGCCATCCTTGGCGTTACCTCTGAATATTTGATGGATGAGGGTGGCGCGACCTCACCCGAGGAGGAGGTTCTGGATAAGGCATTTTTCCGCAAGTTCCAGCAGATGGACTCCAGTGCCAAAAAGAAAATCCGCCGTATGATTGACCTGTGGGACGATGACGAATGACAATAAAAAATACGCCTGAAAGGTGCGCCTCTCGCATTAACCAAGTTCTCGCCCTCACCATGGGGGAGGAGCGTTTTCCTCTGGACGTCGAAGAGATCGCTAAATGGTACTCTCACGAGACCAATCCAGACGATCCCATCAACTTAATCAAAGGCGGAGAAGTTGACGGATTTGATGGCGCAATTGTTCCTTCTCCTGCCAGAAAAGAGAAAGGTTGGGGGATCTTCTACAACTCTGGCGAGTCCTCACAAGGTCGGATCAGATTTACACTGGCCCATGAGTTCGGCCACTACCTGCTCCATCGTGATCAGATTCCCGAAGGAACACACTGTTTTGTCAAATCTGCCGCATCCGTTGAGATCTCCCCAGAAGAACGGATCCGGGAACGCGAGGCCGACCGTTTTGCCGCCTATTTTCTGATGCCCTTCGACGACTTCCGAGAGCAAATTCGTCCCAAAGCACACCCCACCATGGCACAAATTTCCGATTGTACCGAACGGTATGGCACCTCCCTGAATGCGACCATACGGCAATGGCTGGAATATACCGAAACACGGGCCATGATGGTGGTCTCACGGGACGGGTATGTTATATCAGCGCGGTCCAGCCAACCGGCCTATAAATCAGGACTGTTTATACGTACCGTCAACCAACCACCGGTTCCAATCCCCGAAGATTCACTGGCTTCCAACCCTAACGCCATCTTGGACCCCCGTGAAGGAATGGAGCTGCCACCCGGCACATGGTTTCCTGGAGAGGAAGGCGTCTGGGAGATGGCGGTTGTTTCGGATCAGTACGACGTCACCATCTCGCTATTGCAGTTCCAGAATCAAATCGCTGATATGGCCGAACCACCTCCAATTCGACCATCTCACTTTGAGCGCCTGATAAGTTCTCCATCCAGTCTCTGATACGCTCTGCTACGCACCACCATATTTGTTTGCCATCTAGCACTACAACATGTTGAAAATATTATATTTCATCTGATTTCTCGATTATCATCGGCTACCAAATTGAATCGTCAAACCCCGGTCAATCATGGTAGCCGAAGGATAATTGAGCCTCATGTACAACGCCGTCCACCCCACCAGACTCACCCCCCACGAACGCCTCAACGAAGCCGCTGAGATTATCGCCAACGGCATCCTGCGCCTTCGTCAGCGACAGGCGGAACAATCTGCAAAGAGAGAGCGTTTCGGACTGGATAAACCGGTCAACTAATGCCTTTATACACAAGAGAAAACAACGCGTTCAGGAGGCAACCCATGACGGCAAAAACGGATGTAATCAAACAGGTGACGGCGCTCCCCAGCATGCCAGTTAAAAAGCTGAAGGAGATGTGGAAGAAGCTGTTCGAAACCGACCCACCCCCCTACGACAAACGGTTCTTGGTCAAACGACTGGCCTATCGGCTCCAAGAACTGGCGTATGGCGGGCTTTCCAAAAAGACAGATGAGCGCCTACAGGCCATCGCCAAGGATGAAACACTGATTGGTCGCTCCCCGCCAACAGGCTCCCAACAGCCCATGGTCGGCACGCGCCTGATCCGGGAATGGAAAGACGTCGATCACTGCGTGACGGTGCTGGCGGATGGCTTTGAATATATGGGCCAGCCCTACAAAAGCCTGTCGGCGGTTGCGAAAAAAATCACCGGAACGCACTGGAGCGGGCCCTCCTTTTTCGGTCTCAAGAAAGGCAAGAAAAAACAATGATAAAGAAACAATCAATCGCCCCTAAGATCCGCTGCGCCATCTACACCCGCAAGAGCACCGATGATGGCCTGGAAATGGAGTTCAACACCCTTGATGCCCAGCGAGAAGCGTGCGAGGCCTACATTGCCAGCCAGAGGTCGGAAGGATGGACTACCATCCCAGACCGCTACGATGACGGAGGCTTCTCCGGTGGAAATTTGAAACGGCCTGGATTGAAACGGCTCCTGACAGATGTTGAAGCGGGAATAATTGACACAATAATCGTCTATAAGATAGACCGCCTAACCCGATCCCTGATGGATTTTTCAAAGCTGGTGGATATCTTCGAACGCCACAACACCACCTTCGTTAGCGTCACCCAGCAGTTCTCCACCACCACCTCCATGGGGCGGTTGACGCTTAACATGCTGCTCTCCTTCGCCCAGTTCGAGCGCGAAATTTCCGCTGAGCGGATCCGCGACAAGATTGCCGCTTCCCGAAAGCGAGGGCTCTGGATGGGCGGCGTCCCCCCGCTGGGCTACGACGTGAAGGACCGCAAGCTGATCATCAACAAGACCGAAGCCGATTTGGTCCGCCACATCTTCAAGCGCTACATCCAGATCGGCTCCACAACCACCATGACCCAGGAGCTGGCCAAAGCGGGCCACAAGACCAAATCCTGGACCACCAAGACGGGCCGGGTACGAGAGGGCAAGCCCATCCACAAAGGCGCGCTTATGCGCATCCTGAATAACCGCACCTACATCGGCGAAGCGGTCCACAAGGAAAAGTCCTACCCCGGCGCGCACGACGCCATCATCGATCAGGTGGATTGGGATCGGGTCCAGTCCATCATGGCCACCAATGCCCCCAAGCGTGCCAGCCGAACCCGCGCCCAGACGCCATCACCACTCCGAGGCATTCTACGATGCGGGATCTGCGGTTGCGCCATGACGCCGACCCACACCCGCAAACGAGGCCGCATATACCGCTACTACACTTGCCAGAACGCAGCCAAGCGTGGCCACGTCAACTGCCCCATCAAGAACGTCTCCGCCAAGGAGATGGAGGGCATCGTCCAGGGCCAGCTCCAGACACTGATCCAGGCCCCGGAGATGGTGGCCAGAATTTGGAAGCTCGCCAAGTCCCATGACAAGGACATCTCAGAACGCGACATCACCGAGGCGCTACAAAGCCTGGAGCCCATCTGGCAAGAACTCTTCCCCGGCGAGCAAAACCGGTTGATGGAGCTGTTGGTGGACCGGGTGGTGATCACCCTGGATGAGATTGAACTGCACCTACGCGGCGAGGGGCTCGACACCCTGGCTAGAGATCTGAATATGAAGGAGGCGGCATGAACACCCCCCAACTGAGCCACGACGGCAGAAACATCGTTATCCGCATTCCCTACCGCTTTCGGCGCAAACAGGGACGCAAGGAGATCATCGCGCCAGAAGGCGAGGCCTCACCTTTCCTTCCTCCGATCCAACCGGATGAGAAGCTGATCAAGGCGCTGGCCCAGGGCTTCCACTGGCGACGGCTTCTGGAGAGCGGCAAGGTGGAGACCATCCGTAAGCTGGCTGCTGAGGAGAAGGTTGATCCGGCCCATATCGGGCGCATGTTGCGGGTCACTCTGCTGGCCCCGGATATCATCGAGGCGATTCTGGATGGACGCCAGCCGGAGGGGGTGAGTATTCGCACATTCAGAAAGACGGTACCGGCGGATTGGGTCGAACAGAGGGCGGCATGGGGCTTTCCACAACCTCAAGCATAAATATCCTTCCAATCATGATAAACCCAGTTTATGGTCACATGGATTTTCCATTCAGAATCAAGGAGATTACGCCATGGGATCATCGACTGAACTTACCCTGGAACAGATAGATATCATCAACTTGAGTCTGGCCAAAGTGACCGCCATCGCCGAGGTTATGGCCGGATGCGGCCAAGTGAAGCGGCCCGATCCAAGCATCCCTACCACCGACTCCATCTTTGTCGTCATGCAGGTGATGGTGGATGAATTGGATACGATCCGGCAGGTGATGCAATCTATTGATCAAAGGGAATGTTCATGAGTCGGCTGTGCTCTCCAACA
>JADFWT010000075.1 GCA_015233785.1 Magnetococcales bacterium
TGGAGACCGGCCTGGAGCGGCTCTCTCTAAAACGGCAGTTGGAAGTGGCATTGGATATTGTTTTCAATGTCTCCTGGCTCTCCATAGAGTCCCGAGGATGTGTTTTTTTGAATGATGAAGCGTCCGGTGCTCTGAAGCTGACCGCGCACCGGGGATTGGCACCAGAGCTTCAGATTCGATGCGCCTCCATCCAAATTGGCGAATGCCTCTGCGGAACCGCTGCTGAGAACAAAAGCACGCTTTTTTCGGCCCATTTGGACGACGAACATGTGATTCGCTATCCCGGTATCCAGCCGCATGGCCACTATTGTGCCCCGATCCTCTCTCAGCAGAAGCTTCTGGGGGTGCTTAATCTCTATGTGGCGGATGGTCACCGAAGCCGTTCTGAGGAGGAGGCGTTTCTAGCCACCTACTGCGGTGCTTTGGCCGGATTGATCGATCTGCGTCAGACCCAGCGCAAGCTCCGGGAAGAGCAGATTTTCTCATCCACCATATTACGAACGGCTCCGGTGCTGGTGATGGTGCTCTCTCCACAAGGAGAGATCGTGCTGTTTAATAAAGCGTGCCAGGATCTAACCGGCTTTGACGAAGAGACCGTAAAGGGGAAGAAAAGCTGGGAGTGGTTTGTTCCGAAAAAGGATCGCCAGAGCGTCGAAGAGGCGTTTCACAAGCTGTCCCAGGGGCGCTTTCCCAACACCTATGAGCATGTCTGGTTGGATCATGCCGGTCGAAAACGTCTCATTTCCTGGAGAAATGCAATTTCCCACTCCTCAGACGGGGTGATTCATCACATTATTGCCACAGGTATCGATATTACCGAGAAGCGCGAAAGCGAAGAGCATCTTCGCCATATGGCCAGCCATGATGCCCTAACCGGGCTACCCAACCGGATCTCCTTTATGGACCATATGCAGGTCAGTATTGCCCAGGCCAAGCGAAACGATTCCATGTTGGCGGTGCTGTTTCTTGATCTGGATCGCTTTAAGACGGTTAACGACACCATGGGCCATGAGGTGGGGGATCACTTGCTGATGGAGGTGGCTCAGCGCATTCGTGGGGTGCTGCGCGCTTCAGATATGGTGGCGCGGCTGGGGGGCGATGAGTTTACCGTGCTACTCGATGGGCTCACGGGACCGGACAGAGTGGAGAGCATCGGACGCAAGCTGATCTCGGAGATTTGTACCCCCTTCGACATTCAGGGAAATCGTTGCCAAATCGGAACCAGTATCGGCGCTGCGCTCTCTCCCATGCACGGCGAAGAGCCGGAGCTGCTTTTGAAAAAAGCCGATGATGCCATGTACAAGGTGAAGCACTCTGGAAGAAACGATTTTCTCTTTTACTCGGATTCTGTAGAATGAGGGCGTCATTCCACTTGTGTGGTAGAAACATCAATGGGAAGCCCCGAGCGAATTTACATGGTTAATGGTAAATCGACCATCCTGATTATTGAGGATGAAAAAAGCAATATCGATGTGCTGGTCGGGCTGCTGCGAGAGCACTACAAGATCATTGTCGCCCGAGACGGTGAACAGGGTCTTATCAGAGCCCAGGCCGAGCCGCCGCCAGATCTGATTCTTCTGGATATCATCATGCCCGGTATGGATGGCTTTGAGGTGTGCCAGAGGCTCAAGGAGCAGCCGCACACCCGCGAGGTTCCGGTGGTATTTATCACCGGCATGAATGAAATTCGTGATGAGACGCGAGGCTTTGAGGTGGGTGCGGTGGACTTTATCCGCAAGCCGTTCAGCCCCTCGGTGGTGTTGGCGCGTGTGGTGACCCAACTCTCCCTTCAGCAGCAGAGAAGCCGCCTACAGAAACTCAATGATGTCAAAAATCGATTTCTCGGCATGACGGCCCATGATCTGCGTGGCCCTATCGGCTCCATCCATGGCCTGAGCGAAATGCTGCTCAACATGCCCATGTCGGACTCCCAGCGAGAGAAGTTTCTGAGCACCATCTTTAAGGCCAGCGGGCAGCTTCTGACGCTTGTGGACGATCTGCTGGATGTGTCGGTGATTGAGAGTGGTTCATTCGATCTGAATGATAAGCCGGGTGATCTCTCCATGCTGGTTCGTGAGCGTCTGGAGCTGGCACAATTGGCGATTGAGAAAAAAGAGGTGACTGTCGCCTCCCACCTTGAAGAGACCCCCAATGCCCATTTTGATCACGAGCGAATGGCACAGGTGCTGGATAATCTGATCAGCAATGCCCTGAAGTTTACCCCCACTGGCTCCACGATTTCCCTACGCAGCGGCATGCGGGATCAACAACCCTTCTTTCAAATCAGCGATCAGGGGCCGGGCATCAAGCAGGAGGAGCGTGGTAAACTGTTTCTGGATTTTCAAAAGCTGAGCGCACAACCCACGGACAATGAGAAGAGCACTGGCTTGGGATTGGCCATTGTCAAGCGCATTGTCGATGCCCACGGCGGACGCATTGAGGTGGAAGATGGCAGCCATGGCGGCGCGCTGTTTACCCTCTATCTGCCAAGCATCGCAAGCCGGAACGATGTGGCAGAGAAACCCACCATTCTGGTGGTGGATGATGAGTTCTCATTGCGGCTGATGCTGAGCAAAGCCTTTCAACAGGCTGGATTCACTATGGTGGGCGAGGCGGAAGATGGCTTGCAGGGACTCAGGCTCTTTAAGGAGCGAAGACCCGATATCACCCTGCTGGATCTGGATATGCCCCCTCCAAACGGTCAGGAGTGCCTGCAACAGATATTACAGATTGATCCCCATGCGTGTGTGGTGATCCTTTCATCCACCCAGGATGCTGGCGTCGAGGCGGATTGCCTACATCAAGGTGCCGCCATGTTCCTCTCTAAAGAGCGCCCCTACAGTGAGATTCATGAGTCGGTGCTGGGCTTGTGGAGCGCCTTCATCAAGGCCAGGGCCTGAGCCAAGTCGGTCGGGGGGGCTTCTTCGTTGTTGCCGCGCTGTTCCCCTCCAGGAGGATGGACCATACCGCACGTGCCATTGCAGGAACCGTCTCGACACCAAGTAATAAAGGGATTGCTGGCCAGATAGTCATTATAGTAGCTGGGAACACCGGTCACATCGCGTCCAATCCAGTGGGGGAGCGTCGGCTGCTCATCGGCACTTTTCAACTCTACTTCTGCCAATATCAGGCCGGTATTAACACCATGAAACTCATCAATGGTCCAATCGTATTGGCCAATTTTCGCCTCATGGCGAGTTTTCTCTACCAAGGGTTGATCGCACATGGTATGCAGCATCTCAATGGCTTCATCAAGCGGCACCTGATATTCAAACTCTTTGCGACTGAATGCGCGGCGCGTTTTAAAGGTGACATACCCTTTGTCGCCAAAGCAGCGCACCCGCACGGTATGGCCGCGCCATGTATGAAAAAAACCCTGGGAGATGCGGGTTGAAGCACCTTGACCACGCCACCCATCCCCATCCACCAGAAATTTTTTCTCAATCTCTTGTCCCATGGCAGGCCCCCTCGTGAATGGAATCTATAGTACAATCCATGGTATAGAGAATCCTTGAATAATTCTATAATGGTGACGTTGAAATAGCCAAAAGGTCATGATTCTTCCATATTTCACGCTTCTAGCCACCGCATTTTTGGCCGCCACCATACTCCCTTTATCATCGGAAGCCCTGTTGGGCGCTATGCTGCTTTCAAGTGAGTACGCTCTCTGGGGACTCTGGCTGGCGGCTACGGTGGGTAATGTAGCCGGTTCCCTATTCAACGGCTGGCTGGGACGATACTGCCTGCATTGGCAGCATAAACGGTGGTTTCCATTCAAGGAGGAGGGGCTGGAGAGAGCCCGAGCACGTTTTCAACGCTATGGTATCTGGAGTTTGCTTCTGGCCTGGGTGCCGGTGATCGGAGACCCTATCACCTTTGTGGCTGGATTGATGCGAACCCCCTGGGGCCTGTTTGTACTGCTGGTAACGCTGGGAAAAGGGGGGCGTTACGGAGCCGTTATCCTGCTCTTGGCCCCATAACCCAGCCCTTAGCGCCCGGAGTCGGAAGCGTCGTAGTTCTTTTTCCGAATATGATTCTCACCGGAGTAGAAATTGAAAGCATTTTTACCGGCGTGTTTGGAGCGATACATCGCCTCGTCAGCCAGCTTGAGCAGATCGGCATGGTGGCTGTCGCAATCCTGGGGATAGAGAGCGATGCCCAGTGATCCTGAGATATAAGCCTCCTTCCCATCGAGAACAAAGGCTTCATTAAGCTGGTCGAGAATGGTATGGGCAAGCCCTGTTACATCATCCACCGTGCGCGGTCCCATCACGATGGCGACGAACTCATCCCCTCCCAACCGCGCCACCACATCCTCTTCGCCCACCACATCCAACAGACGCTGGGCCGACATCTGCAACAGGGCATCACCCGCCGGATGTCCAAGATTATCGTTGATCCATTTAAAGCGATCCAGATCGATGAACATCAGCGCCATGCCCTGATCGTTCTCCTGCACCTGGTTGAAACGCTCTTCCAGGGTCTTCATAAACAAAGAGCGGTTGGGCAGATCGGTGAGGGCATCGTAATTGGCCTGCCGGTAGATGATCATCTCCGCCTTTTTACGGTCGGTGATATCCCGAATGATAGCGGTATTGATGGCGCGATCTTTAAGGCGCACTTCACTCACCGAATACTCCATAGGGAAGGATTCACCCCCCTTGCGCAGCGCGGTATCTTCGTGAGAGCGATTCTTATGGTGGAACCCCTCGCCACGCACCAACTGCATCCATGGTCGGTCTGCCGGTGATTTAGGATTGCTCCGATCAACCAGTGCCTCGGCCTTGAGGCTCTGCATCTCCTGTTCATCATAACCGAACATGGCGCAGGCGGCCTTGTTGAAGGACTCCACCGTACCCTGATCGTTGAAGACAACAATGGCGTCGTGGGCGGTATCGAAGATCGACTCCATGCGCATCTTCTGCTCTTCAACCTGCCTCTGGAGGCGTTTGCGCTCGGTGATGTCTCGGATAATACCGATGGTTCCGGTGTACCCTTCGCTCTGGCGAATGCCGGTGCAACTGACATCGGCGATAATATTCGAGCTATCCTCTTGCTCTGCCCCCTCCTGGGGCGATTCTTGGGGCTCTTTCAGTTTGAGGCGCACCTCAAGCCCTGCGGTTTTACGATCCTGAGCACGGCGTTCGTCAAACAGCTTGGGTTGGGGATCGTCGAACTTATCCTGCTTGCGAATCTTCTCAATAATGCGGTCATAGCTGACACGCTCTACATCTTCGTGAGCAATCAGCTCGGTGAAGTGTTTGCCGCACAGCTCTTCTGGGGTATAGCCCAGATTCTGCACCGAGTCGTTCAGAAAGGTAAAGCGCCCATTAGAGTCCAGTCGGTAGATGATGTCCGGCACGGTCTGAATCACCAGACTCTCCACCAACGCCTCTGTATTAAAACGCATGCGACTAGAGAAGAGTTGCAACAGATTACGAGCGACATATTGGGAGGTGGAGACCAAAAACCAGAAGGTGGCTTTATCCAGAACCAGTAGCCGGGTATCACAGTCGGCTTTAATAAAAGCCGTCGGTTTCTTGTCGTCGATAATAGAGAGTTCACCCACACACTCTCCAAGCTGAATTTCAGCAGTGGGAAAACTATCCACGCTGTTTAAGTGCAACGTCAAACGCCCGGCAAGCACCACAAAGCAGTACTGATTATCCTGGCCCGGTTCCAAGAGCAGCTCATCACAGGCCATCTCCCGCACTGGACACTGATCGAGAATATTTTTGATGGAGCCGTAAGGGGCCTCTTGAAAGATGTGGATCTTATCGAAATTCTCGCCTGAATAGTTCATAATGTTACAGCCCAAAGGTCATACAGAAAAATAGTGGTATCGTACAGTATAGTCACGCTCTATACCCGCCCAAGTTGTGATATATCATACGCTGCCACCTATATGATGGAAAGCGGTAAGATTATTTTGCTTTCAAGATGATCAAACCTTTTCAGATACAATGATACGTTCGAATCTTGCTAAATAACCGCTGCTGGAGGAGAATCGTTTAGAAGAGGCTCACCAACCTTGCCACGATTGGAATTTTCACATGGAAGAGACCATCCACTCCCAACCCACATTGGTGGGTGACGAGGTTGAATCTGGACAAGAAAAGAGGCACGACACGTCCATTGAGGATCTTGAAGGCGACCCACTGCTGAATCGCACCTTCTCCTCCACCATCAGCTACCGCTTGCTGGAAAAGATTGGTGAAGGGGGCATGGGAGAAGTGTACAAGGCGCGGGTTAAATCGGCTATCGGCACCTCGGAGATCGTCACCATTAAAAAGGTCAAGGCGAGTGCAGGATTGAACCTGCATAAAACCTCGGCCCGCCAATCACTGCTTGCCAAGCTGCGACGGGAGATCACCATTCTCTCGGAGTTGAACGGTCACCCCAATATTGTCGGGTTTCGAGGGGCTGATCTTATGGAGGGGAATACCCCCGATCAGACCGAGCTGTTCTTGGTGATGGAGTTTGTCGATGGGCTGGACCTTGGCGCATTGATGCGCATGCACAGCTCTGGCCTCAAAGAGATCATTCGTGGTGATGCCTACCGAATTCTGGATAAAAATGTCGGTTTTATTCTGTTCCGTGTGGCCAACGCTCTGGATTATGCCCACAATTTTAAATTTTCCGACGGCAAGCGCGGCGTCATCCACCTGGATCTCTCCCCCAGCAACATTCTGATTCAGGATGCTATTGGGCTGGTAAAACTCTCCGATTTCGGGGTGGCTCAGTCGGTGGATGAGTTCTCACTGCAAGAGCCGGGACGCATGGTGGGGAAACCCTCCTATGCCAGCCCGGAGGTGGTGAGTAATCTGCCGGTGGACTACACTGCCGACTTCTACAGCTTGGGGGTGATCGGCTACCAGATGCTGACGGGGCTCAATCCCAACCGCCTGCCGAAACTGATTCCGGGCACCGACCTGAGCCAGTTGCGGCGTTCGCTAATCGATCTGCAAAAACGCCCTCTGACACCGCCCCATAAACTGGTACGCGGAGTGGATGAGGAGCTGTCGGAGATCGTCATGCAGATGATGACCGAGGACAAAGAGAACCGGGTGATCAACGCGCGCAAACTTCGGGAGATGGTGGGACATGCCATCTATAATCGCGGATACGGCCCCACCGACACCTCATTCGCCAACTATCTGGCCAGCATCCAGTTATTCCAATTTGATTTTTCCAGAGGAAACCGCCTGCACGACAGCAAATTGCAGAAGCTCATGGAGATGTTTGGGGCCAATCTGGAGCCGCTGCGCTTCTATCCTGATGCCCGCCGACGGTTGGTGGACGGTCTCAACCCCTGTCGCCTATAGCCGGATCGGCCGCCAAAAGAGCGTCTGAAAGGGCGCCGTTTGTGGGCGGAGTGCAGTGGGCCTCCTCGGCAGGGAGCCGGAGCGGTGGATAAGGAGAACGCTTCATCGCCGCTCAAATTAACCAATTCCCGAATGATGTACTGGGGCCGACTGCGAACAATCTTGAAGATGCGCCCGATATAAACCCCAAGCACGCCGATGGTCAACAGGTTGATCCCGCCCATAAAGAGGATGGTCACCATCAGTGCGGTCCATCCGGGGATGTTCAAACCCAAATATTTGGTAACCACCACTACGACAAGATAGACAAATGCTATCAACGATACCAAAAATCCCATCACCAGCGATATGTAGAGCGGCGTGGAAGAGAACGATGTCAGGCCGCTAAAGAATGCCCGTGTGGGGTTGAGGCTTCGGAGTAGTGGATAGTGCGTATCTCCCGCATGACGAGGATCTCGGCGGTAGTAAACATACGACTGCTCAAAGCCGATCCAATTGACCAACCCACGCAGAAATGGGTCCGCCTCCTGTAGCCGTAGAAGTTCATCGATGGCGCGGCGAGAGAGCAGTTTAAAATCACCGGTATTGGGGCGAATATGAATATCGGCAAATAGGTTGATAATCCAGTAGGCGAGGGCGGTTATGCGCATCTTTAGCCACGATTCACCCAACCTTTCGGTTCGTGTGGTGTGGACCACTTCCGCCCCTTGCTGCCACTTTTCAAGCAGCTCCGGAATCAGCTCCGGCGGATCTTGAAGATCGGCATCCATATAGATCACGGCATCCCCGGAACTATGACGCATCCCCGCCAGCACGCACTCCGACACCCCGAAACGGCGCGACATGTTGATCACCTTGATGCGAGAATCCTGCCGGGCAAATGTATCCAGCAGTGCCATGGAACCATCGTTGGAGTCGTCGTTAACGAAGATCAACTCGTGGTCATAGGGGTGCCCGCTTAAGGCATCTTGGGTTCGCCGAATCAGCTCAGGAATGTTCTCCTGCTCATTTCGAAACGAAAAGACCATAGAGATCAATTTCTTCTTAGAGCTGCGAATACTCGTTTCATCATTGACCATAATCAATCATCCATCTCTGGGGCGGGGGGCGAGATTACTTGTAGCCATTCTACGCTATGGGCATATCCTGGATCCATGTTGCTATTTTTACGCCCTTGGCCATCTTATCCCTGGTGACGATTGTTCCTGGAACGGGATTGATTTATTCTAGGCTGCATGTTTACAGGAGGCGACCATCTTATTCGAACCATGCTCTTCGTGGGGTTGCTGCTGTTTGGCGTGGCATTCTCATGGGGTCATTGGCCGGTTACCGAGCGCTTTGACCGAGTGCTTTGGGACCGGATCAGCAATCTGTTGCGGGTGCAACACCTGGACACCCTCCCAAAAAAGAGTCTTCTGACCCCCCACCAGGATCCGGTGGTGGTCGGTGTGGATGCCGAAGCGGAACGACTCTTTCAAGATCGCCCCCAGCCGCTCTGGCACGCCCACTGGGGGGATTTTTTCCAGGCCATGGCGCTGGCCAAGCCTTCGGTAGTGGGGGTGGATTATATCCTTCCAGCCAGCTCCTATGATGATCTTTTTCACCATTTTCTAAGCGGTTATCTTCCCAGGTTGGCTCAGGTTTCCGGCAAGCCTGAGCTGGCCGACGTTGCATTCTCCGAGTTTCCTCCCGGTTACGGCTCCGAGCTACGCCTTGGACTGCTGAGTATGTTGCAGCATCAAGTACCGCTGGTTCTGGGGCAGTTTTGGGACCAGAAAGGGCAGGAGTTTACCATTGATCGCTCCACGCTGGGAGCGCTGTTTGCCATGGGGCCATTGGGAGATCTAGCCTACCTTTATGTACCGGTAGGGTCCGATGGCATCAGTCGGGCCTATCTGGGCCAGATCACCCGCCCGGAGGCGCAGCGCCGGACGCTGGCCGCCCGTATGGCCGCCATGATCGATCCCAAACACATCGAAAAAAAACGCACATCCGGTCTCATCGATTACACCATTGGGGCACCGTTCAAAAGCGTCTCCTTTGTACAGGTCATCGAATGGTTGAAGAAGCGTGATGTGGCTGCCCTGGAAGCCCATTTTCAGGGCAGGCCAGTGCTGCTGGGTGATACGGCTGGCTATCTGGATCTACATCAGGTTCCCGTGGCAAACCTTGTGGATGGCATTCCAGTCGAAGTCGATTCGGTTCCTGGGGTTTATGTTCACGCCCAGGCACTGCGGACCCTGCTGTGGCGCGGCATGATGACGCCGCCGGAACGCTTCCAACTGTGGGGATCTTCCCTGCCGATGTTGCTGGGAACGCTGCTGCTGTGTGGGCTGTTCTGGCTTGGACGCACCCCCATGGCGGCGCTGCTCACCTATCTGGCACTCTTAACCGCCGGGTGGTGGGCGGCGAAAGCGGCGGTAAGCTCCGGGGTGGCCGTTCCGTTGACGGCCCCTATTGTCACCGGAACGCTGGCGCTGCTGCTGGGCTTGGGGGCCGAAGGGGTCATCAGTGTACTGGAGCGGCGACGGTTGAGAACCTCTTTTGGCAGCTATGTCTCGCCTCAGGTTCTGGAGCAGATCCAGACCGGGGTGATCCATCCCCAGTTGGGGGGGGTCAAGATGGAAGTGTGTGTACTGATGTCGGATATCCGAAGCTTTACCACCCGTAGCGAGCACCAGCCTGCCGAAGCCATTGTCTCTCTCCTGAATCAATATTTTACCCAGATGACCGAATCGGTCCACGCCCATAACGGCACGCTGGATAAATTTATCGGGGACGGCATTCTGGCCTTCTATGGAGCACCAGGCAAAACCATCGTTACGCCGTCGGACGATGCCTTCCGCTCTGCCCTTGATATGCTAAAACGGCTTGATCAGCTCAATATTCGTTTAAAAAAGCAGGGAATCGAACCTATCAAGATTGGCATTGGGTTGCATGTCGGCTCGGCCATTGTTGGCCATGTCGGGTCAAATATTCGTCATGAATACACTGTGATTGGTGATACAGTTAATGCATCGGCCCGAATCGAAGGACTGACTAAAAATGTCGGTTATCCGATCCTCTGCTCTGATGATGTTTTTAAACAGCTTAAGGATCCCAACCTGAGAGAGCGTCTGACTGCATTGGGGGCCATGCAGGTCAAAGGGCGCGAGGCTATTGAAGTCTATGGTTGGAAGCCGGAATTAAATGAATTGGATGCGCGTGGGGAAAATAATCATGATACGTAACTTCAGAAGAATCGGTGTAGGCTGGCTGCTGGTGGCGGCTCTGTTTTTGACCTTTGGCGTCACAACGCCGGTCCAGGCCGGGAAATTTAACAAGGAAATTGCCCTAACCCTTGATGTGACTGGACGGGCGCTTCTGGTATCGCAGTTTGACGGCTTCAAAGACACCTCCACTCTGAAACGGGCGGTCAACCTTTTCCCCGGCCAACAGATTGAGATCGGGCCTCGCTCCAAGGTGGTGGTGATGCGGCTGGAGGATTTTCGTAAGCTGACCATCAAAGGCCCCAACACCCTCCTCGTCGGCAAGAAGGGGCTCCAGTTAAAAAAGGGGAGACTCCCCGGCGTTGCCGGCAGGACGCAGAATAATCCAACCATACTCACCGCACTTGGCAAAGGTCGAGTGGGTGGAATCCGCCTGCGAAATTTCGGCTCCAAACGGCAAGCCGTCAAGTTGAAACACCCCTCTGCTGGGGCTGTAATCATGCAATCAACACCCCATTTTCAGTGGCAAGCCGTACGGGGCGTTACCAGTTTCCGCATCAAGGTACAGGATAGCAGGGGCCGTACCGTCATGGATGAGACCACCACCAAGAAACAGATCGCCTGGTCAGGCCGCCAGAAGCTGACGCCTGGAGAGAGCTACAGTTGGCAGGTCACAGCCGAGAAAGGGGGGAAATCCCTGCCATCTGCCAAGCAGAGCTTCAAGCTTCTCTCCCCCCAACAGCATCAGGAGCTGGAGGCTCTCAAGCCTGCCAAGCGAGCCCCCATAGCGGATCAGGTGCTCTATGGCGTCCTTCTGGAGAAAATGGGCATGGCCCAGGCTTCCAAAGCCCACTGGCGTCAAATGAGCAAAACATATCCTCGGGATAAATTTTTTCGTGGAAAGGCCAGATGATTTACCCATTGTAGAGCGTCCATCGTTTCAGAACACACAGGGCACAGGAGCGAAACTGCATGCCATCAGAAGAGGACCAGAACCCCCATCAAGACGACACCGGGCCTGGGCACCCCCCCTGGAAGGTTGTGATTGTCGATGATGATCCCGACATGCAGCTTCTAACCAGGTCGTTGTTACGCAAGTTGACGTTTGAAGGGCGTAGCATTCAGGCTCTCAGCGCCCACTCCGGCGATGAGGGCGTGCTGCTGCTCCGTGAACATCCCGATACGGCGGTGGTGTTGATGGATGTGATGATGGAGCATGACCAGGCGGGCCTGGAGGCGGTACGGCGGATTCGTCAGGAGTTGAACAACTGGTTTGTGCGCATTGTGCTACGTAC
>JADFWT010000076.1 GCA_015233785.1 Magnetococcales bacterium
GAGCGCCCTGATTGTCAAAATTCACCCGCGCCGTCTTGAGCATATCCCCAGAGAGGGCCACGGATTTTTTTAACAGATAGGGCTCACGCACCTTTTGACCATTGGCGCGAACCTCGGCCACCCCATAAAAAATCTGGCTGCCGGGGACTGGATAACCCTTCAACGCCCGATCTACATCACCCTTCTCGTCCACCATACGGAACTCCAGACGAGCGGTCTTGCCGATCAACTCCTTGGCGCGGCCCGGATCATCCATGCCCGGCAATTGCACTAGAATACGCTCGGTTCCCTGCCGCTGAATGGTGGGCTCCGAAACGCCAAATTGATCAATGCGCGAGCGAATGGTCTGAATGGACGTATCCAAAGCCCACTTGCGGATCTCGGTAATCTCTTCCAACACCAGAGAGATCAACACCGCATTTTCCGTGGGATCGTGACGTACGTTTTTACGAGGCAATGCCTCTTTGATAACCGTCACCAATTGGGCCGGGTTGGATTGGTCGGTGAGCTGAATACGTACCGTATCCATCCCGGATCGCTCGATTTTGCGAAAACGTAACTTTTGCTTGCTCTCGCGGATCGCCAGACGGATATCACTCATAAAGTTATCCGTGGCCTGCTCCACCGCCTTGTCACTCTCCACATGGAGCAGTAGATAGATACCCCCTTGCAGATCCAACCCCCGATGCAGAACCTTGTCAGGCATCCAAGAAGGCAGAGAGACATTGTAACCAACCAACAGGGTCGGTAAGGCAAAAAGCAGCGAGACCAGAATCACCAGTCCAAGTAGAACCGGCTTCCAGATGGGTAAACGGCGCATGCGATCATCATCCTGTTATGATGGAAGAAAACAAATGGGATATCAGCCTTTGTCAGCATCGGCCGCATCGGCCGCATCGGCCGAACCACCCGATTTGGCCAGCATGCCGCTGATGGTATTGCGCTGTACCCGCAGACGAACCGGACGGGGATCCTTGCCCGCACCATCCACTTCGCCCACTTCCACCACCACCACATCCTCTTCCACACGATGGATCTTGCCCATGATACCGCCGCTGGTCACCACCGAATCGCCCCGCTGAAGATTGGCTACCATCTCACGATGAACCTTGGCCTGCTTCTGTTGCGGGCGAATCAGCAAAAAATAGAAAATTGCGAACAGCAGTACCATGAACACAATGTTATGCATGGCAGCATCTCCGCTCCCACCGGCAGCTTCTGCATAGGCAGGCGTGATCAATAGATCCAACATGGTTATTCTGCTCCTTGATCGTGATGGAGTCGCCCCATGGTGGCACGCCCCCAATCCTCTTGATGGTCATATAATATGGGAATTTAATCCCGGTGTGGTTACTTTCACTTTCGAATCGGCTATTCTATGCATGAAAAGGCACTTTTCGTCAAAGACTCGTGAGCCGGATGGTGGCATTATTTGCATATTTAACCCTTATTCCGAACCATATGGACGGAATTACAGTCAGATGGCCTTAAACTTGCTTGACTTTGTGTGTGATTTTATGTCGATTGGCGAAACTCTCAGCGTTTCAGAGGTCTCATGATGCAACGGCCTGGAAAAAAAATCCTCGCCCAAGTGAAGAAGATGCCCCCTTTTCCCATCACGAGAAGGCGCATCCTTGTGATGACCACGGACGTCAACTGCCCGCCCAGAGAGCTGTTGGAGGCGATCCATACCGACCCCATTCTTACCCTGCATATCCTGCGGCAGATCAACGCCCTGGAGTTTGGTCTGGCCAAACCACTCAGTTCACCGAAACAGGCCGCTGTGGTGGTGGGCGTCAACATCGTCAAAAATCTGGCCCTGAGCGCACTGGATCAAAAACCGGCCCGAAATAGCCTCCTTCCGGAAGAGATCAACCGCTTTCACCAACTGGCCTACACCACCGGTGCCCTCGCCAGAATGCTGGCCCATAAGGCGAAACTCCCCTTGATTCAACTCCAGGGCATCCAGGTGGCAGGACTGATCTTTTCCTTTGAACTGCTGGCCATGAAGCGCCTGGGAGATGACGACGCCTTCTCCGACTTTTTCAGCAACTGGAAAAAAGGATCCTTAAAGGGAACCGAGCTGACCATGTCCGGTTCGACCTTTGATCACGGCACACTGGGAACCGCCATCGCCGAAGCGTGGCGACTCCCCGAACCGCTGCACGCAAGTTTGGCAAACCAACGACCCGACACCAATGACGAAGAGTCCCAGCTACCCAGCCCCTATGACTGCGTGTTGATGGCCAGCGCCATCGCCAATCAATGGTTGCTTAAAGTGAAAAAACATAAACTCAACCTCGAGGAAAAGTTCCCCGAATCGGTATATGGTCCCCTCTTTGACCCCAAAGGCGAAGCGGCTCACGCCATCCACCATCTCTGGACGGAATTTGCCTCGGACCCGGAGTTATCATGAACAACTGGATCGCTCTATGAAGATCGTTTTTCGAGGCGTGCGGGGCTCTATCCCCTCTCCCGGTGCGCGTACCGTTCGTTACGGTGGTAATACCACCTGTATTGAGGTGCGCTCCGATAATGGCGAATTGATCATTCTTGATGCCGGATCCGGCATCTTTCCGCTGGCCAATACTCTGCTGGCTAGCCTGCCGATCACCTGTCATATCTTTATCACCCACACCCATTGGGACCATATCCAGGGGTTGCCATTCTTTATTCCAGTCTTTATTCCCGGCAACTGCGTCAAGATCCACGGTGCCTTTGATCCGGTCAACCATCGCTCCATTCGAGAAGTGTTGGCCCGGCAGATGGAGTACAGCTACTTCCCGGTGCGGGAAGAAGAGCTGAACGCCACCATGGAGTACACCACCCTTCGAGAGCGACAGACCATCGAAGTGGGCGATGCCAAGGTGACCAATATTCTCATGAATCACCCGGTGCTCAACTTTGGCTATAAGGTGGAGTGCAACGGCAAGTCGGTCTTCTTTACCGGCGATCACGAATGGCCGCTAAATATCTATCCCGATGATGCCGAAAACCAAAACGAAATGGATCGGCTTAATTTCCTGGAATATCAATCTTTTATAGATGAACGTAACCAGGAGCTCATGGACTTTATCCACGGGGTGGACGCCTTTATCATCGACTCAGCCTATACCGACGAAGAGTACTTCAACGGCAAGGTGGGTTGGGGTCACGGCACCTTTGAAAACTCCATCAAGCTGGCGCGGCGGGCCGAGGCCAAAGCCCTCTACTTTACCCACCACGAGCCCACCCGTTCTGACGAGGATCTGGAGAAACTCTTGGCGAGCCTCCATGAGCGCTTCCCCCCCACCGAGCACGATCCCAAATGGATACTGGCCCGTGAAGGGGTGGAGATCGAACTATAGTAGCGGCTCGGCACGCCTCTCAAGACGCGCCTTGACATACGCCTCAAAACGATCCTCCAGAATCGCCAGACGCATGCCTTTCATAAGAGCCTGATAGTAATGGACATTGTGCTGCGTCATCAGCATAATGCCCAGAATTTCCCGATTTTTGTACAGATGATGAAGATAGGCCCGGCTGTAGTGGGCGCACGTCCCACAGCCGCACGATGCATCCAGCGACGACGGATCCTCACGAAAACGTGCCTGCTTGATGTTTACATGCCCACCATCTCCATCCACAAACAGATGACCGTTGCGGGCATTGCGCGTCGGCATCACACAATCAAACATATCCACCCCGCGCCCCACCGCATAGAGAAGATCTTCCGGCTTTCCTACCCCCATCAGATAACGCGGCTGGGCCTTGGGGAGAAAATCAGGCGCATAGGAGAGCACCTCCTGCATGATCTCCTTGGGCTCGCCCACCGATAGACCGCCAATGGCATACCCCTCAAAACCGATCTCTACCAGCGCCTCAGCTGAGGCCCGGCGCAGATCCTCCTCCATGCCCCCCTGAATAATCCCAAACAGCGCCTGACCACTCTTTTCAGGGGGAACTCTGGCCGCTTTCGAACGGGCCGCCCAGCGTACCGACAGCTCCATGGAGCGGGCTACATATTTCCGCTCAGAAGGAAACGGCGGGCACTCATCCAACTGCATCATCACATCAGAACCAAACTGCTCCTGAGCCTTCACCACAATCTCCGGACTTAAAAAGCACTTGGAGCCGTCGATATGCGATTGAAACGATACTCCCTCTTCGCCAATGGTGCGCAACTTACCCAGACTGAACACCTGAAAGCCGCCAGAATCGGTCAAGATCGGCCCATCCCAGTTCATAAAACGGTGCAACCCCCCCAGCCGCTCAATCAAATCGGCACCAGGGCGTAAAAACAGATGGTAGGTATTGCCAAGCACCATAGAGGCCCCAGAGCGACGAACATCCTCCACCGTCATAGCCTTCACCGTACCCCGCGTGCCCACCGGCATAAAAATGGGCGTCTCTACCGTGCCGTGGGGGGTGGTCATCAAACCGGCCCGCGCCCCGGAAGGATCAGTGTGTTGCAACTCAAAGTGAAATCCCTGCATCTCTCTCTCCGTTACCCCTGCTGATCCATCTCCAGATGCTTTGCGGAGCCCCGCTCTTCTGGCTGCAAAAACATCGCATCCCCATAGGAGTAAAAGCGATACCCCCCATCCAGAGCGTGTCGATAATCCCGCCCCAGACGCGCCCAGCCGATAAACCCGGCCACCAGCCACAGCAGCGTGGTCTTGGGAAGGTGAAAATTGGTAATGATGCGATCCACCACCCGAAACTTAAAGCCCGGCTGAATAAAGAGCTGCGTCTCTCCCTCCACCGGCCGCACCATACCAGTGGCACCTACGGCGCTCTCCAAAGTACGGACCGCCGTGGTCCCTACCGCAATAATCCGCCCCCCCCGCCGACGGGTGCGGTTAATCTGCGCCGCGGCCTCCGGCCCCAGACGCCGCCACTCGCTATGCATCACATGCTGCTTGGGATCCTCATCCCGCATGGGCTGGAAGGTACCAAGCCCCACATGCAGCGTGACACGGGCGCTTTCCACCCCCATCCGAGCCAGTTGATCCAACAGCTCCGGGGTAAAATGAAGCCCCGCCGTGGGCGCTGCCACCGCGCCCGGCTCCTTGGCAAATACCGTCTGATAGCGCTGCCGATCCAGCCCCTCCTCCCCAGACGAGGCGATGTATGGCGGCAGCGGCACCTTACCGTAACGCACAATGGCCGCCTCCGGCTTCAATGCCCCTTCGCAGACCAGAACCACCCGTGCCACACCACGATCATCGCGCAGCTCCGGCACAATACTAAACCCTTCGGCAATGGTGATGGCATCTCCCATGCGCACCGGGCGATTACTCTTCAGCAGTGCCTGCCAGCGCCCCTCTTCATCCCCCAGAGGACGCAGCAGCAGCACCTCCACCCGCCCACCCGTGGGCTTGATGCCGAACAGCCGTGCCGGTAGCACGCGGGTATCATTCAGCACCAGAAGATCGCCAGACCGAAGCAGACCTGGAAGATCCTTAAAACAACCATCCCGACAGCCGTCCTGCTCGCTGATCAACAGACGGGCCGCATCCCGAGGTTGCGCCGGATGCTGGGCAATGCGCTCTTCAGGCAGTTCGAAATCAAACATGAGCAAAGCTGGTATGGCCAAAACAGAGATGGTCGGGTGGGTCAATGCAATCCATTAGAGGGGACTCCACGAAATGTCAACGGCACAGGCAGACCCTAGGAGGCGTGTTCGGCCCGGTAGAGATCCAGCGCTTGTTGCACCTCATCAGCCAGCGCCTCTTTGCCGTTCTCCCGGTAGAGCGCCATGGCCTCCTCAAAGCGGTCATCAGGCTTTTTGCCCTCACGCTGAAGAAGACTGGCCTCCAACCAGAGGGTTTTGGCCATATCCAGTGGGTCATCCTGGGCCTTGACCATGCGCCGGGCACCATCCAGATGCTCACGGGCTGCCCGCACATCACCACGATCCAGATAGAAGCTGACCAACAACCACTCATTGGCGATGGTCTTGCGCCGCAAATCCAGACGACGATGCACCGAAAGCGCCTCCAACAGCGCCTCTTCCGCCTCATCCAGCCGATCCATATGGACCAATGTGCGACCTTTGTTGGTCAGCGCCGTGCCGATGCCATATAGATTGCCGATGCGACAGGTTACCTTGTGCGCTTTGGTAAAATACTCCAGCGCCTTGGGATAGTCGTTCATCTTGTAGTGGGCAAAGCCCAGAGAAAGATAGAGATTGCCGGTTTGACGGCGATTGCCCACCTCTTTGAAAATCTTCAGGCTGCGAAGGTTGAAGCCCAACGAGCGCTCCAACTCTCCGAGATACTCATAGAACACCCCAAGATTGTTGCAGGCCAACGCCTCCTCCTCCCGAGCCTCATGCAGCTCGAAAATCTCCAAGGCCCGCGTCCCTTTCTTCACGGCGGTTTCGGTCTTGCCGAGCCGGTTTAAAATCCAGCTTTGATTCATCAGTACACGCGCTACCGATACGGTATCTGGATGATACTCCAGCAACCGGAATGCCTCATCATACGCCTCCAGCGCCAGCTTGGGTTGGCCGCGCTTCTCCTGCATCTTGCCCACCACCCGCAGATGATCCGCCTTACGCTCCGGATCCTCCAGGGATTGGATAATGCTCTGGCGGGCCACGATGGCACCAGGAATATCACCACTCAGCTCCAACACCTCCGAAAGGGCGATGGCGTAGGGCTTTATATCCTCCGGCTCATCAAGTTCGGTGGCCAGGTTTAAGGCCCGCTTAAGATGGAACGCCGCATCCTGGTTGGCGTAGTTGGTTTTGGCCTTAAAACCGCAGCGCCCTTCATATAGAAAAGCCTGACGCTTATCTCCAGCCTGAAGAAAATGTTGCGCCAACTCCTCAAAGTGATCCTCCAAACGGCTTTCGTAAAAGCTCTCGATCTCGGCCGCCACGCCGCCGTGCAGCTCCTTGCGCTTCTTATGGGTCAGCGTGGAGTAGATCGCCTCCTGGGTGAGAATATTACGAAAACTGTACTCAATGGAGGGGAACGACTTGGACTCGAAGATCATACCCATCTCCACCAACTGGCCGAGCTTCTCATCCAGATTTCTAACCGGCACCACCCGCTGAAGAAGCTCCAGGGTAAAGACCGGACCGATCACCGCCGCCGTATGCAGTGCCTCTTTCAGATCGTTTTGCAGCTTGTCAATACGGGCGATAATCAGCCCGTGAATAGAGCTTGGAATGGCCACTTCTTCCAGTGGCCGCACAATCTGAATCTCCTGGGCTTCATTCTTCTCGATGACGCCATCGTCTACCAGACTACGAATAATCTCCTCAATATACATGGGGTTGCCATCGGCACGGGCACGGATCAGTTCAAGAATCGGCATCGGCACCTGCTCGGTCTCCAGCAGATGGCGAGCCATCTGGTCACACTCCGATTCAGTGAGACGCTCAAAGGTGATCTCCAGGGAGTGCTCTCCAAGACGTTTGCTGGCAATGGGTACCAACTTGGCCGATGGGTGATCCTTGACCGGACGCATCACCAAAAGCAGCATGATGGGCTTTTCATTAAGGTATTCAAACAGATAACCAATCAATTCAATGGAAGTTGCATCGGCATGGTGCAGATTTTCCAGCACCAGCAACAGCGGCTTGGTCAGGGCCAGTTGATGAAAAAACCAGCGAAATGCACGGAAGGTAGAGATCTTCAACTCCTGGGCATCCATCTGCTCGATCCGAATGCCGTAGGAGTCATCGAACTGCACCCCCATCACGCCGCCAAAAAAGACGATGGCCTCTTTGGCCTCGGTACTCAAATCGTTGGAATCCAGCCCCAGAAGAAGTGGTAGATTGCGGGCGATCTTATCCGCCATGGCCGCTTCCATATCGTCAGGATCCAGGCTGAAGAGCTGCTGGAGAAGCTCCAGAAACAGATAGTAGCTGGTGGTACGACTGAAGGAGCGACAAGTGCCCTCAATCACCTGAATCTCAAAATTCTTAAATTGGCTCTTCACCTCCTGCTGCACGCGGCTTTTGCCAATGCCGGGATCGGAGATCAGAAACACCACCTGTCCCTGACCCTCGGAGAGTCGCTGCACGCAACCCACCAGTGCGTCGATCTCATGCTGACGCCCAACGATGGGTGCCACAATACGGGAATCGTGGCGGCTTTGCTCACGGAGGGATTTAGCCCGCACCACCTCATAGACCGCCACCGGATCCTTCTTGCCCTTTACTAAAATGGGATCCAGCCGGACAAACTCGAAAAAGTTGCGGGTCAGATTGTGCGTATAGCTGGAGACGAATACCTGTCCATCGTGGGCAATGGACTCCAGTCGGGCAGCCAAATTCACCGTATCGCCCATCACGGTGTACTGCATTTTCTGATCGGATCCCACACCACCGGCAATCACCACGCCGGTGTTGATACCAGTATGCAGCGTCAGGGGTTTTTCCAGCTTCACCGGTAGATGTTTATTGAACTCCTCCATCTCCCGATTCATATCCAGTGCCGCTCGAACCGCCAATTCCGGGTCATTCTCGTGGGTGATGGGTGCTCCAAAAATAGCCATAATGCAGTCGCCGATAAACTTATCCACATACCCTTCGTAGCGGATCACGCAGTCGGCCAGTAGCTTGAGGCAGGCGTTCATGATGTTGGTCACCTCCTCCGGATCGAGCTTTTCGCTCATGGAGGTAAAACCGGATATGTCGGCAAACAGCACGGTGACGTTCTTGCGCTCCGACTCCATAGAGGGGCTGCCGCTTCCGTCTTGGATATTGCGTGCGGGCTGACTCCCCATGGGGGACAACATGGCCGACTGCCCAACGGTTGCCATAGCACCTTCGGGCGGCTGAGCCAAAAGATGCAGCAATGGTGAGCCGCAACCGCCACAAAAACGATCTTCCTGGGCCGCCGGAAAACTGCACTTGATGCAAAATAGAAACAGGGGCGCGGCGCAATGCGTGCAATAGCGCACGGATTCCCGATTCTCAGAGGCGCAACTGGGACACTGCACGATTCTTCAACTCCCCGATAATACGATGATCAACGCATGCGGCATGGCCATGAATCTGCGCAAAAAACCATCGATATGGCTACAATGGATACCCAGTCTCTATGCTACTCCAACCGGACGATTGGGAAAATGAAGAAAACGCAGACTCCGCCACTTATCTAAATTCTCTATTTCCAGAATAGAACACTGTTTATTCTAAATAAATGATTATTTAACTACCAATCCAACATCGGTCTGACATTTACCCCGGCCATCATTATTTGGCCAAGACCTCCCTCACCGGGCCATTAACGTCACCTAGTGATGATAATTATAAAGGGATCAGCCTCCCGGTCTGACAAATGGAATAACCCGGTAGCTCTGGCCATCACTGGAGATGGTGAGAGTGCCGTGGTGATCGGTGCGCCATGGCGTAACGCCAGCATCCCGCCAACGCCGCCAGATCAGCGGATGCGGAAATCCATAACGGTTGGCCCGCCCTAAACTGAAAAGCACATGATCGGCATCCAGCGTCTTGATAAAAGCTGGGCTGCTGGAGCTTTTGCTACCGTGATGCGGTGCCACCACTATGGAAACCTTCATTAGAAGATCCGAGGCCAGAAGTTGCTGCTCCGCCGGTTGCTCAATATCACCCGGAATCAGTATCCGCAACCCCCGCCAGCTCAACTCCAACACCAGAGAACGGTTGTTGGGGCTCAGAGCCTCACGGGCTTCGAGACCGTCATCCAAGGCAGGATGCAGAACCCGGATTGCCAATGGACCATCGTGATCAACCTCCCCCAACCCCACCTCACGAACCGGCACTTCTTGCTCTTTAGCCACCTTCATAAGCTGCTTTACCAGGGGGCGCTGCTGATCATCCCCATTGGGAAGCGGGATCCACAGCGACCCCACGGTAAAGTTCCGCAACAGCCGGGCTGCTCCCGCCATGTGATCCTTATCCAGATGACTCAACACCACCCGCTTCAGATGCCGCACATTGTGACGCCACAGATAGGGAGAGATGATGGACTCCCCCACGTTGAAGCGCGCTGTCAGCGCCCCACCGGCATCCAGCACCGACCAAGCGCCATCTGGGGCGCGCAGCACCAACGATTGCGCCTGCCCCACATCCAGGGACGCCAGATGAAAATGGCCCGATGGCGGCTCTGGATAAGGCCATAGAAGCCCAACTACCCCCACGGACATCGCCCCCAAACGCCACCACCAACGCCGCCAAACCACCACGCCCACACCCCCCGCCAGAAATAACACCACCCCGGCGAGATGCGGCCCAGGAAGACGAACCCAGGACCCTGGCCAGTCGGTAACCACCTCTGCCCACACCAACAACCCCTGAAGGGTACCGCCAGCCATCTCCAGAAACAGCACCGCCGCCCCCTCCCAGAGGCCATACAACAGCAGCGTCATCAAGCCCAGGGGCACCGCCACCAAACCCACCAACGGGATGGCCAGCAGATTGGCCGGAAGCCCATATGGGGAAATCTGGTGAAAATGGTGCGCTGTCAGAGGGGCCAACCCCAACCCCACAGCAGCAGACCCCAGCGCCAACAGCACCCCCTGAACCCCCAATCGTTGCAGCCAAGAGAGATGCGGCCTGGAAGGTGCACCGTGGGTGTCGGCCACCATCACCTCCCTCTTGCGCAGCCACTGCCGCAGCTTGGGACCGACCTCCAGCGAGGTAACGAACAGCAGCAGCGCCACCGCCGCAAAAGAGAGCTGAAAACCGGCTCCAAGAAGCTCATGAGGTCGCCACAACAGCAGCAGTATGGCCGCCATCCCCAACGCCCTCCAGGATTGATTGGACCGCCCCAACCCCACCGCCACCAGCAGCGATACCGCCATAATGGCCGCCCTTTGAGTAGGCAACGACCATCCGGCCAACGCCCCATAACCGAGCATGGGTATCAGTGCCAGAAAAGCCGCCGGACGCCGCACGTCCCAACGGATGGAGAAGGCTGGAATCAGCGCCATCAATAACCGAAGCAACACAAAACTCCACCCCGCTACCAACCCAAGATGAAGCCCCGATATGGCCACCAGATGGATCAATCCTGAGGTACGCAGCGCCTCATTCTGTTCAGGAGCAATGCGGCCACGCTTTCCCAGAAGCAGCGCTTCAGTGACACCGTGAATCTCGGCAGACAGATGGCGTCCAATCCAGCGGGAGAAGCGCTCTCGAAACCGATTGACCCGCCATGCATCTGTAGATTCGATACGCTGCATCGAACCGCGCAAATATCCGGTTGCGGTTATACCCTGATGGCGAAGATAACGCGCATAATCAAAGACACCGGGAACTTTGCTGCCATGAGGTCTATAGAGGCGAAACCTGCCACCAATCCGATCACCTGGCAGCACATCTACCTGCTGACGGTAGACTTTCAGAAGAAGGACACCTGGAACTTCATAATGATGTTCAGAAGAATGCCCGTCCTGTGAGGTTATAATAGCCTGCTCAATCCAGAGCTGGGTACGCCCCTCACCCACCGCCATATCGGACATCAGGCCAGTAACCTGATAGGTTCCCCGCTCCACCGGCAGCTTCCATATGGGATTGATGCCGCCCTCTACGCCCCAAAACGCACTCCCGGCTCCCAGTAGAAGCCCAACCACCCCCCACCCTAAACGACGCCATTGATGCCGGACAGACCACGCTACAGTAAGCGCCACAACCAACACTATTATCGTCACCACATAACGGTACGGAGCATCACTCCGGGGTACAAGCACCCACAGAATACCCAGCACTTGGAACGATAGAAACAGCGCCATGATTATTTACA
>JADFWT010000077.1 GCA_015233785.1 Magnetococcales bacterium
CTTCTTGAGCAGCGTGGGAATATCCTGGCCGTCAAAGGGAAAGATGCTGATGCCAATACTGGTGGTGATGGTGAGTTGATGCTCACCCAATGTAAGCCTCTCGCCCAAGGTTAGAAGAATCTTCTGCGCCACATGGTGGGCATAATCCCAGGACTGAATATTGGTTAATACGGCGGTAAATTCGTCTCCACCCAGTCTAGCCACAGTATCACTGGCCCGCACGCAGGATAGCAGCCGACTGGACACCTCCTGAAGCAGCATATCACCAACGTCATGGCCCATGGTGTCGTTAATATTTTTGAAACGATCCAGATCAAACAGCGCCACGGCAACAGGTTGGTTATGTCTCCGCCCCTGAGCCAGAGCCTGTTCAAGACGATCATTGAAGAGCTGTCGGTTGGGCAGTCCGGTCAGTACATCATGAAAGGCCAGATGCTTGAGACGATCCTCAAACAGTCGCCGCTCAGTGGTGTTGCGGGAGATAATCAGCATCTGCGCCCGTGAGGGGGCATTTTTATCCACCGAGCGGATAGGGATCAGGTAGCGTTTGGTGTAACGCTCCTCGCCGGTGTGACTGCTGTATTGGCACTCACGGGATTCAGCCTTGCCGGCCTCATAAATGGTAGAGAGCTGGGCCAATAACTTGGGGCGGTTCTCCTGAAGCAGCATCTCATGACGCGAGTCAGGCAGAGAAGGGAGCATCGTCGCACCAATAATCTCCTCCCGCTTACAGCCAATTTGATGCAGAAAGACCCGATTGGCCTCCAGAATCGTGCCGGTGGCAACATCCAATACACAGAGGGCGTCACGAATATTATCAAGAACCGTCTGGGTAAAGAGGTGGGACTGCTCCAACTCCTCTTTCTGACTCTGGATGGCCTGAATATGCTCACGCGTGGTGAGGGCAATCTTGATGCGTGATTGCAACTCCAGAGGCAGAATCGGCTTTTTGACGAAATCCACAGCACCACGCTCAAAACAGAGCGAAATCAGGCGCTCTTCCGTATCACCGGTAACCATGATCACCGGGATATCGCGAATTACCTTATGCTTCTTAATACGCTCAAGAAGCGTCAGACCATCAACGCCGGGCATATTAAAATCCAGCAGAATCAGATCCTGAGGATCCGCTTCAAGCTTTTCAATCAGGAAATCGGGCTCCAGAAGAAAATCGGCATCGTGGCCGGCCTCTGCCACCAGATGCGTCATCTGTTCTACAGCCTGATTATCATCGTCAACGATCAGTATTTTCGCCATAATCGTTAGGATTCAGCTTCATAGTCTCGGCAATAAGTTCAGGAACCCGCTTGGAGTTCCGGGAAAACACCGCCTCTTCTACAGCCCTAAGCGGTGCATCGTACGGATGATCGTAATCGTTGCAAAGCGTGCGAAGGTGACGACTCAGTTCGACAATCTTCTTGGAGTCAAAGAGTGGCAGCGCTGCCAGCTTCTCAAGGCCATCACGCACCTGCTGCACCAATTCCGAAGACAGAGGCTTGTCATCGCCCTGTTCATCGAAATCATCCTCTTCTTCATTGTGCATCGAATTAAGATAGATATCCAGCAATGGCAACAGATGTTCAAATTCCACAGGCTTCGTCAAATAGTTAGAGGCACCGGCCCGTAAGGCACGCTCTCTCTGGTCCACAAAGGCGTTGGCCGAGAAGGCGATGATAGGAAGATCATGCCAGCGCTCTTCAGCCCGAATCGCCTGGATGGCATCCACGCCGTTCATCTCCGGCATCTCCATATCCATAAAGATCAACTTGGGGGTCAATCCTTCCTGCAACTTCTCCAACCCGGCCTTACCGTGCTCCGCTTCCACCATGTCCAGACCGATATCCAGTAACAAAGAGCGCATCATTGCCCGCCCCATGGGATCGTCGTCAATCATCAAAATATCTTCCGGACACCCCTCAAATTGTAGATTGGCAAACTGTTCGGAGGCGGTCATAAGATGGCGGGTTTTGGCCGGAATCAACGGCAGGCGCACCGTAAAGCGGCACCCCTTGCCAAGGTCGCTCTCCAGGGTGACAGAGCCCTCCAGCAGCTCCACCGCTTTTTTCACCAGCGCCAAACCAAGCCCGGTGCCCCGATGGCGAGTATGTTCAGTGCTATCCACCTGTTCAAACGCCTCGAATACCGTCTCTTGCTTCTCTTTGGGGATGCCGATCCCCTCATCAATCACCTCAAAGCAGACTTCACTACCGCTTCGATGCGCCTCCAGGGTAACGCTACGTTCACCAGGCGTGAATTTGACCGCATTTCCAGTCAGATTGATGAGAATCTGGTTGAGAAGCGTTCGGTCACTTCGGATCGCCTCCGGCAGATCGGGATCATACCGATAGGAGAAGTGCACCCCTTTTTGCAGCGCCGGAGCCTTGTTGATGTGAAAGACACTCTGCACCAACAGCTTGAGATTTAGATCCTCCAACTGGGAAGCCATCTTGCCTGCCTCAATTTTGGAAAAATCCAGGATGTCATTGATAATACCCAGGAGGGAGTTGGAGGCCGTATGAATCTTATGGATATAGTCTTCCTGCTTTGGCGTCAGCTGAGTCTGCAGTGCCAGATGGCTCATACCGATAATGGCGTTCATCGGGGTTCGGATTTCATGACTCATATTGGCCAGAAAGTCACTCTTGGCACGGGTGGCATCCTCCGCCTTCTCCAGGGCCAGATTTAATTCACCGGTACGCTCATCTACCTTGTGCTCCAGGTTGGCGTTGCTCTTCTCCAGCCGGGCAAACAGTTCGCCAAGCTGCTGACGCATGACATTGTAAGCACTGGAGAGAATACGCAACTCCCGGCTCCAATGAATCTCTACATCCACCATCTGGTCAAAATTGCCCTTGGCAATCTTACGAGAGACGTCACTCAAGCTCTCAATGGGGCGCATCAAAAATTGAGCTATGATATAGCCGATCAACACCGTTACCAGCAGCACGCCAATGGTCAACCAAATGGTCGTACGGCTATTTTCACGAATGCGGGCCATGAAATCCCGCTCAGGAATGGCGACACCCAATACCCACTGCAACCCCTGGAGGTTTTGAAAAGGAGTGAGCTGCACATGCACCAACTCCTCGCCGAGCTGGATCGGCAGAACTTTCGCATCGGAGAATTCACCAAAGGAGCCATACTCCAACAACGCCTTGCGCACGGTGGCCTGAATGATGGAATTATTGCTCTGAAGCGCCGGAACCCGCTGTAAGTCTTTGCCATTATCACCAGGCCTGGAAAGCGGCTCATTCGATGAAGAGGCCACCAGATTGCCGTTGGGCTCTACAATAAAAATCTGTGCCGACTGGCTCAGTTCGATAGATTTTAGAAAGTCGCTTATAAAACCAAGATCAAGATCCACCCCGATCACACCCCGAGGTTTGCCGGTGGAATCCTTGAATAGCTGCGAAGCGGTAATCCCCAACACACCGTCGGTAAAGGTGTACACCTTGCTCCAGATCAGCTTTCCGCTCTGCATCGCTCCCAGATACCAGGGCCGGGTACGGGGATCCCAGTTCAGCTCCTTAACCTGCTTGATTCGCCGCCCGGTGGCATCCAGGGCAAAAAATCGACGCTGGGGAGGCTTGGTAATGACGCGGGATTGAAACGTGCCACCCTTTTGACGAAACACCGCCACGCCGGTTCCATCCACGGCACCGTAAAAGATACCCTGAACCTTGAACTGCTGGAGCTGCCGAAAAAAGTCACGCTCAATACTGACACTCCCTTCCCACTCCACATGCCCCTGCTGGAACATGTCAACATTAAGGCGCACCACATCGGTGGGAGATTGTATGAAGGCATGCAGCCGGGTATCGATACGCTGGCTCACCTCACGAATCAATCGCACGGTAAGATCCTGTACCGAAGCTTGCCCGTTGGCGTGAGAAAGCAGACCGGTAATTCCAGCCCCCCCCAGAATCAACAATGCAAAAGGAAGTACAATCAATACCTGAAGCGGCCAGCGTCTGATCTTCAGAAGGCTCCTCACCGGATGCTCCCCACCTTACTCCACACAGACATCGCCATTGACGCCCCTTAGCGGATCGAGTATGACCGATATGTGCCATCTTGTCAGGACAATTGTCAGAGGAGAGGCGCTGTAAAGCTGTGGACGATAACAGGTAACATTCTGATTGTGTTATTGATTATCAAGGGAAGTAAAAACAGATGCTGGGCGTGAATTACGCTTCACAATAAGAATTTCAGAGCGACGCCAGCATCGAAAGCGGAGCATGATGATGTTGGCCCGAAACACCATCACGCCTCGACGACGCTCTGAAATGAGCGCTTAACCGTGTGCATTCAGCATTCTGGCATCATAACGGGAGAAGCGCTTTGGACGGCGGCGCAGAAAAGAGAGTCCCAGGATCAACGGCGTCACAACCCAGCCAAGATAGAGCACCACAGGGGCGAGAAACGGGGTGGTAATGGTTGCCATAACACCAATACTCACCACCAGACCCACCATCAAAACAATCAGACTGGTGCGAAGCAGATCGAATAAGGACTGAATCATGACTCTCTCTTCCTTTCCTGCGCCGTTTAAGATGACGCGACGTATGGCTGAACGTTAAGTTGGGTGTAATTGTAAATCATTCTCATTTAGAATTGCAAGTGCAATTTAGAGGCCGATCTCAATTTTTTTTGGAGCGTGCGATTTGGATAAGCAGGATAAGGAAACTCAAGAAGCGGCCTACGAAGAGGGTTGGCGCGCCTATAATGATGAGAGAATAGACGGCCTCAACCCCTACATCACCAAGAGCCCGGAACACCACGCTTGGCTGGCGGGTTGGCGCGCCGCAGAGACGGCGGAGTTTGGCGGATGTGGGGTGTGTGATGATTGAGCCGGTCAATCCATCCACCTGGATACGCCTTGGAACATGGCCCGATTTTGGGTACTCTGAGCCCTGGAACCCATGACAGACGGCGTGCAACAAGACCCAAGACCCCCAAGCGGTCATCTTTGTCGCACCCCTTCCATACGAGTGAATTCGCTCCCCAATGCAGCAATGTTTGAGGTGAAACCATGATCAAGGTGGGCATCATTGGCGGCTCCGGCCTGGACAATCCCGATATTCTGAAAAATCCCAGCCAGGTAACGATGGAGACCCCATACGGGGCCCCCTCCTCTGACCTGACATGCGGTCAGATTGGCGGGGTGGATGTGGCAATTCTGGCCCGACATGGCCGCAAGCATGACATCGCGCCCAGCCAGGTTAATTTCCGCGCCAACATTCACGCTCTGGAGGCCCATGGCTGCACCCACATCCTGGCTTCCACCGCCGTGGGATCTCTGCGGGAGGCCATCGCACCGGGCCACTTGGTCTTCCCCAGCCAGTTCATCGATTTTACCCGCAAGCGGGAGACCACTTTCTTCGATCAAAATGAAGTGGTCCACACCCCCATGGCAGAGCCGTTCTGCCCCAGCCTGCGGAGCCTGTTCGCCGCCTCGGCCACCGAATTGGATCTCGTCCACCACAGCGATAAAACCGTGGTCACCATCGAAGGCCCACGCTTCTCCAGCAAAGCCGAGAGCCACATGTTTCGCAGTTGGAACGCCGATATCATCAACATGAGCGCCACGCCAGAAGTCAATCTGGCCCGTGAGAAGAAAATCCACTACGCCTCGGTCGCCATGTCCACCGATTACGACTGCTGGCGCGAAAGCGAAGAGTCAGTGACCTGGGAGATGATCATGGAGGTGATGACCCAGAACGTCGATAAGGTGATTCGACTGTTTCTGGATGTGATCCCAAAAATCGAGCGCTACGACGATGTGTGCAACGGCTAACATCGCCACCAAACCGAAATATTCACCCTATCAGGAAAAATAATATGTCGATTCAATCCCTCATTCGCACCATTCCCGACTATCCGAAACCGGGCATCATGTTTCGGGATATCACCACCCTACTGCAAGACCCAGTCGGGTATCGTCTCTGCATTGACGATCTGACCCAACGCTACATGACCTACGATATCGACGTCATCGTCGGCATTGAAGCACGCGGTTTCATCATGGGCGCCGCCATGGCCTACACACTGAACAAAGGCTTCGTGCCGATTCGCAAAAAAGGCAAGCTGCCCGGCGATGTGGTGGGACAGGAGTACCAGTTGGAATACGGCACCGACACCATTGAGATGCACAAGGATGCCATCGAGAAGGGCGCCAAGGTTCTGTTAGTGGATGACCTGCTGGCAACCGGCGGTACGGCGCTGGCCGCAGCAGCCTTGATTGAGAAGATCGGCGGCAAGGTGGTAGAGATGGCCTTTATTGTCGATCTGCCGGATATCGGAGGATCCAAGAAGCTTGAGGCGGGCGGATATGCATACTATTGCCAGACGGAATTTGAAGGGGATTGAAACTGGTTCGAACGGGGACGGCCTCGGCACTGCCGTCCCCGTACCAGCGCTCAATGCAGCACCAACGCCATCACCGCCAACGCATCCACCACCCAGAGGCTCGCCGGAACCTCATGTGGTTTCCCCGCCAACATCTTCAAAGCCGTCCAACTCAACAAGCCCCAGATGATTCCCTGCGAGATCGAATAGGTAAGCGGAATTAAAAACATGGCCAAGAAGGCCGGAATGGCATCATCCAATTGACTCCAACGAATCCGGGTCACCGGCTTCACCATAAACACCCCCACCAGCACCAGCGCCGGAGCCGTAGCGATGGAGGGTGCCATAGAGAGCAGTGGCGAGAAAAACATAAACGGCAGAAACAGAACCCCGGCCACCACCGCCGTCAGCCCTGTCCGCCCCCCCTCGCGAATTCCGGCTGCGGATTCGATATAGCTGGTGCCGGGACTGGTGCCGAACAACCCGGAGATCGCCGTACTAAAGCCATCGACAATCAATGACTCGCGAATATGGCGCGGCGAACCATCCTTCTCCTTGAGATCCCCCGCCTCGGCCACCCCCACAAAGGTAGAGAGACTATCGAACATATCGGTGAAGAGCATCACAAACACCACCGGCAGTATGGCCAGCGACAGAGATCCCACTAGATCAAGCTGCATAATCAGGCTGAAGTCGGGCGCGGAGAAGAGCCCACCCCACTTGACGATCACCTTATCGCCCCAAACACGCCCCAAGGGAATGGATGCCAAGCTGGTACAGAGAATACCGATGATCAAGGCACCCTTGACGTTGCGCACCACCAGCACCGACGTCAGGAGCAGCCCGGCCAGAAAGGTCAATGTTTGGGGATCAAGCCCGCCCCGGGTAATGACCGTGGCTTGCCCTGAGACGATAAACCCGGCGTTGGCAAAGCCGATAAGCGTGATAAAAAGTCCGATCCCCGCCGCCACGGCATAGCGAATCGGAGTGGGAATCGCCTCGACAATGCGCGTACGGATGTTAAAAATCGAGAGCAGAATAAATATCACCCCCGACCAAAACACCGCCCCAAGAGCTGTTGGCCAAGGCACTTTCATGCCGATGACAATGGTGAAGGCGAAAAAGGCGTTGAGCCCCATGCCGGGTGCCAGAACAATGGGATTTTTAGCATAAAGCCCCATGGCGATGGAACTGAAGGCGCTCACCAATACCGTGGCCGTCACCACGCCGCTAAAGGGCATGCCGGTATTCTGCAAGATGGCCGGGTTAACGACAATAATGTAGAGTGTGGCAAGAAAGGTGGTAATGCCCGCCACCACTTCGGTCTGGAGATCACTGCCGGTTAAGTCGATGCCGAGTGCTTGAGCCATGATCTGATCCCCCGCTGTCCTGGTTAGTCCCCCCAATATGGTATCGGGGCGCTCAAGGGGTTTCAAGACGCCTACCCAATGATTGTGTTGGGAATAGGCTACAATCAACAACGCGCCCAGCTTGGGTTCTGGACGCGTCGCTGAGTAAGGCACCGTTTTTTCCCAGATCACATAACAAGATTTTCGTGCTCCTCCACCTCCTCACACATGTCATCCAGCACATCCAGGGCATCCTCCATCTCTGGATCCACTTCCTCTTTGACCATCTCGGAACTGTGGGTCAAGAGGTCATCCATCTCTTCGCCGTAACTCTCGTTCTGGTAGCCTTTTTTCCCGTTCATGACGCGATCTCCCGGTAATATTGAGCGGCCTCTGCGGGGGCATCGACCGTCTAAAACAAGCCCCGCTTATCAGGGCTTTAAGACGATAGGTAAGGAATTAGACAATCCATCACGCTGAGAGTTGCCTGATCTACCGTTTTTTTACCCCCTTTTGCCAGGATTATCATTGACATTCCCACCCTGCCCGCCCAATGTGCGTGATTGATTCGTTTTTCCCACCGCATGACACCGTGTGCCCTTTCCGACCCCGGTACACTTTTGATCGCCTCACTTAAGGAACACCGATTTTGGATTTCAATAAGTTAAACCTCGCCAATCCTCTCCAATCCGCCCTTAAACAGCTTGGTCACCAAACACCCACACCGATTCAGGCCCAGGCTATTCCGCCACTGCTGGAGGGACGTGATCTATTGGGCATCGCCCAGACCGGCACCGGGAAAACCGGCGCATTTGCCCTGCCGATTCTGGACCGCCTGCTGAGAAAGAAGCGCCACGCCCCGAGAAAAGGCGCACGGGTGTTGATCCTCACCCCCACACGTGAACTCGCAGCCCAGATTGACGATAGCTTTCGCACCTATGGCAAAGAGATGCGGCTATTTCGCGGCTTGGTCTTTGGCGGAGTAAATCAGAATCCTCAAGTGCGCACCATGAGCCGAGGCGTCGATGTTCTCACCGCCACGCCGGGTCGCCTGTTGGATCTAATGCAGCAGGGCCATATCCGCCTGGATAAGTTGGAGACTTTCGTGTTGGACGAAGCGGATCGCATGCTGGACATGGGGTTTATCAACGACATTCGCAAAGTGATTGCCGTTCTGCCTCCCCAACGCCAGACGCTGCTCTTTTCCGCCACCATGCCGAATGAAATCGCCACACTGGCCGGTGGACTCCTGAACAGGCCGATCCGGGTTGAGATCACGCCCCAGGCCACCACAGTGGATCGCATTGCCCAGTCGCTGCACTATGTCGCCAAGGCCGATAAGCTGAAGCTGCTACAGCATCTTCTGAAAAACTCTGGCGAGATCAAGCGCACCTTGATTTTCTCTCGCACCAAACACGGCGCAGATCGCATCTCCCAACGACTGGAGAAGAGCGGTATTCGTGCGGCCGCCATCCACGGCAACAAGTCGCAAAATGCCCGCCAACGCGCCTTGAAGAGCTTTCGTTCTGGTCAGGTTCGCGTTCTGGTAGCCACCGATATTGCAGCCCGTGGGATTGATGTTCCCGGCGTTACCCACGTTATTAATTTTGATCTGCCCAACGAGCCGGAGAGCTATGTCCATCGCATTGGACGTACTGCCCGCGCCGGGGCCGATGGAGCCGCCATCTCCTTTTGCGATGCTCTGGAACGTCCGCTTCTCAAGGACGTTGAACGCTGCATCCGTCAACGTATCCCGGTGTTGGAAGATCACCCCTTCCACTCTGAAGAGGCCGCCAACGCCGACCCCCGTCAAATGGCTGCAAAAAACAAAGCCAACGCTTCTCGCAGCCAGCAGCAACGTCGTGGAGGCCGCAAACAGGGCGGCAAACCCGGCGCACGCAACAGTGCAGCCAAAAGAAGAGGCGGGAAGCCGGGCGGCACAGGCTCCGGCACCTCTCAGGCCGGTAGCGCCAGCCCCAACCGTAGCGCAGTAGCCGGAGCACCATCCGGGGGTAAACGTCGCCGCCGCCGCAGAAAAGCCGGACCAGCCCGACAGGCTGCATAGATACTTATGCCGGGAGTCAGTGATTGAATCCATCCTCTGAAAGCGGTACCGTTGTCCCCTTCTATTGACAGCAACCCACGGCCGGGAATCTTCCAGAATCCGACCGACCGGCTACAGGAGTGCGATAACGGTGCAAATTCTGGAGTTAAAGCAACGCCTGCGTGAAGGGCATGCTACCCTTGGCGCTTGGCTTACCGTGCAGTCCCCCATGTTGGTTTCGGCCATGGTCTCTTTGGGGTTCGAGTGGCTGGCAGTGGATTTCGAACATGGCGTGTTCGATATGGAGCAGAGCCAGAATATTTTCATCACCGTGGAGCGGTACGGCGCATTGCCGCTGGTGCGCCTGCCTAGTGCCGACCCCTATTTGGCCCGTCGTCTACTGGATGCGGGCGCCCAGGGGGTGTTGGTACCGGTGGTGGAAGACCCTGAGGCGTTTCAGGGGTTCATCGACCACTGTCTCTACAAACCTCATGGGCGGCGGGGCGTAGGTCTCTCTCGCTGCAACCGCTGGGGCGATGATTTTAAAACCTACCTCCATGATTTCCAACCACTAATCGTCGCCCAGATTGAGACCAAAAAAGGGGTGCGCATGGCCGACCAAATCGCCGCTCTCCCAGCCGTGGATGCACTGATGCTCGGCCCCTATGATCTCTCCGCCGATCTGGGCATTGCGGGTGATTTCGGAAATCCTCGCTATCAAGAAGCAGCCGCCAAGGTTCTCAGAGCCTGCCTCGCCAACGGCAAGGCACCCGGCATGCATCAGGTGGCGCCGGATGAGGCCGCCTTGATGACCCAGCTTGAGCAAGGGTTTAAGTTTATCGCCTACGGAACCGATGTGCTCTCTATGCGTAGTGCCCTGCAACCCGGCGTAGAGCGTTTCCAAAAGCTTGGTTGACCTCTTCGGCACCCTGGACTTCACATGGATCTGTTGGCGGATACTATGAAGCGTTCTGTTTGCATTATCCCGGCCCGTATGGGCTCAAGCCGTTTCCCGGGCAAACCGTTGGAACCTCTATTGGGTCTCCCTCTGGTCCTCCACGTTCTTGCCAGATGCCGTCTCTATGAGGGATTCGAACGGGTGGTGATCGCCACCTGCGATCAAGAAATCTTTGCAGCCACCAATGCCTACGGCGGCGAAGCGGTGATGACCGGCGACTGCCACGAACGCTGCACGGATCGTGTGGAAGAGGCGGTGCGCAAGCTGGCCCTTAATTTGGATGACGATGATCTGGTGGTGATGATCCAGGGGGATGAGATTCTGGTGACGCCGGAGATGATCGACAGGGTCGTGGAGCAACACAACACAAGCGGCGCACCCGTGATCAATCTTGCCTCCAGACTCTATCGCCAAGAGGATTTCACCAGCCCTGACACCGTAAAAGTGGTGATGGCCCCAGACAACCGGGCACTCTACTTCTCCCGATCACAGATTCCCTCCGACACCCGAGGCCAGAACGCCCCCATCTATCAACAAACTGGCGTCATGGCCTTTACCAACGCCTTTCTTCGTCACTTCGGAGAGATGCCTCAAACCCCCTTGGAGATCATCGAATCGGTGGATATGATGCGGGTTTTGGAGAACGGCCTACCGCTGGATGTGGTCCGCACCGAAATGGAAACCATCGGCGTTGACACCCCGGATGATCTGGCTCGAGCCGAACATATTCTACATGAAGACCCAACCACCAGCTGCTATATGGACCCTTGATGAACAAAAAGAAAATGCGTATTGGCATCGCCGGATACGGTGTTGT
>JADFWT010000078.1 GCA_015233785.1 Magnetococcales bacterium
CAGGATCTGCACTATTTTTGCGCCATGGATCTTGGTGCCTTCTATCTGGAGATCGTCAAGGATCGCCTATACTGTGACGGGGCCGACGCCATCTCCCGTCGTTCAGCCCAGACTGTCTTGCACCATTCGTTGGAGGTGCTGGTACGGATGATGGCACCGATTCTGGCCTTTACTGCCGAAGAGGCGTGGGGGCAGATGGCTGGAGAGCGGGAGGCGTCGGTGCATCTAAGCGCCTTCCCGGAGGCCCACCCCGAGTGGCGGAGCGAGGATCTTGAGAGCCGCTGGGAGTCGTTCCGCAAGGTGCGGGTGGAGGCGTATCGCCTGCTGGAGCTGGATCGGCGTGAGAAGCGGGTTGGCTCGTTTATGGAGTCCTCGGTGACGCTCTATTGCAGCGATGAGTTGCAGACGTTCTTATCGGGGTTCCAAGGTCTGAAACAGCTCTTCTTGGTGGCGGAAATTCACCTGAAGTCGCTGACAGAGGCCCCTGAAGAGTGCGAAGAGAGTGAGACGGTGCCTGGCCTGAAGATTGTTACTGGCAAAGTGGACCACGGCAAGTGCGTGCGCTGCTGGAATCGGGATGCAGCGGTGGGAAGTTTCACCGATCATCCAGAGCTGTGCCCCCGCTGCCACGAGGTGGTGAGTACCCTGCCGGTCGAGGCGGAATCATGAAACCTGCCCACTCGATGATGCGTTGGGGGTTGGTGATGGCGGCGCTGGTACTGGTGCTGGATCAACTCACCAAGGTTTGGGCAAGCGCGGATCTTATGGGGCGTAAGATTGTCTTGGTTCAGAACTATTTTGATCTGATTCTGGTCCATAATCTGGGCGCGGCTTTCGGCATGTTTGCCGGGCTGGATCCGGTGTGGCGTTTGCTGTTTCTCACCAGCGTGGCCGTGCTGGCTATGGGGTTGATTCTCTACCTGCTGTGGCAGAGTCAGGATCTATGGGGTGCTTCGTCGCTGGGCATGGTGCTCGGAGGGGCCATCGGCAATCAGATCGACCGGCTGCGTCTGGGTTATGTGGTAGACTTTATCCATCTTCATTGGCATGATCTTTCCTGGCCTGTTTTCAATATCGCCGACAGTGCCATAACCGTTGGAATCGGCATGTTGCTCTGGGAGAGCTTTCGCAAGCCTGAGGGGTCCAGTTTATGAAACGCGTCCCATCGAATCGATTGATCACCTGGCTAATGTTGCTCGGCATTGTGGCGACGGCCAGTGGTTGCACCAGCTCGTTTACCCTGCCGTGGGAGGATGACATTCTCGATGCCAGCCGGGTGGCTACCGTGGAGCCGTTGGAGCTTCCGCCGGATATGGAGACGTTGCCGGAGCCAGGTGTGCGCATGAAAGAGGTCGAGGCCCAAGCTGGCGCGGGTTCTGCGTCCACCATTTTGTTTGGTTCCAAGAGCGTCCATGGCGAAGCACCGGAGCTGGGACGCAATGAACAGGCCCAAACCCCTGATTGGATGAGAGGGGACCAAGTGGCCGATCCAAGTGCCCTGGCCGCCCTTGAGCCCCACACCCCTGAAAGCTTCCAGCAGGTATTAAGCGGCCAGAAGAGCGAGATCCAGACCATGGTAGATGAGTGGGCTGATGCTTGGCAGACCAAGGATCTTCCGCGCTACTTTGGCTTCTACAGCCAGGAGTTTCGTACCCCGCGCCACATGAATCGTGAGGCCTGGATGGCGGAGCGAACCAAGCGCATCAATGAGGCGGATAAGATCACCGTGGAGTTGAGCGACATGAAGGTGGTGTTTCAGGATGATGGTCGGGCTCAGGCAATCTTTACCCAGCACTACCGTTCAGGTCGCTTTGCCGATAAGATTCGCAAACTACTGTTTTTGCGACCTGAAGGTGGGAGCTGGAAAATCCTCACGGAACTTTCCGAGAAACTCTGATGAACGTCCTTGGATGCGCCATCCCTGGGATCTCTAGAGCCGACGCTGAATCCCCCCGGCGGCCGGGGCGGCGGATCGTGAGTAGCGGGCATTGGTTGGGTCTGCTGGCGCTGATTATATTGCTACCTTTGGGGTCGGTGCAGTCGGCACCGCTGCCTAGCCGTGATCTAACCCTGGAGAACGGTCTACGCATGGTGCTGGTTCGTGCCCCGCGTGCCCCGCTGGTCGTGGTTCAGGTGTGGTATCGGGTGGGGGCCATGGATGAGCAGAACGGTAAGACCGGCCTGGCCCATATGCTGGAGCATATGATGTTCCAGGGTACCGAGAGCACCCCCCCTGCCGAGTACAGCAAGATCATCTCCCGCCATGGCGGTGAGAACAACGCCTCCACCTCCCACGACTACACCAACTACTATGCCAAGATCTCCTCAGAGCATCTGGAGTTGGTGCTGCGTCTGGAGGCAGATCGCATGCGCAATCTGGTGCTCAAGGAGAAGGAATTTCTCTCGGAGAACAAGGTGGTGCAGGAGGAGCGTCGGGTACGCACCGATGCCGACCCCAATGCCCGTATGATGGAGAAATATCGCGCCCTGTCCTATGGTGAGCACCCTTATGGCCGTCCGGTGATCGGCCCCATGAAGGATATTCAGGGGTTAAACCTGGCGGATCTCAAGGGGTGGTATAAGCGTTATTATGCGCCGAATAATGCCATTCTGGTGGTGGCTGGTGATCTAGAGCTTGATGGGGCGGAGGCGTTGGTGCGCAAGCACTTTGGTCCGCTGAAAGCCGATCCTGATCTACAGCCTGTACACTCGCCGCCACTCTCGATTCCCAAGGCTCCCAAGCGTCTTGAGGTGCGGGATGCCGAAGCGCGCCTGCCCATCTGGGTGGCCGGATTTCCATTTCCTTCCGGGATGGACTCAAAGAGTCAGGATGATGCTTTTGCGCTGGATCTGTTGATGACCGCTATGGGGGGCGGCAGCTCCAGTCGTCTGAATCAATCGTTGGTGCGTCATAAAAAACTGGCGGTATCGGCACGAGCTGGCGGCGGCGGCTTTTATGGCCGTAGTGGTGGCATGGGCTCTATCCATGTCACCCCCCGTCCCGGCGTATCGCTGGAGAAGATTGAACAGGCGGTGTTTGAAGAGGTGGACCGACTGCGCTGGGATCCCATCAGTGACCGTGAGCTGGAGCGGATTAAAAACAGCATGTTGGCAGCGGATGTCTACGAGAAGGATTCCATCAACAGCATGGCCACCACCATCGGACGTGTGTTGGTCTCCGGCGGGGATTGGAAGCTGCATACTGAGAAGTTCACACAACTGGTGCGGGCGGTAACAGCGGATGCGGTGCGGGATGCGGCTCAACACTATCTGGATCCCCAGCGGGTAACGGTGGGTATTCTGTTGCCGGAGAAGAGGACCCCGACCCAGAAGCGACCCTTGGTGGAGTCATCATCCAAGGCTGGTACGCCATCCCCGGCAGAGCCATCCCCGAGTGCAGATAAAGCAGATACGTCATCTCTGGTCCTGAAGGGGGTCACGCCATGAGCGGTGTTGCCAGCGGATGGTCCCGATCTCAATCCCGATCTTTATGGCCCCGTTTTTTGCAGACTCTGTCACTGGTGCTTGGCCTTCTTCTTATGGGTGGCGAGGTGGGGGCCGGACAGGCGCACCACTTTACCGCAGCCAGTGGTATGCAGGTCTATCTGGTAGAGAGTCATGCGGTGCCGATGATGGAGGTGACCATCATGACGCCTGGAGGCAGCCAGCATGAGCCGGAGAAGAAGGCCGGTCTGGCGTCTCTCACCGCTTGGATGATGAATGAAGGAGGAGGGGATTACACCCCGGAGGCATTTCAAGAGCGGCTGGAGTTCTACGGCATTGATCTGAGCGGCTCGGCAGGACGGGACGTGTTGGAGCTCTCCATGACTACCCTCAGTGAAAACGCGGAGATTGCCTGGGCCATGTTGGGGGATGCCGTCTTGCGTCCCCGATTTGATCAGGAGGCGTTTGAACGTGCCCGTAGAGAGCGTCGAGCCGAGCTGATTAAATCCAAGGAGCGCCCAGGTTCACGGGCCTCTAAGGTGCTCTATCGCACGCTCTATGGCGAGCACCCCTATGCTCATCCGGTCAACGGTACATTGGCCTCTGTGGAGAATCTGACTCTGGAGGATATCAAGGGGTTTTTCAAGCAGACCTTCCATGGGCCGAGCATGGTGTTGTCGGTGGCGGGAGATGTGACCCCGGATCAGCTCAGAGGATTGATCGACAAGCATCTTGGTGCCCTGGACTCCACCCCGAGCCCCATCAAGCCGCCCCCCATGGCCCAGCCGAGTATTCATGGCTCCATCAACCACATCGAGATGAACGTTCCCCAGACCACGCTGCGCATCGGCGTGGTGGGGATCGACCGGCACGACCCGGATTTCTACCCGATGATCATCATGAATCAGATACTTGGCGGCGGTGGCTTTACAAGTCGGCTCAACGAGGAGGTGCGGGAGAAGCGTGGTCTCACCTACGGGGTGTTCTCTTACTTTTCGCCTTTGACGGCTCGTGGGCCATTTGTCATTGGGCTGGAGACCAAAACCAGTACGGCAGCCGAAGCGCTGAAGGTGGTTCACGACGAAATTGAGAAGATGGCCAACAAAGGGGTCACCGATCAGGAGATGGCCGATATTAAACGTTACCTCACCGGCTCTTTTCCGCTTAGGTTGGATGGATTGGGCAGGCTTTCCGGTATTTGGGCGCGGATCGGCTACTACAAGCGTGGTTTGGACTATCTGGATAAGTGGCAGGACCGTATTCGTGCCGTCACGCGTGCTGATGTCTCCCGAGTAGCTCGGCGCCTACTAAAGATCCCTAAGCTTCATGTAGTGACGGTGGGCAAGGGGAGCCAGCCGCCTAAACTTCCCACACCTGCTGAAAAGCGCGCCGAAATGGCTCCCAATAGAGCGACTCCCGAGAAAGTTGCTCCCAAAAAAGTTGCCCCTCAACGAATGGAGTCCGGTCATGGGTCGTAGATCCATTCTTCGGGCAACAGAAGCAGGGTTCAGCTTTATTGAGATGTCCATCGTTCTGATGGTGATCGCCATCATCATCTCTACCATTGTGAATTATAGTACCACCGCCTTGGTCTCTGCCGAGAGCAATGCTAATGATGCGTTGATGACCGTTGTTCAGCGAGGGGTGCGGGGTTATTTGACGAACCATAATCGTCTTCCCTGTCCTGACGCCGATGCACGTGATGCTGCTGGAGATTGTGTCAACCGTGTGGGTGCACTGCCCTTTGCCGCGTTGGGAAGAACCAATGGTGCAGACCGATATGGCACCGAGATTCGATACGGTGTGTTTACCCATGCCAATGGAGACCTCTCCCGGAAGGGGCATGACCGATCCAGCCTATGCAGTACTTTGAAAACCATCTCCAATGGAACCGGATACACCACGGAAATTGTCAATGATAATGGCCAATACATGCCATATGTATTGTTGAGTCAAGGGGCCAACCTCACCGCAGAGGGAGACAACAGCACCACCAACGCTCTCAACTTTGTCACGCCTGGCACCTATCCAGCCTCGTTGACCACCTACGATGATGTGGTGAGGAGTGACTCGTTTCTGTCGCTCTGGACTCTACTGGCATGCGAGATGGATGTGTCGACTCTGCTGATCAGTGCTGATGTGCCTAGTGGGGCGAAAGGGAGTGGGTATACCGCCACCATAGAGGCTACCGGCGGCAATGTCTCAACGGCCAACACCTATCAGTGGTGCATTCAGGTGGATGGTACGGCGACTCTACCGGCAGGGTTGATCCAGTCGCCGTCTCCAGCACTCCCGGTAAGCTTGGATTGTAGTGCAGAAACATTTGTTGCCGCTGCATCTGGCTGGACTCTAACTTCCAACGGATTGACGCCTTCAGGCAGCTATCGGATGCAGTTTTTCGTCAAAGACGATGCAGATGAAGAGAGCAGCGTCTCTACGATCCTCACCGTCAACCCCTAAAGCCCTATGTTATAAGATAAAAAAGAGCCCCAACGATTGCGCTACACGGTAATGCTTTCGTTGAGGCTTCTTGGTGTAGCCGATCCACCCACGTGTGGATCAGGCGGATCGTTCGAAGCGGGTTTTTAGCTCCACAACTTCCCCCCCACCGGATGGAGTGCTGGTCGCGGCGCTCTGATAGGGCGTTTTGCGCAGCGGGGGCGGGGGTAGAGGAATGGGCATGATGGGTTCCGGCAGCAAGTGATCCGGCTCATCGGAGCGAATCACCGAGTCGGTATTTCCCATCAATATCTCCAGCAGGAAGGGCTCCATGGCGGCTTTGTCACTCAGCCCGGATACTCCACCCGAGCTGCTGACCCCCTCCTTGTTCCCAGCCTTTTTGGCCACCTCATCAAAGCCCTTCTTCTCTTCCTGCTTCTCCCCGCCGCCTGGGTCATCTTGGCGACGACGGGTTCGGTCGAGTTTTCTGGACTCACGATCCTGGGTTGTGTTGGGAACGTGAAACGTCTCCAACGTCTGACCATTACGGGTCTGCATATCGTGCAGGGCCCGCTTGGTCTCTGATTGAGTTTGGTGCTTGTTCGGAACGCCAAACACCGACGTGTTCTGCATAAAGTTGATCATGGCACACCCTCCTTGGTTGCCAATCCATCCTTGAGAGCTATTTCTACTATTTCCACTCTTCTCCTATCTTATTTGTCGGAATAATTGGGCCTGGGGATAAGTATTTATTTTCAATAGATCTGAATCTTGGCGTGGAGACCAAGAATTATTCTCCAGTTGGAAAAATGACACCAATGGACATATTAAATCAGCCTATGTCCAGCATGGCGTCACAACAGCCCATCGTCTTAAAAAACGGTGGCTTGGCGTCATCAAAGAGGGATGATTAAAGGGCATAGTTGGGGCAAAATCTGCAACCATCTGGGAAAATGTTGCCAAATAAATGACGACAATAGGGTGTGTTATGGCCATGGTCCAGAGGGGTAACTTCAAGAAATAACCCGGAGTCAGGTTTCGGGAGATTCCAGTATTTGCAGCGTATGTAGGGAATATTAGGGGCGATATCTGGCCAAAGAATTGGCAGTGTTGGGGATCGTTGGCATGGAATTGGCGATAGTGGTTAGACATGAGCGGCAATCTTCACACCGCCTTTGATCTGCTGCTTAACCGTGCTGGATCCTGCAGAGATCATCCAACCACGCTTCACGCTTCGCAAAGGACTTCCGATGGGGATTCTTGTAAACCCGCGCAGCACAATGACCAAGAAACAGGCCCAAACCGTGTTGCTGTCACGGAAGCCCTCCAATCTGGTGGAGGAGTTGGACCTTTACCGGCGCAAGAACGCTCGACTATCTCGGATTTACGATCTGCATCGCTTGTTGAGCGAAAAGCTCGATCTTGGCTCTATGATTGAGGCATTTTCGGTCTGGATGACCCCCCATTTTAGCCATGATCTGGTGGCCTATTGCCACTTTAAGAGTGGCCGCATGTACCTATCGTGCTCCTGCCACGGCCCGTATCGCACCCATCTGACCGATGCGGCGCAACGGCTGATGGATCCCAATATTGATACCGATTATGTGGGATGGCTGGAGGATATCGACCGATATTTTCACATCATGGCCCTCAACGAAGAGGGGCCTGAGTCCGACCGATTGCTGATTATCCACCATAATAAAGAGGTGGAGTCAGATGCGTTTTTCATGCTACTTCAAGATATTATTCAAGAGCTTCCAGGACCGCTGGAGAGAGCGCTGGTCTATGAAGATCTCTACGACCAGGCCCGGCGGGATGCCTTGACTGGTCTGGTTAATCGACGAGTGTTCAAGGAACGTATTGAGCAGGAGGTGAGTAACGCCCAGCGTTATGGGCACCCTCTGGCGCTGGCCTGTCTGGATCTGGATCACTTCAAGGCTGTTAACGACAAGCTTGGCCACGCTGAGGGGGATGCGGTGCTCTGCAAGGTCTCTCAGGCCATCTCAGGCATTGTGCGTGATTCCGACCTGCTGGCCCGTGTGGGTGGTGATGAGTTCGCCCTGCTGCTGCCCAATACCCACGAAGAACGTGCCAAAGTTCTAACCCAGCGCCTTTGTGATGAGGTGACCTCTCTGAATTTGGGGGCACCCGGATCACCGTCGCTTGGGGTGAGTATCGGTCTGTCGTGCTGGCGTTCCGAGCTCAGTACCGAGCTGTGGATGGAGGAGGCGGATGCGGCCCTCTATCGCGCCAAAGCTGGAGGTCGCTCCCAAGTGGCGGTATAGGCTCGACTACTTATTCTTGAAGACCACCCGTTCTCCATGTTCGCCCTGGCTTAGGCGGACATGGTGGAACTGGAGCAGTGGATCATAGGGCCACTTTTTCAGGGCCTGAACAAAGCGCTTTTCAGCATTGGGATCGCCTTTGGCCATCAAGGCGTATGCCTCTTGGTAGGCTCGAATCCTTTCGCTGTTCATCTCGGTCTCGGTGAGAGGTTCGTAGGTGGCGATACTCTTTGATTTTCCCTTAAACACAAGATCGCCAATTTTACGTCCCCGGAAGTTTTTCAGCTGATTTATGGTCTCGCTACTGACGCAAAGTCGGGTGCCGAGCTGGGTGTTGACGCTCTCCAGTCGGGCGGCGCTATTGATGGCATCTCCCAGCGCCCGATAGTCGAAGACATGTTTCCCGCCAAAATTCCCCAGTAGAACCTTTCCGGTATTGACGCCGATGCGTGTCAAGCCGAAGTCGATGCCTTTCTCTTTCAGTGATTGGGAGTAGGCAGTGGCGAATCGATCCATCTCCATAGCGCAGGACATGGCCTGTTCGGCGTGGTTCTCCTGCACCACCGGCGCTGAGAAGAGCACCGCCACCGCGTCGCCGACGATGCGATCCAGGGTGCCTTCATGGCGGAAGGCGATCTCTACCATTCCTTCCAGATATTCGTTGAGCATGTTGACCACTTCCTGAGGGTCTTGGTTCTCATCGCACTGCTCCATCAGGGAGGTAAAGCCCACCAGGTCGGTCATCACAAATGAGCAGGTGCGGTATTCGCCGCCCAGGGTCAGATGGTCGGGATGCTCTAGCAAGTACTCCACCCGGTTGGGGGAGACATATTTAGAGAAGGCGTCCCGAATCCAGGCTTGTTCATGCTGGGATTTCAGATAGAAGGGGGTGACGCTGAACAGTAGAAGGAAGATCACCACCACGGCGGTCAGAATCAGGGTGAATTGGTCCTCCAGCTCCCCTGTGACATCGGACTCCGGCATCAGTACCCCGACATACCAATCCAGCATGAAGGCGCTATCCAGGGGCTTGAAGTAGCTCAGGTAGGGATTGTCGTTGGCGTTGAAGCGGACGATGGTCTTTTCGAAGCGGCCCAATGGGGCCTGCCCCTCATTGAGATGGAGCTGACGGCGCAGCGCCGCATAGGCTCCGGTAAGGGCCTCATCGCCGGTCTGACGGATGTCGATGCGGTCGTTCTTGGCATGGTTCACCTTGGCCGCCCGGCTCAGGGCCTGATAGTGGGGATGGCCCACCAAACGCCCTTTGGAATCAAAGATTACCGCCTGACCATGCGCACCGATCTCCAGCTTGGCTAAAAAGTCGGAGATAGAGCTAAGCACCAGATCAATGGCCGTGACGCCCATCAAGCGGCCCTGTTTGATCACCGGCATGGAGATGGTGATGCCGGTTTGGGTCTCTACCTTCCCTTTGAACTTTTGCTCCCAGGTGTAGACATCGGTCCAGGTGTAGCCGTGAGGGCTGTGTTGCGCCTGTTTGTACCAGGGGCGCAGGCGGGGGTCGTACACCTTGAGAGGATCAATATTTTGAAATTGTAGGGTTCCGGCGGCATCGGCAGCGTACCAGGAGGTTTTTAAGATGGGCGCAATAAGGCTCTGCACCACCTCACGATCTGTGGGGCTTTTTCTGGGCAGCGCGGCCACGCGTTTAAAGATTTTCCGAGCGACCAGAGAGTCGTCCAGGCGCTCAATGATGCGCTGTCGTATGGATTGGTCGGGATCCCGGCGGGTGAGCCAGTGGTGGCCGCCCTGGTCGCCGTAGTAGATGAGGCCAAAGTGAGAGAAGTGGCCCATCTCTTTGCGTCCCAGTTGGTAAAAGCCGGGTCCGAACTTCTCCTGGCCGAGATTGGACTCGATCCATGAGGCGTTGAGGTCGACAGAGAAGTGCGCGGTATTGAGCAATCGCTCGGTTTTGGTTAGGATTTTCTGTCCTAGCTCCTCCAGACCGTTTTCGGCCCAGGTCTCTAATTGCTCTCCGGCAAACCGAAAGGTCCAGAACAGTACCAGCACCGCTGGAATCGCCACCAGCACCGGAGCCATGGTTTTCAGCAAGGCAAACAGCTTGGCTTTTCTGCCTTTGGGTCGAGCGTTCATGGCACCATTTGATCAGCGGCAGGAGAGGTCGGGGCGATCGGGCCATCCAGAGCTCTGGCCGCCCATCTCACGAATACATAATAGAATTACTCTACAATATTAACCACATTACAGAGGATGTGTATGTAAAAAGCACATCACATCAGTGGGATGAGAATTATTACTATTATGGGTGTGGCGGCAGTACCGCGAGCAGCATGTTACCAACAGGGTGGGTCTTGGCGTTCTGGCTGGATTGGCATGGAGTCTGCTTTTCTTAATGGGATGGCCACCATGGATGTCTTGCATGCTGCCTTTTAAACGACCTGCTCTTGGAGTGTGACCGCTCATGTCGCGTGCCGATTTTAAAATTATGTTTGTGCACATCAATGACCGGATGCGCACCTTTATTCCTCTCAATATTTCGCTGCTCTCCGGGGCGCTGAAGAAGGCTGGATTCAGCACAGCGCTGTTTGATACCTCGTTTTATATCGAGCAGCCTCGGGTGGGCGAGGAGCAGAAAAAGGTGGAGGCTGGCATCTATCAGGCGGTGGATTATGCCTCTATCGGCGTGGTGATGAAGGAGGGCTCTATTGAAGCGGATCTTATGGAGGCTATTGGTCGGGAGCAGCCTGGGTTAATCGCCTTTAGCGTCTTTACCCAGGCGTGGGAGGATAACGAACGGCTGGCTCAGCGTGCCAAAGAGGTATTTCCGTCGATTCCCATTGTGTTTGGCGGCATCCATATCAATATTGAGTCCGGCCAGGTGTTAAGCCGTCCCTTTATCGATTACATCTGCGTGGGCGAGGGGGAACAGGCGGTGGTGGATCTGGCCGACGCGCTGCATCTTGGCGAATCGGTACAGGGCATTCCCAACATCGGCTGGAAGGATGGCGATACCCAGCGCATCAATCCACCCCGGCCTCTGGCCCATATGGATACGTTGCCGTTTCCCGATTGGGATCTGTTTAGTCCGGTACACCAATATGGTCCATTCCACGGCAGGATGTGGCGTCTTGGTTTGGTGGAGTATACCCGTACTTGCCCCTACAGCTGCGCCTATTGCGGCAACGATATATTTAAGGATCGCTATCGGGAGAGTGGTCATAAGATTCGTTATCGATTCAAGACGCCCCGCGTCTGGATTGATGAGCTTAAGCGCATGAAAGAGCAGTACGGCACCGAGATGTTTTACGTCTCGGACGGCACCTTTCTGGCCCAGAACACGCGTAACTTTACCGAGCTGGCT
>JADFWT010000079.1 GCA_015233785.1 Magnetococcales bacterium
TCCCGACACAGCCGCCTGCGTGGCGCAATTTGCCGATATGAACTTTTCTCAGGGGGAATTCCATGCTGCCGGAGCCAACTACCAGCAGGTGGTTGAGATCCTAAAAGGTACCGTTCAAATTGATCTTCCGGCTCTACTGAAGGCTCAGACCGATCTGGCAAAAACCTACCATCGATTGGGACGACGTGAAGAGGCAAAACGGTTAATCGCCCGGGTGATCAAACTGGGTCGGCTGAAACCGGAGGAGAATGCCCAGCTTTTGAGTGAGGCGCGTCTGACCGCTCTCCGTGAGGGAATGCAGCGGGTGCTTTCGCCCAATCTGCGTCAGGCTCTGACTTTGGTCACGCTGGAAGGATTCAGTTATGAGGCGGCTGCCGAGGTGGCGGATGTACCGGTAAATACTTTAAAAACGAGGGTATTTAGGGCGCGCAAGCAGTTGCGGGATGCCATGGTTGAGCAGGGTCACCTTTAGTGCGGAATGATCGCTGGGAACTTTCTACGGTGGGTATGGTACTTATGTACAAGGGGCGTCCCCTTAACCAAAGACCATGCCGTGCTGTTTGTGGGCCGGAATCGGGTGAGTCATGAGCCGTTTGGATGAAGCGATAGAGTTGTTGATCAGTCGCGGTCTGGATGCCGACCTGGAGCGCGATGAGATCCGGCGTCTATTTATACTGGCCGGACGCGATGCCGACGTGGCACGCGAGATGGGCCGTATGGCCAGCGTTGAGGAGACCTTGCTGGCGCTGGTGGAACCGGCCGAACACGCATTGCCCCAGCCCGATTTGGCTCAGCAGGTAGCCCGGCGCATTGCCGAGGAGAAGCACAAGAAGCTGGCCTCCCCATTGGATACATCCAAGCCTGGGGCCTCCTCGCAGGGTTTCCTGGGCCGCATTTGGGGGTGGCTCCGTTCGCCGCACGGCTTTACGATGCAGCCATTATCGTTTGCGGCGGGCATTGCGGCATCGATACTGTTTGTGGCACCGGCCATTGTCAAGCAGGTGGATACCCCACTGCAAACAGCGCGTCTCAAGGTGCATGATCTCTCGTTGATCAAGGCCAAGACCGGCACCACCTGGAGCAATCGTTTTATCGTGTCAGCGGGAGAGACCACACGTATGACCTTGCGTGCCAACGGCGGTCAACCAGTGCTGTTGCAGTTTGAGTCGGTGGAGCCGATAGAGTTGGTGGTGGCTCATCAGACGCCGGGCTTGCTGCGGGATTCGGTCAACCATGTGTTGCCGGTAGATGGGGTCAGCTACGCCACGCTCAAAGATCCGCGCCAGGGGGATGAGGTTTTGATTCGCAATCCTGGTCCGGTGCCGGTGTTGGTCTACATGCGTGGCATCGGCAGCGATGGGGCCAATATTCGGGCGCTTTCCGGGGATCGCAGTCAGAGTCATAATCTCTAGAGTGCGGCGACCCGGTTTCTCGGCCTTCGATTATCTTTTTAGCTCTTCCAGTACCTCATTAAACGCCAGGCGCAGCGGCTCGGGATCAGCCTTTTTTAGGCCCTTATCGCCGTTCCGTCCGGCCATGGCCATGCGCAGTGCGTGCCGTTTCAGGCGCGGGGCTTGAATCTGCATGGCTAGATCACGCAAGTGTTCAGCGCTGTTGGTTACCACCATGGCGTTATGATTTCTATGGGCGTTCAACAGCTCATTGAGGATGGGCGTGGCCAGACGGGGGAAGCCTCCTCGGGCTACGGCCAGATCGGGATCATCATCCGTGGCATGTTCAAGCACCGGTGTATCGGTAAGAATTTTTTTGCGAATCTTGCGGCTTTGCTTCATGGAGGCGTCGCGAATCTGCCTCTGTAGGCTCTCCAGTGATGATTGCAACTGGGCGGGGCGGTAGGGCTTGGAGATGAAGAGATCCATCCCGGCATCCAGACAGCGCACTTTCTCCTTATGCATGGCATCGGCGGTGATGGCGATAATGGGAATCTTCGGATCACTTTTGGGCACCGAGCCGTGACGAATCAGTCGGGTAGCGGTGATACCGTCCATTATTGGCATGTTGATATCCATTAGAATAACATCAAACTGCTCTTTTTTGAGATACTCCAGCACCTGGGCACCGTTTTCGGCCCAGGTCATGGTGTGACCATTTCGCTCCAAGATGCGTTCGGCCAGAATTTTGCTGTCAGGATTATCCTCGGCCAGCAGCACTTTGAGGCCCTGTTTGTTGGGACTGGTTGGCTCTCTGTCAGAAGATCGAGAGAGCGAATGCTGCTGGCGTTTGTTTTCCACCTTACGGCCCAGCCCGATGAGGATGGTTTCCAGCAGATCCTGGGCTTTAACCGGCTTCAGAATTGTGGAGAACACTCCTCGCTTATGAAACTGTTCAGTATCGTTCTGGCGATGGTTGGGCGGGAGCATGGCGATGGATTTAATGTTGGTTGGGCGGGGGGGGGCGGTGAGCGCCTCGGCAAAGTCGAAGCCGCTGAAATCCGGCAGGCGGCAATCAAATAGCACCATGTTGCATGGGGAATCACTGTGGCGGTTCTCGTCCAACGCTTTAAGGGCGCGGGTGCCGTTATCGCTAAGGATTACCTCTGCACCGTGGGTGGACAGAATCTCCCTCAAAATCTGCCGGGTAGGAGGGTGGGGGTCGACGATTACAATGCGCAGGTCGTTTAGGTTATAGCGGTTGTTCTCGTCCCTCTCCGTGGTGGATTCACTGTCGGCGGGCAGGGGAATGACAAAGTGAAAATGGCTTCCCTGACCGGCATCGCTCTCCACCCATATGCGCCCGCCCATCAGACTGACAATCTCCCGACAGATGGTCAGTCCGAGACCTGTGCCGCCGAAGCGCCGGGCAATGGAGCCATCTGCCTGGGTAAACTGAGCAAAAATTTTCTCCTGGATCTCTGGTGGAATGCCGATGCCGGTATCAGAGACGGTAAAGTGAATCTTGAAGGTTTCCTCTTCCAGGGGATCATCCATCTCTGACACGTTGCCAAAGGTTGACTCCGGAGCCACCTGGACGATGATCTCACCATATTGGGTAAACTTGATGGCGTTATTGACCAGATTGATCACCACCTGCCGCAATCGATGGGGATCGCCGATCAGCTCTCTGGGGAGGTCGTGGCGCACATGTGTTAGGAGTTGCAGGCCCTTTTGGTTGGCGGAGATGGCCAGGGTTCGACAGGCATCTTCCACCACATTACGCAGGTTGAAGCTGGTGCTCTCCAGCCGCATGCGGCCCGCCTCGATGCGCGAAAAGTCCAGAATGCTGTTGAGAAGAAACAGGAGAGCATCCGACGATTGGCGAACAATCTCCAGATATTGGCGCTGCTCCTGCTCCAGCGGGGTGTTAAGCACCAGATCGGTCATACCCATGATGGCGTTCATGGGGCTACGGATTTCGTGGCTCATGTTGGCCAGGAATTCGCTCTTCTCACGATTGGCCTCTTCGGCTATTTCGCGGGCTTCGTGGAGTTTCTGTTCGGTTTGACGCCGTTCGGTGATATCCCGCACCAAAGAGAGAACCCGTTTTCCCTCTTTTTTCTCCAGCACGCCCACACGCATCTCAACCGGAAAGGTGGTGCTATCCCGGCGTTTATGGGTGCCGAAAAAGGTGAGGGGTTCACCCTGCGGCAGGGCGCTCCATGTAGCGCGCAGTTTCTCCATCTTTTCCGGGGTGATGGAGATATCTATATCGCTAAGTAGTAGTTCTGTAAGCTGCTGTGCATTGTAGCCCAAGCTGTCGCAAGCGGCCTGATTGACCATGTGCAGCCGGCCCTCAAGATCGTGCAGAAGTACCGGATCCACCGCCTGTTCCACCATCTGCCGAAAGCGCTGTTCGCTCTCTTCCAGTTCGGCGTGGGCTTGAAGGTTCTCTTCCAGCGCCTGCCGTAATAGTAGATTGCGCTGATCGAGGTTTTGGTTCAGGTCGTCCAGCATGCGGTAGAGTTCGGCGCTCTCCAGGGCGTAGGATGTGTTGCCGACGATCAGGGAGAGCAAGTTCAGAAAAGAGTTGGCCAGTTCTTGGGACTTATCTTTGGGGATCAGGCCGATAAACATGCCGCGCACCCGAGATTTGGTGGCCAGAACATGCATCAAGACCTGTTCGTCCCTGGCCCCTCGGGTGCGGCAGAGTACAAAGCGGTTGTGGTTGATGGCCCAGGCAAACTCCCCTTCATCGATGAGGCGTTCCCGGAGTGTTTCCAGCACCTCTTGACGCTCGGTGGCGTTGGTAAAGGTCAGTGGGAAGTCTCCCACATCCTCACGAACGGTAAAAAAACCCCGCACGGTGATATCGGGAAACATGCGGTCGATAAATTTATCCGCCTCCGCCAGAATGACTTCCGGCTTGCGGGTGTAGCTGGTTTTTCCGTGTAGATGGATCAGCGAGGTGGAAAGATCCATGGCCAGCACATACTGGCGAAAGGAGGCTTCAACATGTTCCAGGCGCGCCCGCAGACGGGTCTCTCTGGCGGTGGCATCCAACGTGGGATCCTCTTTAGTAGTGGGATCCAGATGGGGCAGATCGTCGGGGTTGAAGAGCGACCCTATTTCGGTGAGTGGATCATCCATCGGCAGCGTGATCATCCAGGAAGATGGCCACAGCGTCGAAGTACTGAAGCCGAATAATATTGAATAGTTCCGGTAGAATACTGGTGGGTAGGTGCAGCACCTGCCAGGCATCGTTATTGAGGGGTGGGATAAGGGCTTGACCACCCGATCCGGGCCGAAGACCAATGGATATGATGTCGGCCAGATGCAGAATGGCGCTCTCCAGGGGGCATTCGGCATCTTCGGCGGGTTTGTGATGGTAGCTCACCGGTTGATGGATCTCCATCGGGAGTTTCCAGCGCTCCAGCAACCGACCACCCAGATCGGCATGGTCGAAGCCCAGCTGATCCCGCTCCATTTGATAGAGGGGGATACCATTTTGTTGATGATTTTTCAGCATTTTGGCGCTCTGGTCGCCCAATTCGGTAAACAGCAGCACCTTACCTAGATCGTGCAGAAGCCCCATCAGATAGAAGCGCTCCACATTGGCCTCTCGCCGTGCGGTGGCCAGTGCTCGACAGGCCACACCGCAGGCGATGCAGTGTTTCCAGAACGATTTGGTATCGAGATCGTTATGAAACTGCGCCGAAAAGGTATTCATGACGTAGGTGGCGGTCACCAGCTCTTTGAGCTGTTTGGTGCCGATCACCGCCAGGGCGCGGGCGATCGTATCTATGGGAAAGCGCTGGCTGTAGAAGGAGCTGTTGGCAATGCGCAATAGCCGGGCTGAGAGCACCGGATCCTCCTGCACAATCTGCCCCACCTCATCCAAAGAGAAGCGAGGATCCTCCACGGCATCGTTGATGCGATGCACGATGGCCGGGAACGAGCCCAGCCGTTCTGAGTTGGCCAGCAGGGACTCCAGCGTAACGCTCATAGCGACACCTTGCCGTCATTTCCAGCCGATTTGGGCGGTGCGCCGTTGGCCAGTGGCTCATGGAGCTGAGCAAACTGCAGCAGCTCTTTGATAAACGGATGGTTATGATCGCAATGGCGAAATAGTTCTTTCAGTTCATCGCTTCCACTGGCGAGGTTGCTCTCAGTGCCGGCGTTGTCGAGCTCAACGGCCACAAGGGGCGAGTCGCTCTGCTGTGGGAGCACATCGGCTTCGCTTATTCCCCAGGTGCGAAAAATGCGCAGGTGTTTATCGGTGATCTCGCTATCGGCGGCCAATAGAAGACGGCCACTGAGATCCCGAACATCTTGAGCCAATGTCATGCCTGGGGTGATGTCTGAAAGTCGGTATACGGGCAAGAGTTTCTCCGATTAGTTCAAGAGGCCTCTTTTTATTATGGGTATACCGTGCTGCCCGTCCAGGAAAAATGGAGAGGGCGTACAAAGGAGATACGTATTTTAGCCGCTTCGCTCTCCGGCCAGCATTTCGTGCAGCTCGCAGGCGGCTTCCCAGGATTTGATCCCTTCGATCACCGAGGTCTTCTCGCGCTCGTCGTATACGTTGTATCCGTTCTCTCCCAGGATGATGGTCAATCCTGCATGGTGGGGAGTCTGGGTCGCGTCGCAAGGCATGGTCGTTGTATTCATCCTATTTCCTCCTGTCAAAATTAGAGTATCAAAGTATTAATGCATTCTAATATTCTATGCAACCAAGATAATGTTTATGCATGAAAAATGGCATTCTTGTTTGTTTGAATTTTATAATATAAAATCAATCAGATAAAACGTAATACTGATGGTCGTGTCTGCAAAAAAAAGTGGCATTTTTTTGATTAAATGCAAAAAAATTGCACAGTTTCACAGCTCTCTTACTGACAGTTTGACAAGGGGTGGGGTGGAAAGTTCTATTTGTAAATATAAATTTACTGAGAGGAGGAGGGGGTCTTATGGTCCGGCACCACGAAGGAGCAACCTTCGCCGGCGGGAATGTTTTGGCAGTTCATACAGGCTTTGGGATCGTCATCACTGGCGCAGGTGCGGGCCGTTTTGTGGGCGATGATGTCGGGTAGGGGGTTGGGGGCTTTGCCGGTTTCATGAGGTTGGATCCGCTCCAGAGGTGAGAAGGAGATAAAAATCACTTCCACATGTTCAATCTGGCGGATGACGTTGTGCCGCAGTCCTTTACGAATCTCTTCGGCCATCTCGATGGTGAAATGGGGAAAGATATAGAGCGCCAGATCCAGCTCATAGGTATCTCCCAGCCGTCGTCCCCGCAGTCGTTTGATGCCGCGCACACCGGGGGTGAGCAGGCACAGCTCTTGAATCTGCATCAGCATGGGCATGGGGATGCCGATATCCAGTAGACTCTGAATGGCCTCCCATACGATGCGCACGCCCACATTAACCACCATAACGCCGATCACCAGTGCGGCGATATAGTCGGCGGCCGGCCAGCCCAGGTTGGCGATGATGGCCCCCACCAGCACCAGCAGTGAGGAGAGGCCATCCATGCGGTTATCCATGGCGGCGGCCATGATGGTGGGGTTGTTGTTCTCCCGCCCGGCGCACTCCAGCTTGCGATACATCCACTCGCCGGTCATGGCCAGAATCAGTGCTGCCAGAATTGATGCCTTACCAGGCGCATCCTGGGGGCCGTCGTTGATGTGCATCAGGTTGTGATAGATGAAAAACAGCGCGCCGATGGTCAAGCTGGTGCCGATGCCGAACGATGACAAAAACAGCACCTTACCGTAGCCGTAGGGGAATTTATTGGAAGGGGGCTTGCGGGCGATGCGAATACTAAACCAGTTGGCCCCTTTGGCGATGATATCGCTCACACCCTGTAGGGCGATGGCCTGAAGCCCGACGCTACCGGAGATGGTGCCCATCACGGTACCGAAGATGGTCTTCAGGAAGGTCATAAGAAAATCGAAGCGAGCCGCTTTGTCGGCACACTGGCTACAGTGGTCGTAACGATCGTCCGGGGCCGACTGAATAGTGCAGGCCACCGATTTATAGATCGGTTCGCTCATGCAGGGAAAGCCTGATTAAAAATGGGGTCCATCCCCCCTTTGTTCCCTGTTTGGGGGGATTGGTCAAGGCTTTATTGGTTAAAATCCTTCGGATCGATCTTAGGAAGAACTTTCTGACTAATCGTATAGGCCATCTTTTCCAGTGGTCCTTGGTCGGTCCCGTCCGGGCAGAACCACGCCTCATCCGCCGATGGGATCTGGTCCGGGTGGAAGAAATCAAGGAAGCTCTTTTTGTTCCACCAGACATGGTAGCGGGCAAACTGTCGCTGGGTGGAATAGAGGGCCAGATTGGCATCCACGCTAGTGGCCAGATCACGCATTTTTTCCGCGTGTTCAAGCACCTTCATCCTAGCTATGGTGTGGTCCAGCCCTGTCGGCAGGTCATCTTCCTGATAGGCCAGCAGCAGCAGGTATAGCTCTGCCAGACTGGAGTGAGCCCAGATGCGCGACATGATACTCTCCACGCCCAGATCCAGCTCTCCGATCCAGTGGGCGGAGCGCCACATATCCCAGTTGGTGTTCTTCTGCCACCCCTTGGGGCGCTGCACCACTTGTAGCGACAGCGCCTGGACAATGATCCAGTGAGGGGCCGACTCACGCGCCCCGCCGATGCCGTCGGCTCCCAGGTTGATGGAGATGGCCCGCTCATAATAGCGCTGTGCCGTTTTTAGGGCATGGATGCAGGCTGTTTTCTCCTCTTTGACTCTCTTTCGTTCGGCTTTTGCCCGTGCGACCTCTTCGGGACTCTCATCTACCAGCGCCATTTTTTCCAGGGTGAAGGTGTCTGATGAGCGCATGTCCTCGTTGAGGTGGCCATGCATGTAGAAGAGCGCCTCGGCCTTGCGCTTCATGGCGCTGGCGAAGATGCCCCACATGCGGGTGGAGGTGTTGTCATGACTGGTTTTGCGCAGCTGATCTGCCGCCGATTCAATCCGCGCCACATAGCGGCGCATGAGGTTCATGATCTGCTCTTTGGCCTCCGGATCAAGATTGGGCAGCTTTAAGGTAGCTTGGGCCAACTTGTCGATATGCACCATGGCCACATTGATGGCCTGGCTGGCCTGGGTATAGCGCACCTCTTTAAGAGAATCTCCCAGCTGGTCCGGCAGGGCGTCATAGGCGATGATGCTGGCCCAGTCGTGACTCTCGGGGAACAGGGCGTGCAGATCCCGGCGTAGATCATAGAGCAGCAGACGGGGATCTTGTCCCTCCAGCAGATAGTGCAGCATCATTTTGAGCATCATCACCGAGCCGCCAAAGGTGAGTGGGAATTGAGATCCCACCACCAGTGGGAATCCAGCCCGGTGCATCTCATGGACAAAGCTGGAGCCGGTGCAGAACATGACGTTGCCCTGATGTCCACTCCGGCAGGCCGCTACGGTGACCAGAGCGGGTGCTTCGTGGCCTCCTTGATCGGCCACCCGCCATTGGGCCTGTTTGGTGGGGCGCAGTGCCAGGGCAAAGCGCACGCCATCCACCACATCCGGTTGGCTCGGATCCCGCTCATGGTGAAGCGCCAGACCGATGGGTTCGCCTGGTTGGTCTTTGATGGTGGTGCCGTGGGCCAGAATATGCACATGGGTGAACTGCTGGTGGCGGCACGCCTCTTCTACATCCCAAAGCGTGGCGTTGGGTAGAATGGTCAAGTGGGGGTCAAACCGTTTACGCAGGGCGCTGGCATAGGCGCTGCCCTCTTGCTGCTTGTTATCATAGAGCGCTTCGCCTTCGATGGGTTCGCACCACGGTTCCAGAGCATCCATCAGGCAAGCGATGTGCTGACGTAGTGGCAACCCCCAGCCATTGGGATCGGCATAGATGAAGAGAATCTTTGGTGCTCCTGAGAGCCGCCCGTTGGCATGGACCACGCCGCGCATACGGCGGGTGAGGGTGACCGGCGCTTCTGGTTGCAACAGAAGCCAGTCGTTTTCGGTTCCCGGTCCGCCCCGAGGGCTTTTGGCCAGCTCAAAGGGCAGCACCGACAGCTCCGCAGCAGAGAGTGTAAGTCGCAGATGCACCAGAGGGTTTTCATTCTCGGTGCAAGCGGTGCTCAGGGAGGCGTTGAGGCCGTGGACTTCGTTGAGCAGCTTGGTGACATGGCGGGAAACATCTTCGATCTCCAGTTGTCGGCTCTCACGGCCCTTTTCGATACCGCCTTCATAGTCAAGACGGCGCAGGCGGTTGAGAAATTGGGCGTGCTCATAGGGCACATGGACGGAGGCCGCTTCGTTTTGACCGCACACCCCCAGATAGTTGGTCAGGGGGGAGAGTAGTTGATTGTGCGGGGGTCCGTGACGTAGATACTCCAGTTTAACGCTCGGCATGCGCTTCATGCTTCTTCTCCCGACCTGATTTCATCCTTACGTGCATCCATCAAACGCATCTCGACGCCTCCGGCCAGTGGCTCAATGGCCGCCACAGTGGGGGAGGTGAAGACCAGCTTTTTATGGCCGGCGGTCTTTAGTTCTACGGCCCGCAGTTTCTCCATGGTGTCACCATTTTGGAGCGCCTCGTAGATCTCTGAGAAGGTGTCGGGATTATCCAGCATCTCCGGGGTGAACTGCATGAGTCCCACCCAGGTGCCGGTATTGAGGTAGCGCATCCCGCCCACCGGAAGATCCCGGCGGAGATGGGTGTGACCGGCGATCAGACAGTCGATGCCCGCGCCCACCTCCTTCTGGAACTCTTTGATGAACGCATCGGGATCCGACTCGTCAAACGCCTTGGACTCTTTCATAAAGCTGATCAACGCTTTGCGCAGCGCTTCTTTGGGGTCGCCGATGATGGCTCTGGTGAGGGCTTCCACTGGGTTGCTGATCCAACCGCTCACCGTATCGACGATGCCGCTGTACCAGTGATCTCCCAGCAGGGATTGATCGGTCCACAGCGGGTTGGGACCGGCGCAGCGGCTGCTCAGGGCCAGATCCTGTTCGCCTTGAAGCAACAGGCCCTCAATGGTGCGTTGACGCATCTCTTGGCGCTGCTGTCGGCCATCGCTGGTGGAGGGTCCGAACACCTTGGCCAGTTGGGTCAGAATCTGTTGCTGATCGGCCCGATGTCTGGCCACCATGAGCTGCTCGGCGGAGCGGGCGGTCTCTCCCTCCATCTCCTCTTCGCCTCCCAGCAGTCCTAGGCCGCTTTTAATGCTTGTCAACACCTTGGTACTGAGCACACCCACCGCCTCCCAGGAGGCCACCTTGGTCAGGACGCCGGGATCCAGCGCTACCAGCACCGGCAGGGCCGCTTCGGCCTCCGGCTTAAGTAGATCGACAAAACGATGTTTCTTCTTGATATCGTTCATTAAGTCAATGACCATGCGCGTTCCGGCGTTGGCACTCCACGCCTCTGGGGTCATACGGCGATTTTGTGCACGTCCGACGCCCATGAGTTGATGGTAATCGACAATATTCCAGCCATCATTTTCGTTGCCGTGGACACAGAGCACCCGCTTGCCGCCCACCATACAGGCGAATCCGGCCCCATCTATCGCCCAGCGCACCCGCCCCCTGCTGGTGGGGGCGTCGGTGACCGGAGAGCCGTTGAGGGTAATCTGGTTGCTTAAATATTTCTCCAGGAAGTTCCGCACCGGCGGCAGGGCCACTTCAAGGTCATGATTGCCCAGCACAATCACCAGCTCCCGCCCTTTGCAGGCTACAAAGCGCTGCATGGCCTCCCAGACCGGGCGAAAGGTATCATTCTTGAGAATTCTCCTTCAACAGGTCGGCCCGCAACATCCCCGGACCACGTGGCTTCGCTCCCACCAATAGCGCCCAGTTGATGCCGTCAAATCCAGCCTCGGCATTATCAAACAGATCGTAACCAGCAAACTGGGGAAAAGCGCAGTCATTCAACTCCATCACCACTCCCCGTAACGCCTTCATGGCCATGGGAAGTTCGACCAGATGAAGGTGGACCGGTTGATCCTCCCCAAACACCTGACCAGAAGCGAGGCGGAAGAG
>JADFWT010000007.1 GCA_015233785.1 Magnetococcales bacterium
TATTGATGCGCGCCTTACCCCGAACGCCATAGATGGCCGAAGAGCCGGTATCGCCGCTGGTAGCCCCCAAAATGTTGAGCTGTCCCCCGGAACGCTTCAGCAGATACTCAAACAGATTGCCCAGAAACTGCAACGCGACATCCTTAAAGGCGAGGGTCGGCCCATGGAACAGTTCGAGTATGGAGAGATCTCCGACCTTCACCACCGGCGTCACCTCCGGGTGGTTGAAGGTGGCGTAGGAGCGCTGCACCATCTCCGCCAAATCGGCTTTGGGGATATCATCGCCGGTAAAGAGGTCCATCACCTCGGTAGAGAGCTGCTGAAACGACAACCCGGACCATCGGGTCAGCGTCTCAGCATCCACTTGGGGGATACGCTCTGGAAGCAGCAGGCCGCCATCGGTGGCCAGGCCCATCATCACCGCTTCGGAAAAAGTCACCGGCTCCACGCCGCCACGGGTACTTATGTAACGCACGAAATGCTCTCCTGATTGGAACGGAATTTAACTGGTTCAATATGCCGGAAAGGGACACTCCATGGCAAAGATCGATAAGTAAAAAAGCGTTCGGTTTCGGTTTGTGCAGCACGAAAGGGCTTTTGCAGCGGCGTTTTATACGGGGTTGGGGGGGCATTGTCAGAGGCTCTTGTGTTTGTAAAGACGGATGATTAGGCCTTCTGCCCATGCCGCAATGGTTCGGCGCAGAGGCAGCAAGCCGTCTCCCTCCCCCAAGAGAGGGCATTCAGCCGCAAGTGAATCTACGCGACCTTCTGGGGCGTACCAATCGGCCAAATGCATCCCGTAGCCTTACGGAACATCACCCACACCCCCGGAGATCGTCCTCCTTGATAAACGTCTCACTCAGGCTACCAACCGCACCACCCCATCGTCTGCCGTAGCCGTAATGGCCGCGCAAAGGTGGAAGGGAGGTGCTGATTAGTTACCCCAGGCTTTGTTGGCACGCAGTGGACTATTTTCTTTCACATAAACAAAATCTACTGTCCAAATCGCGGAGTCTAATGGGCGACGCTTTATTTCACACAAATCATAGGGCACCCAAGATCGTTCAGTCAGCCAGGCATGGATCTCTCCAAAAAGCGCAACATCCTGATGGATCTCAAGAAAACTGGCTTCAAAGAGAATCACTTGAATGTGGTCGAAAAGCTCTTCGGCGCCTTTCAGAACCTCGAACTCGTACCCCTGCGTATCAATTTTTAAAAATTGTGGTTTTTTCTGTATGGTTTCTGCGTGTGAAGATAACGTGCGCATCGGGTGGTCACGAACCGGAAAGTCTTGCGGAACGCTCTCTTGAAGAATGGACGAGGCATTTTCTGCTTCATGGAAGGCGACATTTGCTTTGTTGGCGGCCCCGACAAGGCCTGGCACAACCTGGATCGACGGGTGAACTTTTGACAGTTCATTAAGATGAACGACTTTTTCCTCTAGAGGCTCAAAACAGAAAACCTGTGTTGAAGGCCAAACCTGAAGACACTCTAGTGCAAAAGAACCTTGAAATGCGCCGACATCGTAGCACACCTGTGGATCAAAGCCATTACCGGCAAGACGTTGAAGAACATGTAAAGTTCTGTTCGGTGAATAGCTGATCTTTCCTATCTTATCGAGATATATCAATAGATCTGTAACTATTTTTCTAAACATAATTGCAATAGTTCCTCAGATGTGGGGCATCCCATATCGTCATAATTGAGCGCCCTGAAAGCGGTACAAACAGACCTCAACCTTAGATTCATCAAATGGCGTAACGATCCATGGAGGCTTTACGTAAAGACATCCGCATCACTCTCTCACAAGAAGCCTGGCAATAGCGAACACAAACGAACGGCCCCACTCTGAATCAAAAAGGCAAACGTTACCGTGCCAACGCCACTCCACCACGCACCATCAGTGTAAACACTCCCGCACCAAGCCCCCAAATCCCCACAGCCACCCCCATCTCTATTCCGGTGGGCATATAGACCCCCATCTCCCCGAGGGGCGTAGGCACCAACCCCGGCACCACCAGCCCAACCCCCTTCTCCATCCAGACCCCCACCACCGCCAGCAGCGAGGCTAGATTAAGCCACACGGGTCGCCTTCTAAGAGGTGGAATAATCAACATGGCAAAGGCCACCGCATTGAGCGCCAGCGCCCCTTGCATCCACAGAGAGAGCCCCGCCGACCCTCCATAGAGATGTCGCACCACCGCGCCATGCCCCCCACCGCCATAGAAAGCCACAAACAGCTCTGACCCAAGCAGAAAAAGATGCACCAGCATTGCGGAAGCCATGGCCACGGATAACAGCCGCACCACCGAACCGGGCAGCCGAAAACGAGTTTGCCAGTGAAGCACCTTAAAGGCCAGAATCATCACCCCGGCCCCAGCAGCAAAGGCCGAGGCGATAAAGCGCGGGGCCATGACGGCACTATTCCAGAATGGACGCGACACCACCCCGGACATCATGAAGGCGGTGACGGTATGAATACCAATCCCCAGCACCACCGCCAGCACTACCAGCAGCCAATGCCCGCGGAGCGATGACGCCCGCACCCCCCGCCAGCGGGCATGAACCATTCGATACCAAAGCCCCAGGCAGAGCCCCCCATAGAGCATCAACACCACCATATCCCAAGCCATGATGGAAGCGGGGAAATTAAACGTACCCAGAAACGGCACCGCATGCCAGATACGCAGCGGCTGCCCCAGATCCACAAAGACAAACATCAGGCTCATCACCACCGCCGAGAAGCCCAGCGCCTCCCCATAGGGGGTGACGCGGGCCATGCCCCTATGGCCAAACAGATAGGCCGGAACCACCAACATTACCGCCGCCGCCGCCACCCCCACCAAAAAGGTGAAGTTGCCGATATAGAGCCCCCATACGGCTCGATCATCCAGCCCGGTAGCCACCAAACCATGCGTAAACTGATGGGCATAACAGAACGCACCAAGCCCCATCAATGCCAGCAGAAAAGCCATCCATAGACCATAGCCGCGACATCCGCGAAACGGGGTGCCAATCAGCGTCAACAGGAAGGATCGGGATTGCACGCGGAACTCCTTGTGAAGGGTGGTTCTCCTCATAAAAATAATGGCAGATGTGACGGGAAATGAAAAGATCAGCCACAACGCATACGCGGGATTTCCTTTGCCCGACAATGGGCGTATGCTGGGCGGCGGTGATGGAAGTTGTTATCGGGACCAATGACTTATCATAATATATTTAAGTTGTATTGCTGACTTGAGAAAGGCACCCCACCATGGAATTGGCCATTCAGATTTTAATCATGCTTATTTTTCTTTTATTAAAAGGCTTTTATTCCGGCTCCGAAATCGCCATGGTCAACTGCGACAAGATTAAGATGCGCCACTGGGCCAAGATGGGCAACAAAGGAGCCCAGAGGGTGCTGGATCTCTTCGAGACCCCCGATGTGATTCTCGGCACCACCCTGGTAGGCACCAACATCGCCACCGTCACCGTCTCCACCATGGGGGCGCTGATCTTTATCGATGCCTTTGGATCCATCGGCGACCCCCTCGCTGTGATGGTGATGACCCCCTTTCTGCTGATTCTCGGCGAGATCGTCCCAAAAAGCGTCTACCAACAGAAAGCCAACGAGTTTGCCAAGGTGATTATCTACCCTTTGCAGTTTTCGTCGCTGCTGTTCTACCCGGTGATTTTTGTCTTCAGCCGCGTGGCCCGTTTCGCCACCCGCCTGGTAGGCGGTACCGCCGAAAACGAAAGCGGCGTAACCCGCGAAGGCATCCGCATGATTCTGGAGATGTCCGAAACCCAAGCCGACGTCAATGAGTTCGATAAACTTCGGGTCACCCGCATCATCCGCTTTGCCGACACCACGGTGGGTGAAGCCATGGTGCCTCTGGCCGAGGTGGTGGGCATCTACAATGACCGCAACACCGCCGAGGCCATCAAAAAAGTGCGCCAATACGGCTACAACCGCCTCCCGACCTTTGACGACAACATCACCAACATCACCGGCATCTTTTTTCTCAGCATCTGGGACCTCATGAATAAAGAGAGCCTCGCCAACCGCCCCATGGATAGCTTTATTCATCAACCCTTCTACGTCTCGTCCAAGGAGGTCATCGACCAAGTGCTGCCCGAGCTGCACAAGCGGGATGATCACATGGCGATTGTGGTCAATGAGTTCGGCTCGGCCATTGGCCTGCTTACCGTGGATGATATCTACGAAGAGGTGGTGGGCGACATGGGGGTGGGGTACGAGTTCTGGGATCTAAACCCACACAAGCGGCAGTTCGAGCTGATTCCTCAAGATGAGATGGGTACCGCCTTTATGGTAGATGCCCGCATTCCCCTCTCCCGCATCAACGAGCTGCTCTATGCGCACCTGCCGGTGGGCACGGCGCATACCCTGGGCGGGCTGGTGGAGCATCAACTACGGCGGATTCCTACCGTGGGTGACTCTATTAAGAACGCCGGGCTACGCATCACCGTCCAGAAAGCCGATACCCGCAAAATTCATACGGTATTGATTGAGAGGGTCTGAACGGCGGATACACCTGGTGTATTTATTCAGACACTCAATACCGAATTTTATACCAAACCCGCCCCATCATCTCATGCAGTGCCACACGCACCCCGTACGCATTCCCCGCTTCGGGGATCCAATCCATCCACCCCAGCGCACCCTGGGTTCTAACCAGCGTCGAGGCCGGAACCACCTCCAGTCCAACCCGTTCAAAAGCCCACACAGCACGCGGCATATCACGATGATGCGTCACCAACAGCACCCGCTTTACCCCCTCTTTGGAGAGTACAGCGGCGCTCTCCCGAGCATTTTCAAAGGTGTTACGGCTCTCCTCCTCGGTCCAGCGCACCGGTACGCCGAACTCCTCTTCAAGCACACGCTTCATCAATACCGATTCAGGCAGCGCCTCGCCAAACTGATGACCGCCTGAGGTCAAGATCGGCAGCCCACTCTTTCGATGCAGCCACGCCCCGTATCGCGCCCGAACCAAGCCGCCGGGATTCAAGGTGTCCCCGCCATACTCAGGTGCCTTGGGATAACGGCTATGCCCTAAGATTACAATTGCCTCGGCACTGCTTTTCGTCACCATGGACGGGCGTAGAATGGGCGCGCTCTCCAACCCGCGATGCAGCAGCTCACCCACCGCCGCCACATTGGCCAGATAGAGAAGCGCCCACCCCAACAGCAAGACAAGCGAGACCTTCGGCGCACCGCGACGCAAGCGCCAAATGGCCCACCCCATCAAGATCAACACAATCCCGGGAGGCAGCAACAGCCGCTCCACCACGATATTGAAGACCGGCCCCATCAGGCCGCCATCTCGCGGCGCCGAGCCCCTCGGCGATGAGCGCGTGGATGGGCGGCGTCATACACCTTGGCCAACCCCATAAAATCCAGATGCGTGTAACGCTGGGTGGTGGAGAGCGATGCGTGCCCCATCATCTCCTGGATCGAACGCAGATCGGCCCCGGATTGCAAAAGATGCGTCGCAAACGCATGACGAAGGGCATGAGGCGTCACCTTCTCCGGCAACCCCAACTGCCTGCGCAAATCCCGCAACAGGCGCTGCACCGCACGGGGATTCAAACGACCCCCGCGAACCCCGGTAAAGAGCGGCTGATCCGATGCCATCTCCTCGCCGCTGCGCGCCTCCATGGCCTGCACATAGTCGCCAATGGCCGTTCGCGCCAAGCGTCCAAGGGGGGTGTGACGCTCTTTACCGCCCTTACCCAATACCCGCACATCCCCCGCATCCAGATCCACATCCACCCGGTCCAGACCGCACAACTCCCCCACACGAAGCCCGGAGCCGTAGAGAAGCTCCAACACCGCCGCATCCCGCAACACGACCCAGCTCTGGCGCGGTCTGATACGAGATTTCGAGGCCGTTACCTCCGCTTTATCAATAAGATGTGCTGTCTCCTCCTCGGTGGGCGCACGAGGCAGACGCTTAGGTAATTTCGGCGTAGACACCAAAACCGGTGGATTCTTCTCCACCCACCCTTCCCGCTCCATATAGCGAAACCAGGCGCGTAGCGAGGCCATGCGCCGTTGCAGCGTCGCCCTCGAAAGCCCCTCCCGCTGGCACAGCGCCAGAAAACCACGAAAATCGCGCACCTCCAGCTTCGAGAGATCACCATCCTCCATGCGACGCTCTGGATGACGGCTTCGCCAGTAGTCGGCAAAGCGCTCCAGATCCCGCAAATAGGCGGTAACGGTATTGGGGGAGAGACGACGTTCGCTCTCTAGATGGTGCCAAAACCCTTCGGCGTGAGGTAGATCAGGAATCATGAGTGGTGAGGTACCGCCTGTTGGAGGTTAAGCGTTAGAATATCGGCCAGGTTTTGCACCAAATCCGTGGCAAAACTGGGTAGAAAACGCGACGGACTTGCCCCGCCCATGTTCAAACTACCCACAATGCGTATCCCGCCGTCGTCATCCACCAAGCGCAATGGCACCAACGCCTCCGAACGAATCATATTCTCATGAGCCCCGAAAAAGCGCCCATCCCGATCCCGCTCCAGCCCCATCCGAATCACCACCCGTCCATCTCGCCCAAACAGCTCGCTGAACTGGCGATCGCACAACAGAAAAAGTCGATCCTGCAACGCATCCGGCACGCCGCTGGCCAGCGGACCCGGCAGCATCTCCCGCGCCTCTTCAGCCAGCGCCACCGTCACGCGGCTTATCTCGAATGTCTGCTCCAGACCCTTGGCCGCCGCCTTAAGACGCCCGGCGTAATCACGCACTCGCATAAAGTCCATCTGCACCGAATGAAACGCCTGATAGATGGACTCATTGTGCTGAATACGATGGATCATGCCATCCAGTTGCCCCTGAATCTGATTGCTCTGGTCTCGCAATCGGTTAAGCTGGCCCGCCTCCAAACTGAGAACCCGCCCAGAAGCCTGTATCGCCTCCGGCAACAGATCGCTGTGGCGCGAAAAAAAATCATCATGCGCCATCAGCCACGCCCGAACCCGCTCTTCCGTCAGGAGATTCTCCCTCTCCATCGGAACGCCTCCCATCCAAACTCTCCTTTCTCCATTCATCCATTAAAAATGGTATCCATTAAAAAAATCGGTCCTATACCTCTTCAATTTCTCACATGCGTTGACGAATCTTCACGCCGCACGCATAATCCTCTCCATCAAATGGAACCTCCATTGGATTCAACCTTTCGCCGAGGTGATGCGTGGACTGCGATTTCGACGAAGAAAATATCGACAAGGTAGCCCGGTGCATGAAAGCCCTTTCGCACCCGCTGCGCCTTAAGGTAATCGCCGCACTGGCCGATGGCGAACTGAGCGTGCAGGAGCTGGTAAAAGCCGTCGGCACGACCCAATCCAACGTCTCGCAGCATCTCACCATCATGCGAGACAAAAGCATTCTCTCCTCTCGACGGGTGGCCAATCAGGTGTTCTACCGCGTCGGGGACTGCAAGGTTCTCGATCTGCTGGCGCTTACCCGTAAAATTTTCTGTCAGGTACATGGCAACGGCGGGCCGCCGCAGCCTCCTACCGATCCGAAATAGCCCCCCTTCCAGCCGAGGTATTGGATATGAGCTGGCTTCAAAACAACACGATGACCATCTTCGCCATCCTATTGGCGCTGTTTTTCTTTCGTAACCATATCCTGTCGCGGGTGCTGGGGGTCGGCGAGATGTCTGTGCATGACCTCTCTACCCAACTGGCCAGCAAACAGCCACCCGTGTTGATTGATGTCCGTACTCAGCCGGAGTTCAACGGCGGACATGTCAAACAAGCAATTCTGGTTCCACTTTCGGATCTGGGTGCCCGGATGGAGGGCCTCAAAAAGAACTATGAGGGCCGAGAAATCGCCGTGATCTGCCGTAGTGGCAATCGATCTCTGGGTGGATCCGTGACACTTAAACGGGCTGGATTCGATAAGGTTTACAATGTGTCCGGCGGTATGCTGCATTGGCTCTCACAAGGCTATCCGGTGGCCAAATAGCAAGGCTTGATCCATGCCGCAAGAGCTGGAGATCAAACTCACCGCGCCCAACCAAAAGATCCTTACCGCCCTGCTCTCCGACCCGGAAGTACGGCACGCTTCGGGCGGGCAACTGCCGCAGGATCACAGCTACAGCGCCCACTACGCCGATACTAAAACCCGCCAGCTTCTCAAACAGCGCTTTGCTTTCCGAAGCTGCCGCCGCACGCCCCACGAAGTACGGGTGGGGCTCAAAGGGGGCGGCTCCGTCGTGGAGGGCGTCGGCGCATGGGAAGAGGTGGAGCAGACCCTGCCCGCCCCGGTTAACCGACCCGATCAGCTCCCCGATGGTGCTCTGAAGCGGCGACTCTGTTCGATGATTTCTGCGGATGCCGCGCTGCTACCGCTGCTCGCCACTCACATTAAACGACAGACGCTGGTGCTGACACTTCATGATGACACCCAGGCAGAGATGGCTTTGGACTTCGGTTATGTCGAGGCCGGTGGAAAAACGCAGAGGATCTGTGAGCTGGAGCTGGAGCTTCTGACCGGAGATTTTGAAGTAATTAGGGCGTTTGCACTCGTGCTTAAAGATCGGTATGAGTTACAATTCGCCAGGGGCTCCAAGTTTAGCGCCGGATTGGCGCTGTTGGGGATGAGCGGGGAATTTGACAAACCATGAGATAACGTTTCGCAGATAGAGTCTCTGGGAGCCTCTCCATATGTACAGACTGCTCGCTCTCATCGTGACCATCACCCTGCTGATAGCCACGACAAACGATGCCCGGACCGCCCAACAGAAGCCCCATCAACCCTCACCTCTCCAACTCACAGCCTCCGAACGTCAATGGCTCACCGACCACCCCAACCTACGTATGGCGGTGGATATCGACTGGCCACCTTTTGAGTTCATCGATGAGCAGCGCCAATATAGAGGCATGGCGGCCGAATATATCGCTCTGATAGAAGAGCAGCTGGGCATCCGCTTCCAGATCAATAAAGATAAAAAATGGGACGAAATGGTCGAGGCCGTGAAGGCCAAAGAGCTGGATCTCTACTCCTGCGTCGTTAAAACCCCACAGCGCCAAAAGTACGTCTCCTTTACCAAGCCCTACCTCTCGTTCCCCATGGTGATCGTCACCACCGATAAGGAGTCGTTTGTGGATGGGCTGGCGGACCTGCGTGGACGTGCCGTGACCGTGGTCAAAAGTTACGCCAGTCACGATCTTCTGCAAGGTAATCACCCGGAACTGGACCTTAAACCCATGCCTGACGTGCGGACTGCTCTTAGTGCCGTCTCCAGCGGGCAAGCCTACGCCTATGTGGGCAATCTGGCCGTTACCTCCCGCATCATGCGTGAAATGGGACTGGCCAATCTAAAAGTATCCGGCCAAACCCCCTACCGCTTTGAACTGGGCATGGCCGTGCGTAACGACTGGAAACCACTGCTGCCCATTCTCCAAAAAGCCCTGGACAACATCAGCGCCACAGAGAAAGACCGTATCCATAACCGCTGGATTCGTATCCGGTACGACCAGAGTACGGACTATCGCACCATCTGGATGGTCTTCTCCATCTCCCTGGCCATCATCACCCTTTTCCTTTACTGGAACAGACGACTGAAAAAAGAGATCGCCAAACGCAAGAAGATTGAAGCCTCGCTACTGGAAAACCGTGCCAGTCTCTCCCGAGCCCAGGCCATCGCCCATGTGGGAAACTGGCAATGGGACATTTGCGATAATACCCTTTTCTGGAGCGCAGAGGTGTACCGTATATTCGGGCTCACCCCCGGCGCCTTCGAAGCCACCTACCAAATGTTCATCGGCGGCATCCACCCCGAAGACCGCGACACCGTCGAAAACGCCGTTCAACAGGCCCTTAAACACCCCGATCAACCCTACCATATCGAACACCGTATCGTGCTGCCAAAAGGGGAAGAGCGGGTGGTGGTGGAGCGGGGCGAAGTAATCTGTAGAGAGGATGGAAAACCGATCCGCATGGCCGGCACCATCCAGGACATCACCACTCGCAAACAGGTGGAACAGCGCCTGCGTAAAGCCAAACAAGAGGCCGATATGGCCTCCCAGGCCAAAACCCTTTTTCTGGCCCACATGAGCCACGAAATCCGCACCCCCATGAATGCCATCCTCGGTATGTCGCAACTGCTCTACGAAACACCGCTTGATATCGAACAAAAAGGGTATCTGGCCACCCTCAATCAGGCCGGTGAAGGGCTACTGGTACTCATCAACAACATTCTTGACCTCTCCAAGATTGAATCCGGCCAGATGCGCCTCGAACGTGCCCCCTTCAACTTTGAATCCCTGGTGGAGGATGTCATCCTCCTATTGGATCTGGAGGCCCGCCGTAAAAACATCGATCTCACCTTTCGATATGCCCCGGGACTCCCGGCTAATCTGTTGGGAGATGCCCTGCGGGTGCGACAGATCCTCATCAATCTGGTGGGAAACGCCATTAAATTTACCCAGGAAGGGCGCGTGGCCGTCGATGTCACCGAGTGGCTCAGCTCGGAACAGACCATCGTCGCCTGTGTCACCGTCACCGATAGCGGCATCGGTATCCCCAACGATAAAATCGAAGAGATCTTTCAAAGCTTCTCCCAAGCCGATATCAGCGTGACCCGCACCCATGGCGGCTCCGGCCTGGGACTGGCCATCTGCAACCACTACGCCGATATGATGGGCGGCGACCTCTGGGTAGAGAGCACCATCGGCAAGGGAAGCACCTTTCACTTTGTGGTGCCGCTGATCAAAATCAGAGGCCAGTCCATACCCTCCGCACCCGAGTTGCAACCAGAACAGGTGGCCAAACACCTCACCCACCGTCATCGCCAGGTGAGACGCATTCTGCTGGTGGATGATGCCCCCGATAACCTGACCTTGATTCAGGCTTTCCTGAAAAAAACCCACTACGACCTGGAAACCGCCTATAATGGAGAGCAGGCCGTAGCGCGTTTTTTCACCGATGAGGCTGGATTCGACCTGGTACTGATGGATGTGCAGATGCCGGTGATGGATGGCTATCAGGCCACGCGAGAGATTCGGACGTGGGAGATTGAAAAGGGGCGCAAACCCGCCCATATTATCGCACTAACCGCCCACGCCATGAAAGAGGATGAAAGGCGGAGCCTGGATGCCGGTTGCGATATGCATCTGACCAAACCCATTAAGAAAAAAGACCTTTTGGCAATAATTGAAGGGTTGGGAAAAGCACCATAAGGGGACTTCAATAGGATGAATACGGTTCGCGACCACCTCGGCCTCAAGATGCTGTTCTGCGCCATCACGGCTCTGGCCATGCTCACCTCACCCCCCGCACTGGCCGAAGAGAGTCTGCCCTTCATGCCCCTCAAAGGGGACTTTGACCTGGAAGACGAGCAGGGTCAAAAGGTCTCCCTGAAGAGCTATCGGGGGGCATACCTTCTGGTCTACTTCGGCTACACCTACTGCCCCGATGTCTGCCCCGCCAGCCTGGGACAGCTCAGTGAGGCCCTATGGCACATCCCCGAGCCGAAAGCCCAACGCATCACCCCCCTCTTTATCTCCGTAGATCCCCAGCGGGACAACCAGGAGCATCTGCGCATCTATACCGACGCCTTTCATCACGCCATGGTGGGGCTCACCGGAAGCCCGGATAACCTCCAACAGGCGGCTAAAATGTTCGGCGCCTACTACATCAAAGGCAAACCGGAACCCGACGACCCCGAGGACTACACCATCAGCCACTCCTCCCTCACCTATCTGGTGGGGCCGGAGGGAAACATGCTAAAACTGTTTCCCCATGCCACATCGGTCAAGGAGATTGCCATCACGCTGGATCGCATGATTCAGCTCCCAAAAGGAGAGTGACATGATGCGATATGTGATCATGATCCTGCTGGCGCTGGGCATGCTACTCCAGGGAGAAGCCAGAGCCGCCGCCATCCCACCTGAACCCGACAGCCCGCCGGTCGCGGCCTATAAACGGTTCGCCAACGCCTTTATCTACGGAGAGTTAAAGCTGGCTCACGCGCTCGCCCAGGGTAAGGCACAAGAGGTGGTGGAGAAGAAACGCGCGCTGGTCGAAAAAGGACTGAAAATCCCAAAGGTGAAAGAGCCGATGTTTATGATTATCGGGGAGAAACTCCATAATAAGGGCAACAAAGCCGATGTCCACGCCATGCAGATCGTGCAGCCCGATACCGGAAAATCGTTTGAACCACGCGCGCTGCACCGACAGGTGGTAACGCTGATAAAAAACAGTCAGGGACAATGGATCGTCACCAAGTTTCATGACGACCTGGAGAAGTGTTGCGATGAGTGACGCCTCAGGCGGTGGCACTCACCCCGCGATGCTTGCGGTAAAGATAGTGAATGATGCCGTCCGCCAGACCAATCTGCGGCACATAAAGCTGCTCTATGCCCGACCATTTCATGATGTGCAGAAAAATCTTACCCGCCGGAACAATCACATCCGCACGATCCGGCCTCAACCCCAGACGCAACATGCGATCCTCGTAGGAGAGAAACTTCAGCGTCGAGTGAATCTGCCTCAGCTTATCCGCCGATAGCGGCTTGTCCCGACGCTTGCGGGTCAACTTGAAGATTTTATTGATATATCCCCCAGAACCGATCCCGGCCAGTGGACGATAGCCCACGGTGGCGCTGCGTACCCAATGCCTCATGCTCTCCCACTCGGCGTCTGCAACCAAATTCTCTTTCAGGCGCACCGTGCCGATATCGAACGAACTGTAGTCTACCGCCTGGCCATCGGCGTAAAGCGTCAACTCAGTGGTACCGCCGCCCACATCAATATAGAGGTAAGCCCGAGCACCAAACTGGCGGGAAACCCGGTTTAAGGCAATGAGACGCGCCTCCATATCCCCTTCAGTAATACGTATGTTGATGCCGGTCTCTTTGCGGATTCGCTCCACCACACGCTGACCGTTGTTGGCCACACGCAACGCCGAAGTGGCGCAGGCCATATAATCCTCTGGGCGGCACACCTCCATAAGATTCTTGAAAGCCACCATAATCTTGATTAAATCTTCGGTGCGGTTCTCACTGATGCGCCCATGAATAAACGCATCCTCTCCCAAACGCATGGGGGCCCGAAACATATCCACCTTGCGGATGACAGGCATCCAATCCCCCACCTCATAAACATTGGAGATGAGTAACTTGGACGAATTGGAGCCAATATCGATGGCGGCTAGCTTCACGGCAGCACTCTCCCTCAAAGCGCAGGAATGGAAGGAGAGACGATCTTAGGTTTCTTTGCTCTCAAGAGCAACCAAACCTACGCCTGGACTGCAAAACCCATAACGGCTTCACGCTCCAACGAAGCACCCTTAGGCGGCGGCTCCTCATAGCGCCACTGCTCCAGAAGCTCCCGGTGAGAAGGCTGGCCACGATGACGCCCATCAAAAAGAATCTCCATAAAGCGGCGATCCAGTGCCAGATCAACCTCTTCGGCATAAAGCAGTGTCCGCGCCTCGCGAATCCAACCGCTCTCCGACGGCGCCTCCACCTCCCGACGAGATTTGGCCAGCGCCTCGGCAGAGATTCCTACCCGATCTCCGGCCCCCTTGTCGGCCCCCGAAACACCATCAGAACCCGATACACGTTTCGCCGCCGTCGGCCATGCCATCTGCGAGACCACACCCCGAATCAATTGATCACTGCTCACCATAACGTTTTCTCCAGAGATCCATCTCAGAAACTTGCTTGTCGCATTGCCCTTCTGGGGTTTACACTTGAAAATCATCATCCCCTCACAGCTCTCTTATCGGTCAACACGCCCCACAACTTGAAATGTCACGATGCTGCAGTTTTTTAAACGGAGCGATACCAACGACCACCTGACCATGTCGGCCATCGCCGTGGTTATCGGGCTGATGGTGGGCTATGGTGCCATCCTGTTTCGTACGCTCATCGAACTGTTCCAATTTCTCTTTATGGGCAGCGGCTCGGAAAACCTATTGCAGGTGGTGGCCAATCTCCACTGGTCCAACGTGCTGCTTGCACCGGTGGTGGGCGGGCTGATTATCGGGCCGCTGGTACACTTTCTGTTTCCCGGTTCCAGAGGCCACGGCGTACCCGAAGTGATGTCCGCCGTCGCCCTGCAGGGCGGAAAAATGAAGATGCGCGACGGCGTCGGCAAAATGATCGCCTGCTCGCTCTCCATCGGCTGCGGCGGCTCGGTGGGGCGTGAAGGCCCCGTGGTCCATCTGGGGGCCACCATCGCCTCCTGGTTTGGCCAGCGCCTGCACATGTCCACCAAGCATATGCGCACCATGGTAGGATGCGGAGCCGCCGCCGGTATCGCCGCCTCCTTTAATGCCCCCATCGCCGGGGTGATGTTTGCCCTGGAAGTGGTCCTGGCCGACTACGGACTGGCGACCTTCTCCCCCATCGTGCTCTCATCGGTGATCGCCACCATCATCGCACGCGCCCACCTGGGAGACTTCCCCGCCTTTACCGTGCCCCATTACCAGTTGGTTTCAGTGTGGGAAATTCCCGCATATATCGGCCTGGGCGTGCTCTGTGGTCTCACTGGCATCCTCTTCATGAAAGCCCTTTTCAAGAGTGAGGATCTGTTCAAAAAAATTCCCATCCCCATCTATATGAAACCGGTGGTGGGCGGCTTTATCCTCGGCTCTGTGGCCCTGGTCTTTCCCCAGGTGCTGGGGGTGGGCTACGACGTCATGAATATGGCGCTTCTGGAAGGGATGGCCGGACCGCTGATGATTGGCCTGATCGCCGTCAAAATTTTTGCAACCTCCGCCACCCTCGGCAGCGGCTTCTCCGGCGGCGTCTTTACCCCAAGCCTGTTTCTCGGCGCGGTCGTAGGCGGCGGTTTCGGAACCTATGCCCACGCCCTGTTTCCGGCCATCTCCGCCGGCTCCGGCGCCTATGCTCTGGTGGGTATGGGCGCTATGGCCGCAGCGGTGCTCGGTGCCCCTATCGCCTCCATCCTGATCCTCTTTGAACTCACCGGCGACTACCGCATCATGCTGCCGCTGATGGTCACCTCCATCGTCGCGACCGTGATGATCAATCAGGTCTATCGGGATTCGGTCTATACCCGAGCCTTGCGCCGTAAAAATATCGATCTGCGCTCCGGGCGGGAGACGCGCCTGATGCGTGACCTCACTGTCTCCTCCATCATGCACCACCGCTTTGAGAAAATTCCCGACAGCATGAGCATTCGGGCCCTCAAAGAGAAGATTCGCTTTACCAACGAGGACAATTTTCTTGTCGTCAACAACGAAGATCGACTCGCCGGCATCCTCTCCTTTCAGGATCTGCGCGGTATCGCCTTCGAAGAGGGACTCGAAGATCTGGTGCTGGTGCGGGATGTGGCCACCCTCAAGGTGGTGACGGTGACACCCCTGGATAATCTGTTCGACGCCTTCTCCCGCATGAACGCCCGTAATGTCGAACAGCTCCCGGTGGTGGCGGCCAACAACCCTGCCGAGATTCTCGGTATCATCACCAACCACGACATTATCCGGGCCTACAACAAGGCCCTCCTGGAACAGTCCCCTAGCGCCTGATTTGGGCGTGGAGTGCAATCATGGACCCCAACGCCCTGTTCGATGCCCCGTTCGCGGCCCCCGACGCCGCCACCCTCTCGGAGACGCTCAACCCGCCGCAACTGGAAGCGGTCACCACGCTGGATGGGCCGTTAATGGTACTGGCCGGTGCCGGATCGGGAAAAACCCGCGTACTCACCCACCGATTGGCCCACATCATCACCAGCGGCGTCGCCATGCCGGAAGAGATTCTCGCCGTAACCTTTACCAATAAGGCCGCTCGGGAGATGCATACCAGAGTGTTGGACCTTATCGGTCCTGGACAGCTCTCCGACCCACGACGGCTCTGGGTGGGCACCTTTCACAGCATGGGTGCCCGGGTACTACGCCGCCACGCCGATAGGCTGGGATATGGCTCTGACTTCACCATCCTCGACAGCTCCGATCAGGAACGACTTGTCAAACAGATCACCGAGGCGGCGGTCTTCAACCACGACTACTGGAAACCTAAACGGCTGGTGGGCGCCTTCTCCCGCTGGAAAGATGATGGTCTGGGGCCGGGAGATCTCACCGAACAGCACATTCGCTTTCGCAACGAACGGGAGCGCATCGCCGATCTCTATGCCGCCTATCAGGACGAGCTGAAACGCGCCAACTCCATGGATTTCGGCGATCTGCTGCTCAACTGCCTGCTGCTCTGGAATCAAAATCCGGAGATTTTGGACGACTATCGAAAACGGTTTCGTCACATCCTGGTCGATGAGTATCAAGACACCAACGCCATCCAGCACCAGTGGCTTAAATGGCTCTCCAGCCACCACGGCAACCTCTGCGTGGTGGGAGATGACGACCAATCCATCTACGGCTGGCGCGGGGCGCGGCTGGATAATATTCTCGACTTCGAGCAGGAGTATCCCGGCACCCGCATCATCCGCCTGGAGCAGAACTACCGCTCTACCGGGCATATTCTTAACGCCGCCGGGGGATTGATTCAACAAAACGCCGGTCGCATGGATAAAACCCTCTGGACCGAGGGGGACAAAGGTCACGAACTGGAGCTATACGCTGCCAGCGACGGCGACGACGAGGCGCAGTTTGTCGCCAGCGAGATCGAACGACAGGCCCAGGGCACGTATCAACGCATCGCCGTGCTGGTGCGGGCCTCCTGGCAGACCCGCACGCTGGAAGAGGCGTTTCAATCCCGACGCATCCCCTACGTAGTGGTGGGCGGCATGCGCTTCCTGGACCGGCTGGAGGTGAAAGATGCCGTGGCCTATCTGCGACTGGCCTACTCCAACCGCGACGACATGGCCTTTACCCGCATCTACAACACCCCCAAGCGCCGACTTGGACCCGCTGTACTCGATACCCTCCACGGACGGGCGATTCAGGATGACTGCTCGCTCTTTGAAGCCTCCCGCCGAGTGCTGGCCGACGGCTCTCTGCGCAAACAGGCCCATAACCAACTGGAAAAATTCATTTACTGCATCGACGAGGGCAACGCCATGTTAAAGAGCATGCCGCCCCACGAAGCACTTAACCAGATGCTGGAAAGCTCCGGCTATCTCCACGCCATGGAGAAAGAGGAGAAACGCGCCGATAAAATGGAGAACCTCGAAGAGCTGGCCAACCAGATCTCCCGCTATGACGATACCGGTCGTTTTCTGGAAGAGGCGACCCTGGTGACCGATATGGGCAACAAGCAGGATCCCCACGCCACCGCCAACCATGTGGTGATCTCCACCCTCCACGGGGCCAAGGGGCTGGAGTTTCCCGTGGTGTTCATGGTGGGGATGGAAGAGGGCATGCTGCCCCATAAAATGGCCATCGCTGATGGGGAAGAGGGCGTGGAGGAAGAGCGCAGGCTCACCTATGTGGGCCTCACCCGCGCCAAAGAGCGACTCTTTCTCAGCTACGCCCAAAAGCGCTGGGTCTTCCGAGAAATGCAGCGCAGCAAGCCCTCCCGCTTTCTCAAAGAGATTCCCAAGGAGAGCATAAAGAAAAACCGCTCTCAGGTGTCGGTACGGCGGGGGGTCTCCCGACGGCGTATCTATTATTGATGACCGTCGGAAAGCCGCTACACCACGCGCCCCTCGCCAACATAGACACAAGTACCCGCATCCGCCAATACGCGTCCCACCCGTTCCATCCCCATCCACAGCAACAATCCCGCGTTGTGCAAACAACCGAAACCGATCTCCAGCCATTTTCGGCCCGGTTGTTGCAATCTCATTTTGGTGATCGCGAGTGATCGCAAACGAACGTCAACTTTCCGACATTTTGTTGCGGGTGAGTCAATGCTTTTTAGGTCCAGAAACAACAAACCAAAATCAAACACCTACAGCGCCACGTTCACCCCTTCGTCGCCCTGTGTGACCAAGAGGCCGCTGCTGGCTCTCTCTATCATGCTGGCCGGGGCGCTGCTGGTCTCAGGAGCTACGCTCCCCTCTCAAGTTGAGGCCGCTGGCAAAAGTGGGCGACACAGCACGGTAAAAACCAACAAGGGTAAGCTGAAAAAGATTCGCGAACGGGTGCGCCGGGGCGACTCCTTTGCCCAGGTGCTGCGTCGAAACAACATTCCGCTTCTCACCTCCTTGAAGGTGGCCAAAGCCTCCAAGCGGGTGTTTGATCTTGCCAAAAAAATTCACGTTGGCAACCCCATCACCTTGGTGGTGGATAGCAAAAACCGGCTCCAGGCCCTCTACTACCCCATTCGCAGCAAAAAGCTGCTGCGCGTGATCCGTAAGAGCAATGGCCGCTATGTCGCCAGTATCAAGCGACGTGGCGTGACCAAAAAGAGCCGGACAGCCCGTAAACGGCATCATCGGAACAGCAAAAGCGTTAAGGTTAAATCCACAGCCAACAAGCGGCGCATCGCCAAGGCATCCAGGAAAGCCAAACGCAAAGCGCGCGCCCAGCCGATGCTGACCGCCAAGTCCAAGGCGCTGTTCAATAAGAGTCGTAACACCATGACCGTCAAGGTGCGTCGTGGCGATAATCTGGCCGCCTTGCTGGCCCGTCAGAATATCTCCACCAACACGGCCATGAAGATCGCAGCCCAAGCCAGACCGGTCTATAATCTGGCCGGAAAGCTGCGCCCCGGAGCCGAGCTGCAACTCGCCTTCTCCAACAAGGGCAATCTCCAGGCGCTCACCTATCCCATGAACGATGAGAAGGTGTTCTGGATCACCCGTAAAGAGGGCGAGAAAAATTTCAAGCCCCAGGTAGAGAAAATCAAGTTTGATGTGCGCCATAAAATCGCTTCAAGCATCATCAACGGCTCACTGTTTGTCGCCGGACGCAAGGCTGGACTCTCTCGCAGCATGGCGGTGCAACTCACCAGCCTCTTTGAGTGGGATGTGGACTTTGCTCGGGATATCCGCGCTGGTGACTCCTTCTCGGTAGTCTACGAAGAGCTGACCCACAACGGTCACAAGGTGCGTGATGGCGATATCATCGCCGCCAAGTTTGTCAATCGCGGCAAAGTGCTTCAGGTAGTGCGCTACACCGATCCCAACGGCAACACCGGCTTCTACAACACCCATGGCGAGAATATTCAGAAAATGTTTATCCGCGCTCCGGTGGACTTCACCCGGATATCATCGCACTTTGCCAAACGCCGCAAGCACCCGGTATTCGGTTTTACCCGTGCCCACAAAGGGGTCGATTATGCCGCCCCCAGCGGCACGCCAATCCGCGCCGCCGGCGATGGCAAGGTGGTCTTTGCCGGATACCGTCGCGGCTTCGGCAACCTGGTGCTGATTCGCCACAACAGCAAGTACACCACCGCCTACGCCCATCTGAGCCGCTACGGCCGTGGGATTCGCGCCGGAAAGCGCATCAAACAGGGCCACACCATCGGCAAAGTGGGCATGACCGGTGCCGCCACCGGCCCCCATCTTCACTATGAAGTCCGGGTGTACGGCGTGCAGAAGAATCCGCTCTCGGTGCAGCTGCCGTCCGCCAACCCGGTGCCTCGGAAATTTATGGCCGACTTCCGCTCCAAGGCGGGTCAACTCACCGCCATGTTCGACAAAGCACCCACTGCCGTGGCCTCGCTTAGTCTGACGCGAAACTAGACTCCGCACCAATTACCGCTTCGGTTTCGGGCCTCTTGTCTTCTGGATAAGAGGCCCTTTTTTTATAGGGCTACAGGGTGCTGTTGAGTTGGCGCACCAACATGACGTACACCGAATCATTGACCCATGAATATTTAGAAGCCATTTCTCAGGCAGTGGTGATGGTAAACTGACATCACGCTCAATACCCACAACAGACGGAGCTCAATTCCCGATGTCCATCCGCGACCCCCAATGCCACCACGACCCCAATAAAGACCGCCTAACCCCTCTGAAACCATTGGATCTATCGGCTATCACCACTATGGATGAACTTCTGCAAGGCTATGGCAATACCGCCTTTGGAGCCCGCCGCTTAGGCGAAGGGGCCGATGTGCTGGAAGCGATGGTCCGGGATCCCGACTGCTTTACGGTACTAACCCTCTCCGGAGCGATGACGGTGGCCAAAATGGGGCTGGTGATCTGCGAAATGATCGACCGGGGCTATATCGACGCCATCATCTCCACCGGCGCACTGATGACACACGGTCTGGTGGAGAGCGCCGGATACCACCACTACAAGGCTCCCGATGAGGCCAACGATAAACAGCTCTTCGAGCAGGGTTACAACCGCGTCTACGACACCCTGGAGCCTGAGATCAATCTGGATCGGGTAGAGAAAATCGTACAGACGGTCCTGGAGGGCGATCAACTACCGGAGATTCTCAGTAGTCGCACCCTCTCACACGCCATCGGCCAGCAGCTCCACATCACCCACCCCCACGGACGAGGGCCACTGATCTCGGCCTATCGACGTAAGGTGCCCATCTATATACCCGCTCTCACCGACTCCGAATTGGGACTGGATATCGCCGTGCATAACCATCGCCTGCGCAAAGCTGGAAATGATCCGCTACGCTATGACCCATTTTTGGATCTGGATGACTACGCCCGGCGCGCCCAACAGGCCAAACGGCTGGGCATCATGACCATCGGCGGCGGGGTGCCGCGCAACTACGCCCAGCAGGTGGGACCGTATCTGGAGATTCGCGCCCATCGCAGCGGCGAGAAGAATGCCAAACCCGTGCGCTTTCAATACGGCCTGCGCATCTGCCCGGAACCAGATCATCTTGGAGGGCTCTCCGGCTGCACCTATCGAGAGGGCATCAGTTGGGGTAAATTTATCCCACCGGATGAGGGCGGACGCTTCGCCGAGATTTTTTCCGACGCCACCATCGCCTGGCCACTACTGGTCAAGGCGGTTATGGAACGCATCCCTTTCAAGACTCAGGCAACATGAACGCACCCCAAATATGGACCACCCGCACGCTGCTGCAATGGTGTACCGACTGGCTGAAGAAACGCGGTATCGAAGACTCCCCACGTCTTGATGGCGAGCTACTCCTGGCCCACGCCCTGAAGACCGAACGGCTGCAACTCTTTCTCGACCTGGACCGCCCTCTGGATAGCGATGAACTGAACCGCTTTAAGGTGCTCATTCAAAGGCGTGCCCAGCACGAGCCGGTGGCCTACATTCTGGGCCAGAGGGATTTTTGGACCCTGACGCTCAAGGTGCGCCCCGGCGTACTGATCCCAAGGCCGGAGACCGAGCATCTGGTGGAGCGCGTACTGGCGCATCTCCCAGATGGTGAAGGTCAACCGGCGCTGCTTGAACTGGGCATCGGCAGCGGGGCCGCCATGTTGGCCCTGCTCTCCGAACGCCCCAACGCCAATGGAACCGGCATTGATATCGCCCCAGAAGCCATTGCCTGTACCACCGAGAACGCCGAAGCGTGCGGCGTGGCGGATCGATTGACACTACTGGAGGGGGATCTTTTCGGACCACTGGAAGAGGGCACCACCTTTGCGGCCATTCTCTCCAATCCGCCCTACATCCGCGACGATGCGCGACCTGACCTGGCCCCTGAAATCACCCTGTGGGAACCCGAGATGGCGCTATTCTCCGGGATAGATGGCATGGAGGTGCTACGCCGCATTGTAACAAGCGCAACACCCTTTTTAGAGCCTGGCGGCGTGTTGGCGCTGGAGATTGGGGCCGACCAAGGCAGCCTTGTAACAGAACTATTACAAGGCCATGATTTCTTGGATATTCGATGCGATAAAGATCTGGCGGGCCACGATCGGGTGGTTAGCGGGGTGCGTTCCTGAGCTAACGCCCGTATAATGGGCGCTGTGACAATCACAACCAGAGCGCAATCAAACAGACTGCCTACCCCCTGGGCATATGCCTCTGCCGCATGCGTATCGTTAAGATCAAGGAGCAGATCGTTATGGCGAAAAAGAAGCTGAAACTCTTCGGAGCCAAGGTTAAGATTAAATATAAGAGCAAGAAAAAGCTGGATAAAAAACTGGCAAAGGTGCTTTCAAAAAAGGGCTGTATTGAACGGCTTGAGCAGGAGCTGAAAGCGGTTGAATCAGAGAAGGATTCGTGTAAGAAATTACTGTCCCGAGTGGATGAAAAGGAGCAACGCCTGGACCGAATCATCAAAAAATTGAAAGATATACACAAGGAACGGTTGGCGGAGCTGTTCGACTAGAACAGCATCACGTTCCATCGGTTATCTGCTGCCCGGTGCATCCGATCTCAGCCGAAGACACCGAGATTACAACTGCGTCCGCTCCATCTCTTTGCGAATCCTCTTCTGCAAGGCGCTCTCCTCCTCCCCTGAGTGTTCGCCCGCGTTGTCCGTGGATTCCGCCGCCTCTGGTGCGACGCGCCGCCAGCGTCGAATGGCCATCACCAACCCAATTCCACCAGCCAGGAGCCCCACAAACGGCCCAGCCCAGATAATCCAGTTCATGCCGCTGGCGGTGGGCTCCATATAGATGTAATCCCCGTAACGGGCATGAAAATATTGACGAATTTCATCGCCGCCATGCCCTTCACGCACCTTGCGGCGAATCACCTTCAGCATATCCACCGCCAGATCGGAGTTGGATTCGTAGACCGACTGATTCTGACACACCGCACAACGCAGACCCTTGGCAATATCCCGTACCTTGGCCTCGGTTGGATCCTCGGACGACAAAGCCTTGGCGGGGGACACCTCCGTACCGGTTGCCGGGGAGACTCCGACCATCATCATCAAGCCCAATACGGCCCATAGCCCCCACCACACACTCATCCATCGGTCGATCATTGAGTGACTCCGGCCGCCTGAGACTGAGATACGCTCATCAGAGGTGCCATGCGCTGCTCAAACCAGCCCGGATAGAGCGGCCCGGCATGTTTCAACCGCACAATGCCTTTGGGATCAATCACAAAAGTCTCCGGCGCTCCGTACACGCCCCAATCGATGGCAATGCGCTGATCAGGATCAAAGGCGTGCGCGTAACCTGTATCTCCGTGGCGCTGGAGAAAGCGACGGCCCCCTTCACGGGTATCGCGAAAATCAACCCCCACCATGGCAAAATCCTTCGCTTGAGCTATGCGGGAAAGAGTGATGAGATAGGGGTGCTCCCGGACACAACTCGCGCACCACGAACCCCAAAAATTAAGCACCACCCAGCGCCCTTCATGAGCCCTAAGAGAGACCATCTTCTGGGGGTCCTTGAGAGATGGGGCCTCGAAAGGCATGGCCGGACGGCCCGTCAATGGCGACGGAATGTGGCGTGGGTTGTTACCAAGCCCTCTGGCGAACAGGGCCAATATACCAATCACCACACCTAACAGAATCGCTTTGGTCGCTGTATTCATCTGTTACCATCTCCTCCATAGGGCCTATGGGCTGAATCCATCGTCTTGATACGCATCTGGGTACCAAACACGCGCACTCTATCCCTTGCGACGCCGCAACCGACGCCCCTGCCCCATCGCCACCATAACACCGAATCCCATCACAGCCGCTCCCCACCAGACCCACGATACCAACGGATTCCGATAGATGCGTACGCTCCACCCCTCACCCACCGAATCCCCCAATACAATATAGAGATCCTCCTGCCAGATGGCATGGATGGCCGCTTCAGTCATGGGTTGGGCGTGGCGCTCATAGATGCGCTTTTGGGGTGTTAAAACCACCGGTGCACCACCCGCCCGGCTGGCGATAAAGGTGCCTTGGTCCGCCACCCAGTTCTGGCGCGACACCTTTCCCAGTGAATCAAAGGTCAACTGCCACTGACCGATGGAGGTGCGATCCCCCACCTTCAACACCACATTGCGCTCCTCCTGAAACAGCCCGGAGCCGATAAAACCCGCCGCCATCAATACCACCCCAAGGTGGACCAGAAAGCCGCCGTAACGCCGTTTATTGCGCGTCACCAGACGCCAAGCCGAAACCGGGCCGGACTCCTGATCAAAGCGCTTGCGTCGGGCCTTCAGCGCCATGCCGATCTCCGAGATATGCGAAAAGAGCGCAAAGGCAATCAAGCCAAGGGTGGCCACGCCGTATGGGTGATTGACCTCCAGCCCAAATGCCGCCACCAGACCCACGACACCCCCCACCAACGGCCCCACCAAAGCCCGTCGCAACCGATCCGACGACATGCGCCGCCAAGCCAACCGGGGTCCGATGCCCATCAGCAGAAGCAGACCCAGCATGATGGGAATAAACACCTTGTTGTAATAGGGCGCTCCCACCGTCACCTTGGCATCGCTCAGCGTCTCCACAGCCAGGGGATAGAGCGTGCCGAGCAGCACGGTAATCATCCCTACGACCAGGAAAAGATTGTTGAAAAGAAACGCCGACTCCCGGTTCACCATCCCCTTCATGGAGATGGATCCCTTAAGCTTTTCGGAGCGAAACGCCAGTAGTCCAAAAGAGAAGAGCAGCATCACCGACATAAAGCCGAGAATATAGACCCCCCGACCGGGATCGTTGGCAAAAGCATGCACCGACGACAGCACCCCGGAACGCACCAAAAACGTCCCCAACAACGAGAGCGCAAAGGTGGCCACGATCAGGAATAGATTCCAAATCTTGAACATCTTCAGCCGCTCCTGAACCATCACCGAATGGAGAAACGCCGTCGCCGTCAGCCACGGCATGAACGAAGCATTCTCCACCGGATCCCAGGCCCAGTACCCACCCCACCCCAACTCATAGTAGGCCCAGTAGGCCCCCAGAATAATCCCGGTGGTGAGCATGCCCCAGGCAAACAGACTCCAGCGACGGGTGGCCAGAATCCACTCTTCCCCAGCCTTGCCAGTGATCAGCGCCGCCATGGAGAAGGCATACGGCACCGCAAACCCCACATAGCCCAGATACAAAAACGGCGGATGAAACACCATCCCCGGATCCTGCAACAGCGGATTGAGATCCCGCCCATCCATGGGGACCGGAAAGAGTCGCTCAAAGGGGCTGGAGAGAAACAGCACCAGCATCAAAAATCCCACCAATACCGCCCCAAGAATCACCAAAATCCACGGCATGGAGATGGGATGACTCTTCCAGTGGCGCCAAGCGGAGACTGCGGTAAAGGTGGAGAGCAACCAGGTCCAGAGCAGCAGAGAGCCCTCATGGCCGCCCCACATGGCCGTAGCCAGATAGAACACCGGCAGGTTCAATGAGGCGTGACCAGCTACATAACGCACCGAAAAATCGTGGGTCATGAAAGAGATCACCAGCGACGCCGTGGAGAGGGTCAACAGCAGAAACGCCGCAATGGCCGCATGACGACCTACGCGAATCCAGGCCGGTTTTCCCAGCAGCGCCCCCGCCAACGGAGCGGTGGTCTGCGTCAACGCCAACACCAAAGCCAATATGGCCGCAAAGTGACCGGTCTCAATCCACATAGGGTTCCCGATTGTCTATTTCAGTGATTTTAAAATGGAGGACTTGGCCTTGGAGATCCCCTCCTCGGTCATCTCTACCGGCAGATAATCCTCTGAATGCTTGGCAAGAATCTGACTGGCTGGAAAATCCTGACCCCCACGCCAAACCCCCTCGGCCACTACACCCTGCCCCTCACGGAACAGATCCGGCAGCATGCCGTCATAGCGCACCGGCACCAGAGAGTCACCATCGGTGATCAAAAAGCGGATCTTCTGAGTCCCCTCTACTTTGGTAAGGGAGCCCTCCTGCACCATGCCGCCAATACGAATCTTGCGCCCCTCCAGATCCTTACTCTGGGCCTGAATCTCGGTGGGGGTAAAAAAGTAAACCAGCGCGTCATTGAACGAGGTAAAGACCAACGTTAACAACGAGCCCGCCACCAGCAGCAGCGAGACTATCAGCAGCCAGCGCCGATTCTTACGGTTATTGGACTCCTCGTTCACCATTCTGTTTCATCCCTTTCCACTGCCGGATGGCCCGGCGCTTCTGTCCCAACCAGCGCAGCAGCGCGCCGCCGTACACCACCAAAGCGACACCATAAACCGCCGCCACATATTCACTATACCGTCCCACCTCGCCCAGCTCAGCCATGATGCATCTCCTCGTGGCCCATCTCTTCCGCCAGCTCCAGCGCCTCAATGCGGCGTTCATACTCAATGGCCCGTGCCTTCACCAATACCATATAGGCCCCCAAGCATATAAAAGCCACGGCCATCACCACCAGTGGTATCAACAACGGCCCGGCAATGGAGATGCCCGCCGTCTTGGAGAACGAGGCCGGCTGATGCAGTGTGCGCCACATGGTCACCGAATAGTGAATAATAGGCAGATCCACCGCGCCGATAATGGCCATCACCGCCGTGGCCTTGGCCGCCTTGCCGGGATCCAGAGCACTACGCAGCCCCATCAACCCCACATAGATAATCAGCAGCACCAACATGGAGGTAAGCCGGGCATCCCAAGCCCACCACACACCCCACATGGGCTTGCCCCAGATGGCACCCGAAGCCAACGTTACCACCGAAAAAGCCGCACCGACCGATACCGATGCCTGGGCCAGCACATCGGCGGTCTCACTCTTTTTCCACAGCACAACAATGCTGCATCCGGTAAGAAACAGATAACTCAGCAACGCCATTTTGGCCGACGGCACATGCACATAGAGGATCCGTACCGAGTAGCCCTGCTGAAAATCCGCCGGGGCGGTCATGGCCAGCCAGAGCCCGGCCCCCAGAAGAATCAGCGTCACCGCACCAAGCCATATCTCAATTTTTCCCCATCTCGCCAGCACGCTCACTCCTCCACCAACCAACCAAAGGCCCAGGGGGCCATCACCAGATAGACCCCATCGAATACCAACAGCAACCGCACCCAGGGCGTGGCATCCGGCCCGTGAGAGCCCAGCACCGCTCCGGTAGCCTGCACCCCCGCCACCAACAGCGGAGCCACCAGCGGCAGCAGAAGAAGCGCCAGCAGCGTCTCCCGAGAGCGGGCCGTCTGGGTCATGGCGGCCAGCAGCACCCCAAGGGCCGTCAAGCCCAACGTTCCCAGCAGCAACACCCCAAACACCAGATGCAGCCGCATCCAGGCATCCACATTAAACAGCACCAACATCAGCGGCACCAGACACAACTCTACCAGCAGCGTCAGAAGCAGGTTACCCCACCACTTGCCAAGAAACAGCACGCCACGCGGCATGGGAGAGAGTAACAACCCTTCCAGAGCACCATCCTCCTCTTCGGCCTGAAACACCCGCCCAAGCCCCACCAGCGAGGTGAACAGCACGGTAATCCAGAGCAGTCCCGGCAGTAGCCGAAGCGCCTCCTGACGGGTGGGCTCAAAGGCCATCTGAAACACCACCAGCACCGAAACGGCAAAAAATATCATCGAAGAGAGGGTGGCTCGCCGACGCAAATCCCCCACCACATCTTTCCAGGCGATGCGGTAGGCCCCTCGCAGATAGCGCATCAGCTCCGTCACGCTGTTGTCGCCTCCACCTTTTGGGTTCCATCCGGGGGATTCTCCCACAGCTTGCCGCCATAGAGCCACGCCACCCGATAGGTCAGCGGTGCCAGACGGGCCACATCATGACTGGCCATCACCACCGCACCCCCCTGTTCAATATACGCCCCCAGCATACCATTAAGCCACTCGGCCCCTTGCCGATCCAATGCCGAGTGGGGCTCATCCAGCAGCAGCAGCGCCGGTGGGGCCAGAATGGTGCGCGCCAGAGCCAGCCGTTTGCGCATGCCCGCCGAAAACCCCCCGGCAGGCCGCTGGGCAAAGCGGGCCAGCCCCACCGCCTCCAGCGCTTCATGCAGCCGATCTTCCGAACGCGACACGCCCCGCAGATCTAAAAAAAAGCGCAGATTTTCGATGGGATTCAGATGGCCATAGAGATGGGTGTGGTGGCCGACGAAGATCAACTTTCCACGGGCCGACTCGCCATCGGAGAGGGCATCAAAACCCGACAGCTGATAGCGCCCGCTTCGAGGCCGCAGACGGGTAGAGAGGACGGAGAGCAAGGTGGATTTTCCGGTACCGTTACCGCCGAACAGCGCCACGCAACTCCCCGACTCCACGGTAAGATCGACCCCGCGCAGCACCACTTGACGACCAAAGCGGTGGACCACGCCACGCAGTTTCAGTAGCGCCATGGGCTAACGTCCGGGGGGCATGACCCGACCGCCCGCAATCAAACCCTTGCCGCGAATCAACATCAGCACGCGCTCCGCCTCGGCCTTGGTGCTGAACGGCCCCACCCGTACCCGATGGTAGGTTTTGCCATTCACATTCACCGACGCCTTGTTGGCGGGCAGTCCCCGACCATTGAGGGACAACCCGGCCACCTTTTGAACCAACCGCCCGGCATTCTCTCCATTGCCGAAGGAGCCAAGCTGCACCGAGTAGCCATGCCCCTCACGTACCGGCGTGGTAAGACCAGCCACACGGGTGGGTGACACATCGTTGGTCTGCTTGGTGGGCTGCACCAACACCGGCGCTTTGGGGCGTGTGGGCGGCTTGGGCTGTGGGCGATTCACGCCGGCCCGCATGCGCGGCGGCGGCGTGGTGGGAAGCGTATAGAGCGGACTCACCTGCTCGGCCGCCGGTTCCAATCCAGAGGCGGTGGCGGGGCCTGCCGTTGATTGGACGACGGGCGCCGGTTGAGTGGCCGGGGCGGCAGTCGAGCCGGACTCAGGCTTCTTCACCACCACCGTGGGAGGTGGAAGCGGCTTAAGCGTGATGACACCCGATGAAGCCGGGGCCTTGCGCTGAGTCGGCGGAGGGGGCGTCGGAGGAAGCGATGTCGCTTTTTTGACAGACTCCGTCACCAACCCTTCGGTGACATCGGCCACCTTTTTGGCGGGGGCATCGGTGGGCCTCTTCACCGACTGGCTCCACACCTCAGAGCGCTGTTCGGGAGGTGCCTTGGGAATCTCCGGCTTGTGCAGCTTGGCCGGCGGCTTCCGTGCAAACATGGGCGCAGGCTTGACTTCCCGGCTGCTCCACGATTTACGGGTATCGCCCTCATCCTGGTCTACATTGACCTTGATCTGGGGACGATCCTTGATTTCAATTATCTCTTTCTCGGGTTTGGGAGCCCAGAGGACATTAAACACCACCACACCAAGGATCAGCACCAGAAGAATGCCGCCGGTGGTAAGAAAGAGCTGCTGTTCTCGATTAGGTGAGGCTTTCATAGAAGCGTTTCGGTCCATTTACGCCATAACGTAGTGATCACTAAGGTGGGCGCGGGAAGATACCCGCACGCCGTCGGGACAAAAAGGCGCACGACTGCAACTGCTTTTGCAAACCGTCGACAATCCGCTTAGAATGTCCATGCACCTAATATGCCACGCATGCCGTGGAATCCCCAGTGGAAAACAGTGGAAAAACCGGCACCGATCAATTGAGGCCCATCATGAACCGATTTGCACTGCTCTCACTCACCGGACGCGACCGCCCTGGGATTGTCTCGTGCACTGCGCGGGTACTCTTCGAGGCGGGATGCAACATTGAGGACTCCAGCATGACCCGTCTTCGGGGTCAGTTCACCTGCATGCTGGCACTGAAGCTGCCGGAAGGGCTGGAGGCCTCGAGTCTGGCGGACCGTTTCAACGAACTCTCCACGGAGATGGATCTGGCCATTCACGTCCGCGCGCTCCCCGAAGATGCCCGACCCGACCCAGAGTCGGAGGATCGAGGCTGTTTTATTCATGTATTGGGGGCCGACAAGCCGGGGATTGTCTACCGAACGGCGCGCATTCTCGAACAACTCTCGGTGAATGTAATTGATCTTCAGACTCAGGTGATCGGCTCCAAGAGCCGACCCATCTACGCCATGAGCATTGAAGCTGAGCTGGCGGCAGAGGGGGATCTTGAGCCACTTGGCAAGCAGCTCTCAAAGCTGGCCCACGAGCTGGGCGTGGAGATCACCGTGCGACCCAACGAACAGTTCACCCTCTAACCGGCAGCGACCTCCACTCATGGCCATACGCGATATACTCACCTATCCCGATGAGCGGCTACGTCAACCCTGCAAGCCGGTAACCGACTTCGCCGATCCGGGGTTTCAAACCTTTGTGGATGATCTGGTGGAGACCATGGCGTCTGGTCCAGGCGCTGTCGGCATTGCCGCACCCCAGGTGGGGAAGATGGTTCAACTGCTGATTATGGATTGCAGCGTCACCCGCCGCCCTCCCAAGGGGCATCACGGCCAGGTGATCTGCGTCAACCCGGAGATTCTCTCCTGGGACGGCATGGAGACCGGGCGGGAGGGGTGTCTATCTCTGCCGGACTACACCGGCAATGTGATGCGAGCGCTGGATCTCTCCATTCAGTTTCAGGACCGCCATGGCGAAGAGCGCGCCTTAAGCCTTACCGGTTTTGAGGCACGGGTGATGCAGCATGAGATGGATCATCTGGAGGGGCGGCTGTTTATCGACCGGCTGGTAAGTCGCAAGGCGGATCTTTTCAAGCGCAAGGTGTATCAAAAATCACGACGGGGTTGATCACGAGGTGCGCGAGACATCCGTCGCAACGTATAGGGGAGGAGTCACCACCTCACAAACCCGCCAGAGCTGACGAATCTGATAGTGATCAAAATAGCGCGCCAATGCCAAAGCGGGATCGTGATAGAGGCGCTGCTGCTGCTGAACCAGCTCCACCGACAGGTCGGAGTTGGCCATGCGGTATTGAACATCTCCACGGTAGCTCAACAACGAATCACCGGCACCATTGGCCCCGTACCACTCGGCCACATCGTAGGTAAAGTTCGCCAGCTCCTCCACATGATCGCCGCGCAGACCCTGGCTGAAGATGGTGCCGATATCGCGCATGGTAATGGACCAGCGCAATACATCCTCCACCGCACTCCGCCAGCGCGCACTGGGGGCCATCTCACGAAGCACCTCAAACGCCAGCTCCAGACAGGCCACATTGGCGCGGGAGATCAACAGGCCGCGATATTTGCGAATCAGATTATCCCCCGCATCCCCCGACAATAGCTCCGCATAGTGGGCCTCTACTGAGAAGTGATCGATAAGCGCCTGCTCGGTGGGAAACAGCTCCTCTTCAGTCTCGGTGACAAAGCCCTGGTAGATCTGGCCCAGCTCTCCGGCATCATCCCGAATACGCTCCCAACAAGCCAAAAACCAGTCGTACTTCTCAAGCCCCATCTCATCCAGCAGGCGATGACAGAGATCAAACTGATCCAGAGGCAGCAGCGCCAATACCAGCGAACAGCCCCGACACTCCAAATACTCCGCATAGGACAACGTGTTGGTGGCGACACAGATCTCTTCGATCTCAAAGCACTTCTCACCGCCGTAGGTACCGAACTGGCGGGGAATCAGGCGATAACGGGTCTCCATGGCGTAGCGCTCCCGGCTCTCTGCCGAAGCCAGCTCCGAGCCCTGCAACAACATGGTGCTGTAGACCGCAATCACCTCTACTCGGGACTCAAACAGCGTACGAATGCCGTCGAAAAAACTCTCTCTGGTCTCCTCCGGCAGCGGCACAATCGCCTCGGAACAGGTATTTAAGCCCTTCTCAATCAGATTGTCCTGAATATGGATGAACTTCTCACGGGTGGGATTGCGGCGCTTGATGGCGGTCAGGGTCTGTTCGTTCCAGGACTGCACCGAGCTGATGACCCGAAGGCGGTTTCCGGTACGCTCGGCGATGCGCATGATGCGGTCGTGATTCTCTTTACCCAGAGAGCTTACCACCTTATCAGGCCAGCCGAACTCGTCAAACAGCGCCCGAAAGTAGTCGCCAATCTCCTCGTCCCAGGGATACATGCCGAAGTTGGTATCGCACAGCGCCAGCATCACATGGGGATGCTCCACCATCCGCTGGGCCATATAGCGAAACTCCGCCTTCAGGCGCGCCATACTGAAGCGGTTGACCCGGTTCCATGGATCCCGCCCCTGCACGCAGAACGTACAGTGAAACGGACAGCCCCGCGCTGTCTCCAGACAGGGCACCCGGTCGCCGTCAAACCACTCATCCATCAAGCCGGTGAGGTAAGGAGAGGGAATCTCATCGAGATTTTTAAGGCGAGGCAGCTCTTCGCCCATAAGAAAGGCACCGGTTTCGGGATGCAGCGATAGAAAGCCGGCCTGAGGTTCCCGACGCAGTTGATGGGGATCGCTCCCCTCCTCCCTGAGGGCCGCGATCTTCTCTACCAAACGCTTCAGCGGCTCCTCACCCTCCAAAATAGCGTAGTAATCCAACCAGGGGTGACGCGTCATGAACGCCTGACGCTCATCGTGTCCAAGACCAATATTGGGACCGCCGGAGAGGGTGATCAGGTGGGGAATGGCCTGCTTGGCCTGACGAAACATCAGGGAGGCTACCTGGCTGTTCCAGGCGTAGTTGGAGATACCCAATATATGGGGCCGCCACAACATGATCGCCTCATGCAGCGACTCGGGCTCATCAAAAATGCGAATCTCCAGCGCAGCGCCCTTAAGCCGATCTTTGAGATAAGCCGCCAGATAACCCAGCCCAATCGGCATGTAGGCAGAGTGCCTGCCGATGGTGGTGTGCATCAGGTTGCCCAGGGCAATCTTCAAGGGAGAGGCGCTCTGCATGGTGATCCTTTGTGGTTGGTTATGCCCTCACATAGGCAGCTCCAGAAACTTGGGAACATCGGTGAGGTTGCGGCAGCCGTCCGGCTCCACAACCACCACGTCCTCCAACCGAACACCGCCCATATCCGGGTAGTAAAGCCCCGGCTCCACCGTCACCACATGGCCGCTCTTTAGGATCTGATCACGTCCGCTGATACGCGGGCTCTCGTGAATCTCCAGACCCAAGCCGTGGCCGGTGCCGTGGAAAAATCCCCCTTGCCGACCGTCAGCCTGACGCTCAGTGGGGAAACCATTTTTGGTAAACAACTCGGTGATGGCGTCGTGAATTTCCTTGCCCGACACCCCATCGCGTATCCGCTCAAAAGCCAGCTCCTGGCCCCGAAACACCAAATCCCAAGCCCGCTTCACCCGTTCAGGTGCCTGACCGCGACACACTGTGCGAGTCATATCGCCGAAGTAGCCGCTCTTCTCCACCCGCGGGAAAATATCGATAATGATGGGCCGGTTGCCGGGTAGCGGGCCGTGCCCCTCCTCGTGAGGATCGGCCCCTTGGTCGCCGCCCGACACAATGGTATGACTGGGCATCGCCCCAAGACGGGTCAGCGTGGCGTTAATCTCGCTGCGAACCCGTTCGCTGGTAAGCAGTGTCCCCTCTAGATACAACAGGCTGTCGGCCCCTATTTCCGAAGCACGAATCACGCCAATGCCCGCGTCCATTCCCAGGCCGGTGATGCGTAACGCCTCTTCAATAGCCGCCACCTCATCCGAGCGCTTGATAGCCCGCTCAGGCCAGAACAGCCCCTCCGCCGCTGCCAGAGAGACCCCCTCACGACGCAGCTTATCCGCCAAAGCAAGCGGAAATTCCGCAGGCACCAGAAGTGATTTGACGCCATGTTCCCGAAGAAAGGTCACCATCAATGACGAAAGAAGGGCGGGCTTTTTTTGCTTCTTTTTCGATTGGGCTTTGTGCAGCTTCTGTACCGACGCCCAATCATGCACTTGATCCACACGCGCCACACGACGCGCTCGATCAATCTCCAGGCTGGAGACCACAACGTGGGTGGTGCCGGTTGAGTCTTGCAGAAACAGAAAAGGGTCCGGGGCGAACAGGCCAGTGGCGTAATACATGTCGGCAGAGCGTTCGCTATCGGCGTAAATCAGGCGCGCTTGGGGCATATCAGGCTCGTTTCAGCACTTCATTGACCAACTTTTCGATACCCGCGCCCGCCTCGCCAATGGAGGAGGCACACATATAAGCCGCCGTGGAGATCACCCGGTTGGCCTCATCAATAACAATCTGATCCGGAGTGCTCTCCTGGTGGAGATTGCCCATGGTCTGAATGGCACCGGCAGTCCCTTGATCATCGCCGATGGTCAGGGTGATGCCCTGGTCGGCCAACACCTTGGAGACCACCGCCGGGGTGATGCAGATGGCCCCGATGGGCTTCTTCGCCGCATGCATCGCTTTGAGCAGCGCAGCCATCTCGGCGTTGAGCGTGGCGTTGGGGCCGTCAAAAGCCAGGGAGGAGAGATTTTTAGCCGCACCAAAGCCGCCGGGAAGAATGACGGCATCCAGATCGGACGCCGAGACGGTGGCCAGATCCTTGATTTCTCCACGGGCAATACGGGCGGACTCCACCAGCACGTTACGGGTTTCGCCCATTTCGTCGCCGGTAAGATGATTGATCACATGGTGTTGGTCGATGTTGGGGGCCATCATGATGGTTTGGACCCCGGCACGATCCAAAAAATAGAGGGTCAACGTCGTTTCATGGATTTCGGCACCGTCGTACACACCGCATCCAGACAGAATTACGCCTATGCGTTTCATCACGAACCTCCCAAAAGAAAATGTTGGGGAGTCCAGAGGGCGTCACGCCTTCTGGCGGGTCCAGGGCAGCGCCCTGGCAGGGGGGTAAGGGGGCAAAGCCCCCAAAACAAAGACTCAATCCGCGCGGGGCACACCAAACCAGTTGCAAAACTTCTTCCCAGTCTTGATTTTATTCTGAAAATAGCCGTCAGTATAGTCCCGTTTCAGGCCGTCTTTGATGGCCAGATAGAAGATCCAACCAATGGCGGCCAAGGGAATCAAATTCAGCAGTTCCATAGTGCTCTACCCACGCAAGAGATGGTTTATTTCGGCGACATCGCAAAGCGACTCACCCAACAGTATAGCAGATTCCAGACAAAAACACCCCCAATGGAATCAACCATCGGGGGTGTCGATGCTCTAACCCTATCCGACCGGGCCTTCAAGCGGTGTGCGATAAGGCGTGATTACATGCCCATGCCGCCCATACCACCCATGCCGCCCATGCCGCCCATGCCGCCCATGTCAGGCGTCGGGGCCGCAGCGCCCTCTTCCTTGGGGATCTCGGCAACCATCGCTTCGGTGGTGATCATCAGGCCAGCCACGGAAGCCGCCGCCTGAAGCGCATTGCGAACCACCTTGGTGGGATCAATGACGCCGGCGACGACCAGATCCTCGTACTTATCGACCGCAGCGTTGAAACCGAAGTTGCTGTCGCTGTTCTCCAGAATCTTGGAGACCACAACCGATCCCTCGGATCCGGCATTCTCAGAGATGATGCGCACCGGCTCTTCCAGAGCGCGGAAGACAATACGGGCACCGACTCTCTGGTCGTCGTTGGCCAAGGTCAGATCTTCCAGACCGATGCGGGCACGAAGCAGTGCTACGCCGCCGCCAGGAACCACACCCTCTTCGACTGCAGCGCGGGTGGCGTGCAGCGCGTCGTCCACACGATCCTTGCGCTCTTTCACCTCAATTTCGGTGGCTCCACCAACCTTGATCACCGCCACGCCGCCGGCCAGCTTGGCCAGACGCTCTTGCAGCTTCTCACGGTCATAGTCGGAGGTGGTCTCATCAATCTGGGCACGAATCTGAGACACGCGACCTTTGATGGTCTCGGAGTTGCCGTTGCCATCAACGATGGTGGTCTCTTCCTTGGTGACGGTGATGGACTTGGCGCTGCCGAGCATCTCCATGGTCACGCTCTCCAGCGTCACGCCAACATCTTCGGAAGCGACGGTGCCGCCGGTGAGAATGGCGATATCTTCCAACATCGCTTTGCGACGATCACCAAAACCAGGGGCTTTGACAGCGCAGATCTTCAGGCCACCGCGCAGACGGTTCACCACTAACGTGGCCAGTGCTTCGCCCTCAATATCCTCGGCGATGATCAGCAGCGGACGGGAGGATTGAACAACGCTCTCCAGAATCGGCAGAATCTGTTGCAGATTGCTGACCTTCTTCTCTACCAGAAGGACGTAGGGGTCATCCATCTCCACCTGCATCTTCTCAGGATTGGTGACGAAGTAAGGGGAGAGGTAGCCGCGATCAAACTGCATGCCCTCAACAACGTCCAGCGTGGTGTCGAGACCTTTGGCCTCCTCCACAGTGATGACGCCCTCTTTGCCGACCTTATCCATGGCCTTGGCGATCATGTTGCCGACTTCCTGGTCGCTGTTGGCGGAGATGGCACCCACCTGGGAGATCTCATCGGAGCTGGTCACCTCTTTGGAGAGACCCTTCAGCTTGCCAACCACACCGTCAACCGCAGCGTCCATACCGCGCTTAAGATCCATGGGGTTCATGCCGGCGGCGACGGACTTCATGCCTTCGCGAATCAGCGCCTGAGCCAGAACCGTGGCCGTGGTGGTACCGTCGCCCGCTTCATCAGCGGTCTTGGAGGCCACTTCACGCAGCATCTGTGCGCCCATATTGGGGAGCTTATCTTCCAGCTCGATCTCCTTGGCAACACTGACGCCGTCCTTGGTCACACGCGGTGCGCCCCAGGATTTGTCCAGCAGCACATTGCGACCCTTGGGGCCCAATGTAACCTTCACTGCGTTGGCCAGAATGTTGACACCCTTCAACATCTCTCTGCGGGCATCTTCGCTAAATTTTACTTCTTTGCCTGCCATGATTCACTATCCTTATCTCAATTATATCTATTCAGTTCGCGATCTCGTACTCAGCGATTCACACCGGGTAAACCGGGAGAACAGAGGCCAAGCTCAGCCTCCAGCTCTACAATGAATCAAGCTCAGTCGATAACGCCCATGATGTCGGACTCACGCATGATCAACAGCTCTTCGCCGTCCATCTTCACTTCGGTGCCGGCATATTTTGCAAACAGCACGCGATCACCCTTCTCGACGTCCAGCTTGCGAACCTTGCCGTCATCACCGACAGCACCGTTGCCCACAGCCAGAATCTCGCCCTGAATCGGCTTCTCTTTGGCGGTATCGGGAATAATGATGCCACCAGCAGTCTTGTTGTCCTGCTCAATGCGCTTGACGATGACGCGATCATGTAGGGGACGAATCTTGGTTTTCATGGCCTTCTCATGCCTCCAGCGTGCGGAACCTTAGCGGCTCCATAGAAGTTCGATATATAATCAGATAGTTGCGCAAATCGCTCCCGACTTGGGCGCTCCACTGCTAGCACTCAAGCTGCGCAAGTGCTTAACGATGATTGACCCTGAATTTAGGGATTCTTATGGGGATGTCAAGTGGTGGGATCAAAAAAAATTACAATGCCCAATTTATTTTGATTCATATCCTGAGAAAATCAGTGATCAATGATCAGAATGATCCGTACGAGCAAAACGGGTCAGCTCCGCCTGAAGACGACCCGCCGAGGCTTCCGGCAGCGCCACATCCAGATGCATATGGTCGCCCTCTTCACGCTGGCGCACAACACGCCCCTCCTGATGCAGACGGGCCATCAACGCCCCCTCCCACACCGGGATCGAAAGCTGAAAATGGTGCCAGCTTCGGGAGACCTCGCGCTCCAGCACCGCCAGAAACGCATCCAGCCCTTCGCCGCTCTGCGCCGAAACCACCAGCGTATTGTCTCGCTCCCGCAGACGCGCCGCCAGCGAGGCACCGTTCTCCAGAAGGTCAACTTTGTTGAACAGCGTCAACATCGGCTTGCGATGGACTTCCAACTCCTCCAGAACTTCCTGTACCGCCTCCATCTGCGATTCATGATCCGGGTCGGAGATATCCACCACCTGAATCAGAAGATCCGCCTCACACACCTCCTCCAGCGTGGCGCGAAAGGCGGAGACCAGTGCATGGGGAAGATCACGGATAAACCCCACCGTATCGCCCAACACCACCTTGCCTCCCTGAGGCAACACCACGCCGCGCATGGTGGGATCCAACGTGGCGAACAGTTGATCCTTGACCCCCACCTCGGCCCCGGAAAGTCGATTGAACAGCGTTGATTTTCCGGCGTTGGTATACCCCACCAGAGCGGCGGTAAATAGCGGTACATCCCGACGTGGGGCACGTTGCAGAGCGCGGGTGCGTGCCACCTCCTTGAGGGCACGCTTCAGCTTGGCGATGCGCTGGCGAATCAAGCGGCGGTCAATCTCAATCTGTGCCTCGCCAGGACCACCGCGTAATCCTACACCACCCCGTTGACGCTCCAGATGGGTCCAGGAGCGCACCAAGCGCGACTGCTGATAGATCAGAGAGGCCAGCTGCACCTGCATGCGCCCCTCACGGGTACGGGCGCGAGATGCAAAAATCTCCAGAATCAAGCCGGTACGGTCCACCACCTTGACCTTTAAGGCACGCTCAAGATTGCGCTGCTGGACCGGCGACAGGGTGTGATTCACCACCACCACATCCACCTCGCGATCCTGGACCACCTCCGCGATACGCTCTACCTGACCGCGTCCGAAATAGGCCCCAGGCGCAATCTGCGAGATAGAAAAGAAGAGACGGTCCAACGGCACAAGCGCTGCACTGGTGGTGAGATGGTACAACTCCTCGCAAAGGCGCTCGGCCAACTCACGACCACCCTGCTGGACCACCGCCTGCACCAACAGGGCGCGTTCCGGCGCAACATGGGTCTCAAACATGGACATGCAGGGAGATTATCAAATAGAACGGACCTGGAAGCGCCGATAAAGCGCAAAGCAAGCCGACACCACGCCGCACAGATTGCACGCCGAACATGTCAGAGACAAGTGTGGGAAGCATCGAATGGGAGCGCGTCATGACGCGGCAGACCCCATCCGATTGCACAGCAACCGCATTAATGGTCGCTCTCGTTGCTTGGCGGCTGCGCACCACTACCTGCTGCTGGGCTGCGAGCACTGGTGATGTGAACGTTGCGGGAAGGCATGACCGTGGAGATGGCATGCTTGAATACCAACTGGGTGACGCTGTTCTTCAACATCAGGCAGTAGTTGTCAAAAGAGGTGATCACCCCTTGCAACTTGATGCCATTCATTAAAAACACCGTCACCGGCACCTTTTCCCGACGCAGTGTGTTTAAAAACGGATCCTGGATATTACTGGGCCCGGTGTGATTGGCCATTTTATTCAACCCCCATTTTGGTCTTACTTGTAAGACGCTTAATTTATTGTTTATCCTAGCGTGATTCAAGGATCAACGCGCACGCATTCATTACTTTCCCATATCACGCTCTTTCGACAAAAATGCTTCGGTCAATTGTATGGCCTGCTCTCTCTCATCGTTTGAGAACCAGTGGACCCCCTCCACCTTACGTAACCATGTCCCCTGCCGCTTGGCATACTGACGCGTCGCATATATACCACGCTGGATAGCCTCTTCCAGCGAACCCCTCCCATCAAGATAGTCGAAGATCTGCCGATAACCTACCGATTTCATCGCAGGTAGGGCGCGATCCAGCCCCCTATTACGCAAGGCCGTCGCCTCCTCTACCAAGCCTGACTCCACCATCTGTTTGAATCGTTGTTCAATTCTCTCCCAAAGCTGTATCTTGGGCAAATGTATAGCCAGCTTTAAAATAGAATATTTTGGTCGAGGCGTTGGCGGTTGGTCCTGTTGCCATGCGCTCAAAATCCGCCCACTGCTCTCCGCCACCACCAAACCACGCACAATCCGCTGACGGTCTCCCGTCGTCACCTTGCGGGCAAACTGAGGATCAACCTTCACCAACTGGGCATGCAGTCCCAGCAGGCCCTCCTTATCCGCCTGCCGCTCCAGACGCCGCCGGATCGCCTCATCCACGGGCGGGGTTGGGGCCAAACCATGCTCCACCGCTCGAAAATAGAGCCCCGTTCCACCCACCAGCATCGGCACCACCCCTCGGGAACGGCAATCCTCCGCCACCTCCACCACCGCCCGCCGAAAGCGACCCGCAGAGTATGGGTCGTCCGGTTCTGCGACATCCAGCAGGTGATGCACCACCCCACGACGCTCTTCCAAAGCGGGCTTTGCACTGCCAATATCCATTCCACGGTAGACCTGGACCGAATCGGCGTTTACGATTTCCATAGAAAACCGTTCGGCCAGCTCCAAAGCCAGATCCGTCTTGCCGGTGGCGGTGGCTCCCATCAGAAATATCATGGGGCCACCATCTGCTGCTTCCGAGCCTTTAATCTCTTCACCCATCATGTTTGAGGTCGTCATGCTACTGAAAAACCGTATCGCACTGGTCACCGGCGCCGGATCCGGGCTGGGACGCGCCATCGCCATCGCCTATGCCCAAGAAGGGGCCACCGTCATTCTGCTGGGACGACGCCAGGAAGCGCTGGAAGAGAGCTACGACCTCATCGCCGACCAGGGAGGAAGCGCCACCATCGTGCCGCTGGACCTGGAAAAAGAGCTGCCCCGCGTTTCCGAACTGGCCGCCACCATTGCCCAGCGCTTCGGCCTGCTGGATATCCTGGTCAATAATGCCGCTCAACTGGGTGCCCTCACCCCCATGACCGGTTACGAACCCGCCATGTGGGAGAGCATCTTGCGGGTCAACCTCACCGCGCCGTTCTTCCTCACCAGAGAGCTGATGCCACTGCTCAAACGCAGCAACAACGCCTCGGTGATCAACCTCTCCTCCGGGGTGGCGCTCCATGGTCGGGCCTACTGGGGCGCCTACGCCGCCTCCAAAGCCGCCCTGATGAATCTCACCGAAACATGGGCCCAGGAGATGACCAACAACATAGTACGCCTTAACAGCGTTAATCCCGGCGGAACCGCTACCGACATGCGCGCCACCGCTTTTCCCGGCGAAGATCCCGCCACACTCCCCAGTCCGGAACAGGTGGTGCCGATTTTTCTCTATCTGGCCAGTCACCACGCCAAGGAGATTCAAGGACGCCATCTGGATGCCAGAGAGTGGATGCACTGGACGCCTCCCAAAGAGAAACCGTCGATTCAATAGGGCATCCCGGCCCCGTGACGGGTCCACAACACCCGCATTACACCACAAATAATAATACAAGTTAAGAAAATTATGCATGAAGATAGAGACGATACAAGCATGAATGGCCGCCTGTTTCGCCCGTTTTGGCTCCATACAACTGATAGTTTTATAGCTTCAAAACCACCATGGTGGTGTCATCTTCTTGTTCTCTGCTTGCGCGATGACGGGCCAGACGCTCCCGAACCAACTCCAGTGGCGCGCCTGCGTTAAAAATACGTCCCAACAGCTCGGTCATCCGCTCCAAACCAAACATCTGGCCCGCCGGATCCGCCGCCTCAACCGCACCATCAGAAAAAGCCGCTACACACCCGCCGGAAACCACCTCACAAACCGTATCCATCAACCCCAGCATCTCTGCCCCCACGATGCCCAGCGGCAACCCGGTTGAGGGCAACATCTCCACAAGCGCCCCCTCTTCATCAAATATCAACACATCCGGCATGCCACTGTTCCATATCGTCAAACGACCACAGGCACGATCGAGCGCCAAACCACAGCAGGCCAGATAAAAGCCGGTGGGAAGCTTGCCGTAAAGCTTGCCGTTGATCTCCTGAAGAATCTCATCCATACCAAACCCCTTGGCGGTCATGGCGTAAAATATATCCTCCACGATGGGGCCACCGATAGCCGCCGACAGGCCATGGCCGGTAAAGTCGCCAATCAACACCTGATGCACCCCATCCGGCCGCGCCGCCGCCAACAGTAGATCGCCGTTGCTGCGCTCCACCGGATCCATCAGATAACGCAGGCCCTGGGGATCAAATCGAGAGGATTGACGCATCTTGGCAATGATGTTCTCAATCAACTCTCGCTCCTGAGAGAGGGTATCCCGATGGGCGCGAACCTCCGTCAGCGCCGCCTGCAACGCCGCATCGGTACGTTTGCGCTCGGTGATGTCCTCCTCCACCGCCACAAAATGGGTGCAGTGCCCATGGCCGTCACGAATCGCCGAAATGGCCGTCGAAGCCCAGAATAACGAACCATCCTTGCGTCGGTTGTGAAACTCGCCAAACCAGACCTTACCCTCCAGAATGGTCTTCCACATCTTCTGGTAGTCTTTCGGTGCCTTCTCCCCCGATTTGAGAAGACGAGGATTGCGCCCCACAACCTCTTCCCGACGATAGCCGGTCATCTCGACAAATTGTGGATTGACGTACAGAATGCGATTTTGAGCATCGGTGATCACAACCGATGTGGGGCTGTTCTCCACCGCCAGAGAGAGCGTCTGAGCCTCGGCTTCATCCCGCTCCTGCTGGGTGACATCCCGAACCACACCGGTAAACAGACGCCGACCGTTCACCTGTACCTCGGTAACCGACAGCTCCAGAGGAAACACCCGCCCCCCCCGCCGCACACCAGTCAGCCGACGCACCCGTCCAATGATGTGCGTCTGCCCGGTCTCAAGATAGTTGCGGATATAGTTGTCGTGCTGCTCTCGATGGGGCGACGGCATCAGCATGGAGATGTTGACGCCAATGAGCACCTCCTTCGGATAACCGAAGATCTCCAGCCCCGCCTTATTGATGGACTCAATGCGGCCCTGCTGGTCGATGGTCAAAATGCCATCCACCACCGAGTTGAGCACCCCCCGCCGTAGCGCCCGGTTCTCTTCCAGCTCCCGCTGGACGCGTGCGTGCTCGGCGACTTGTGTCTCAAGACGCTGACGCTGCTGCTCTGATTCCTGCCCCTGCTGGGCCAACTCACGATTGGCGGCAATCAACAACAGAACCGCCTCGCTTAATCCGCTATCCTTGCTTTCCATACCTTTCCCATAACAATCCGAACAGCCCATCGGCCTGTTAAACTTTCATTTACATGATAAACGATCCATGACAACAAGGCCAGCGCCAGTTGCAATTAATACGCATTCAGGATGTTCTGCTCGGCAAAACTGAAATACTGCTCATCCGCCATGATGACGTGATCAAGCACCTTGACCTCAAGAGGAATCACTGTGCGCAGTAGAATCTTGGTCATGGTGATGTCGTGCTGGCTGGGTGTGGGATTGCCCGATGGATGGTTATGAGCCAGAATGATTGATGCCGCCTTGTGGCGAATAATCGCCTCTACCACCTGGCGAGGGTGAACATCCACCTCTTTTACCGTACCCTCGTTCACCAACGCCGGAAAGAGCAGACGGTTGCGCGGGTCCAGACAGAGCACGTAGAACATCTCTTCGGTATGGCCGCTCATGAGCGCCTTGAGATAATCCACCACCGTTCTCAGCTCATCCATGGAACGACGCTCCTGAGTGGTACGATCCAGAAGATAGCGCCGGGAGATGGCCGGAATCAGGCTCAAAAATTGGGCGGACTTGGGACCAATGCCGCTCACCTGGGCCAGATCGGTGGGGTCCGCCTCCAGCACGGCGGAGAGCGATCCAAAACGCTTGATCAACTGATGGGCCAGAGGATTGGTATCCTTGCGGGAGAAGGTGTTGAACAATAACAGCTCCAGCGCCTGATGGTCTTCGAACCCCTCCAGCCCATCCTGGAGAAAACGATTCCACAGACGTTCCCGATGGCCGTGGTGCAGGGTATGATCTTTGGTACGCTTATCCATTGTGAATCACCGTCTCATGACGTTGACGCCCTATCCGGCGCGAGAATGACACGACCCATGGCAAATTTGAAGCGCAATCCAACCTCAATCCTAGGATTTCGGTGAATATGAATCAGCCGCCCGTTTCGGACAACGCCTCCGACATACCACCGGATCCCGACCAGGGACCACCGCCCGACCAGGGACCACCGCCCGGCTTCAATGACGGACCCCCTGACGATTTCGACCAGGGGCCACCAGCGGACTTCGATCCCATGCCGCCACCACAGAGCGAAGCCCAAGCGCTGCGACGCCCCGCCTACTCCCGAGAGGCGGAACAGTCGGTGCTTGGAGCCATCATGCTGGACAACAACGTCCTGGATCAGGTGGCTGATATTCTCTCCCCGGATGATTTCTATGTCGGTGCCCACCGAGCCACCTTTCAAGCCATTCTAACCCTCTCGGAGCGCGGAGAACCTGCCGATCCGATTATTCTGCGTCAACATCTGGAGAAACATGATGAACTCGGCGCCGTGGGCGGAGCCGCCTATCTGGCGCAACTTGCCAATACCGTGCCGACCACCGCCAACGCACTGGCCTATGCACGCATGGTGCATGAAAAATCGGTGATGCGTGAGCTGGCCCGCCAGGCCACCGCCATCGTCGAACAGGTCCACGACGCCGACGGCCCCCTGGACGATCTGCTGGATCTGGCCGAGCAGAAAATCTTCAGCGTCGGCGAAAGTCGCGCCCAGCGCCGCTCCAGCTACTACGATCTAAAATCCATCATCGGGCCGGTCTTTACCCAGATTAACGAACTGATGGAGCATCGGGACGAAGTGACCGGCGTCGCCTCCGGCTTTAGCGACCTGGACAATAAACTCACCGGCATGCATCCCTCGGACCTGCTGATCCTGGCCGGACGGCCCGCCATGGGTAAAACCTCCCTGGCCATGAACATCGCCGCCAACGCCGCCCTGGGCAAACAGAAATCCGCCGTGGCAATCTTCTCGCTGGAAATGTCCAAAGAGCAGCTTGCAGCGCGCCTGCTCTCTTCCGATGCCCGCATTGATGCTCAGGGACTCCGTACCGGGCGCATTCGCAATGAAGACTATGGCCGACTGGCCCAATCCGCCGCACGGCTCAGCGAAGCCCCCATCTATGTGGACGACACGCCGGCCCTCTCTGTGATGGCGCTGCGTTCCAAAGCACGACGACTCAAACGAGAAAAAAATATTCAACTGATTATCGTGGACTATCTGCAACTGATGCGCGCCAGCGACTCCAGCGACAACCGCACCCATGAAATCACCCAGATCAGTCAGGGGCTTAAAGCCATCGCCAAAGAGATGGATGTGCCGGTTATCGCCCTCTCCCAGCTCTCCCGCTCGGTGGAGAGTCGTACTGACAAAAGGCCCATTCTTTCCGACCTGAGAGAGTCCGGCAGTATCGAGCAGGATGCCGATGTGGTGATGTTTGTCTTTCGCGAGGAGTACTACAAGCAAGAGGATCCCAACCTGTTCGGCAAGGCTGAGCTAATCGTCGCCAAGCAGCGTAACGGCCCCACCGGAACCATCATGTTGACCTTTCTCCATAAATTCACCCGATTTGAGAATTTTTCCGCCAGTGAACATTAACCCTCCCAACCCCTCTGAACCACCCCAAGGTCGCCCCACTTGGGTGGATGTGGACCTGGACGCCGTGCGCCACAATTTTCATCTGGCCAAACAGGCCATGAAGGCCACCCGCCTGCCGGGACAACAGATCGCCATCTACCCGGTGGTCAAGGCGGACGGTTATGGCCTCGGGGCGACACCCATCGCCAAAGCCCTGCACCAATCCGGGGCAGACGGCTTCTGCGTCGCCACCGTAGAAGAGGCCGTCACCCTCCGGGAGGCTGGCATCCGCGCCCCCATCGTCCTCCTGGCTGGATTCTCCCGCCCACAGGCCCCAACCATCGTCAAACTGGAGCTGGAGCCGCTGCTGTTCCGGGCCGATGAGGCGCGTTATCTGGCCGAATCCGCCAACCCGAAACAGCCCATTGCCGTCCATATCCAGTTCGATACCGGCATGGCCCGCCTGGGCAGTAGCATGGATGAGGCGCTGAAAATGGTGCATATCATTCATCAGACCGCCGGGCTCAAACTGGTGGGCATCTCCTCCCATCTGGCCTGTGCCGACCAACCTACACGACCGGAGAACCTCAAGCAGGTACAAAAACTTCGCGCCATTCTGAGCCATGAAGGCTTTGCAAACCGTACACTACGGGTCTCTCTGGCCAATAGCGGCGGCCTGCTGGGCGTACCGGAAAGCCACTTCGACTGGGGAAGGCCTGGCATTATGCTCTACGGCGGCTCCCCCTTCTTCCCGGAGATGGGCTGGCGGGAAGCCGGTCTGCATGCAGTGGCCCGCTGGCATAGCCGTATCATCCAGATCCAGACACTGGACACCGGAACACCCATGGGCTACGGCCATACCGAAACCACCACACGCCCCTCCCGAATCGGCCAACTGCCTGTAGGCTATGCTGATGGACTCAACCGACTTCACAGCAACCGCAAAGGGTGGGTCGCCATAGAAGGCGTTCGCGCCCCCATTGTCGGGCGGGTCTGTATGGATTTGACGGCGGTGGATGTCACCGATATCCCCGCTGCCCATATCGGCAGCGAGGCGATTCTATTGGGGGGAGATGAGGCGGGCATTGAACCCGACGTGGAAGAGATGGCAACCTGGACCGGAACCATCCCCTATGAGGTACTCTGCCGCCTGGGACAACGGGTACCAAGGCGCTATCTACATCAAAAATAATGGATTTCGTAATCCTCGAAGCTCAGGCGAATCTTGACGTTGGAGTAACTAACCCGCTCGACGTTGCCATTGTTTGTTAACTCCGCCATGCGGCAGTTGTTGAAGGTCATGGTGTAGTAGCGCTGCATCTGCTCGACATTCTTACCGCGATTGCGCGCCGACGGCTTCAAAACGTGCAGCGTCACCGGCAGGCTCTTTTTGCTCCAGCTCTGAAACAGCTCCAGATAGCGGGAGTTCTCATACTCCAACAGCGAAATGGTCAATACATTGACCCCCAACTCATAGTCGTAGCGGTAGACATTCTCCGACATGGCCCGTTGTAAATCGTGATCGCCGAACTCCACTTCAAAATAACCGTTGGTGACCTGCTTGGGTGTGTAGTCCATGGAAGCTATCTCTCCTGTCCTGTGGGTCGCTCTGTGAGGCGACGTCTCAATGCATACGCCAAATCGCCCGAAACATTGCAAATTAACAGAAAATAAAGAACAATTGATTAGAGTAATGGAGCTCTCTCCATTGGACCACCAACCCGACATCCGGTTCCCGAGAACTCTGAAGAGATGAACGCAAAATCCCTTCTCCAAAACCTGACCATGCTGGTGGCACTGCTTACCCCGTTGACATGGGGTACGCCCCTTTCAGCCCAGCCCATAAACCGCCTCTCCTCCACCCAACGGGCCATTGAGGTGGAGATCCGCTTTATGGAACTACTGTTCGAACGGGCCGGGTTTTTCCCCGACTTTCGCGCTGCAAAACGGCAGCTGACCCCCAAACCCACCGATACCGCCATCGTCGATGAGTTCTGGAACGACACCATCAGGAATTGGCAAGAAAAGGCCAAATCCTTTACCGCTGCCCAACTCACCCAGATGGAATTCTCCAAACACAAGAGCCCGGCCAATGCAGCTCAATTCAAACGCCTGGCCTTTCCTGCCTACCGCTCCTGCGCAACGACACGGCTCTATGGGCTCTATGGGCTATTCGGCAAACCATTCGCAGAAATCTTTCAGAACCAATTCTTTGAGAAACAAACATCACTTCTGGATGCCATCTTACAACAAGAAAACTATGTGACCAAACACTCCGAGGATGAACCGGGACTGAATCACGCCCTTACCTTCGGGATTGATTATAATCACTGCCTGGAACAGGTGGCAGAACACTTCAAAAAAGAACTACAGGCAATGCCTGATCAGGTGACTCAGCAGTATTAACACCCGTTTAATCAGCAGCCAGGCATGGTCGGCATCTCATCTCGCTCCGGATCGGGCTGACGCGGACAGGCCACATACCCCTCTTCGCCGCTCCTTAGATCCAGCCAATATACCCGGCCTCCCGAAGCCGCATCCAGCTTGCACACCTCCTGGGCCGCTTTGGGCGCATCACAACGCTTCTCCCGAAGTGCCGTCATGGCGAACCAACTGCCGGAACCAATGGCCATGGGCCGCTCAGGATCCAGACCAAACTTCACCACGCTGGCGTCCTTACCCTTGCTGAAACGCTTCTTAAAAAATCGTACCTCGCGACTCTGACGGTGGACCGCCATCAACACCGTATCCTCCGGCAGCGACCAGGATGGATCCCGCAACCTCTCCAGATCACCGTCCCGAAGCGCCTCGGATCGATCCAGTGCCTCACGAATACCCTCCCAGGCCCCCGGCGCATCACAGGCAAAAGCAAAGACCCAATCACTTCCCGTAGGCGCAATCACCTTCCCACCCTCCTCCAACATCTTACGCTGGTAGCGCAATGAGGGTGGAATCACCGCCTGTACCTTCTCCTCATACTCGGCATCGCCAACCACCACCAACGTATCGGTGGCCAGCAGGTCTCCATATAAAACAGCAATGGACATGGCGCTTGGGTCTCTCTAGCGATAGGGAATGGTACATTTCCACTCAATGGCCTTCTTGACGAAATGCATCAGGCGCAGCGGCGGTAACATGAGATTGAACTTGGGAAAACGGGAGACCATCATGCCGCTATCCAGGGTATCGACAATGCAGACCAACTCGGTACGGAACCCGGTGCTGGGCTCGCGACCATGCAACTCCGCCCATAGATTGCTGGCCGCCGTCTTGGCCTGAATCTCCGCCATATGGGCCTGCTTGGCGCGCCAATCCGGACCGGGAAAACTACCCGCATCACCCGCCACATAGACCCGACGCCCACCAATAGCCCGACACGTTTCGTCCGCCTTGAAAAAACCACCCGGCGACAACTCCATATCACTCTCGGAGAACCATGCTCGCCCAGTCATTCCAGGAAGAAACACCGTCAGATCACTGGCCACATCGCCCCCTTCGGTACGAATGCGATCCGCTTCAAAGCCGACAATCTTATGGCCTAGATGGGTCTCAATATCCCGTTTATTCATAGCCGAAAGCAGCCCGGTCACCGCCTTGGCACCAAGACGTTTACCCGGCTGCGGCATGGGCGTGAAAAACTTCAATTTAAAATGTTTGCGCCGACCTTCCCGCCGCAACTGGGTGTGCATGCCGAACAGAAATTCGAACAGTGGCCCGCCACGCACGGCTGTGGGCTCCTTGGGATTGCCGGCAAAGCCCATGGCGATGGTGCCGCCATCCATCTTGGCCACCCGCTCCCGAATGGCCCGCGCCGCAGGATAACCGGAACAGGGATTAATGGCGTACCGCTTGATGCCAGGGGCCTTCTGCATGTAGTCGGCCCCACAGGCAATCAACAGGGCATCATTCTCAACCACACCGCCGCTGCTCTCCACTCGACGACCATGCTCGCGGATGGCTTTGACCTCGCCAGGATGGTAACGCACATCCATCTGCCGAAAATAATCCTGTAGCGGAAAGGCGATCCCCTTACGGTCCCGCTGACCCGACGGCACCCAAATGAGACTCGGTGAGTAGATAAATTCGGCACGCGGCGCCACCACGCTGATATCCAGCTTACGCCCGGAATCCAACAACCGCAGTTTCCGTATAGCCGCCAGAGCCGCAAAACCCGATCCAATCACCGTTACTCGCATGGCCTTAACTCCTCGCCGTCATCCATCCAATAACCATCAACCGTGCATCCGTTCGGCCCCAAACACCCCCTTCAGAGCTCGAATCTTAAGTAACATCGCCTGCAACTGCTCACGACCCTCCACTTCAATATCAAGCAGATAAGAACAGGGGCTGCGATCCCGATCCTGAATGTGCGCCTTCAAGATCTCACCTCGGGCCTCCTGAACCACATGGCTCAAAGCTGCCAAGGTCTTCCGATAGTGGGAGACGATCACCCGCACACGGGCTACATGGTAATGCCCCGCCGCCTGAGGCCACTCCACATCCTCTACCCAACGCTCGGGCTGGTCGGCAAAACGGGCCAAATTGGTGCAATCCACCTGGTGAATGGTAATCCCCTTGCCGGTCACCACAATACCCACGATCAGATCGCCGGGAATAGGGCTGCAACAACGCGCCGCTCGCACCACCACATCGGACAACGCATTAGGCAGGCTCAGCGACTGAACCCCCTCCTTGCGCCCAGCCGCCGGCAAACTACGGTGGGATTGGCGACCCGCCTTAAGGATGCTCTCCGGAAAAACCGCCCCCAACACATGGATGGCCGACATCTTCGAAGCCCCCACCAGGGTCAACATCTCCTCCACATCAGGTTGTTTGAGACGCTCGGCCGCCTGCTGCAATCCGGCTTCGGTCAACTTGGCACCATGACCCACCTTGCGGGTCTCACGCTCCAACATCTCCCGACCCAGAGCAATGAACTGCGTCCGCTCCTGCTTCCGATGCCAACGGGCAATGCGGTACTTGGCCTTTCCGGTCACCACAAACTGCAACCAGTTGGGATTGGGATGCTGACGCTCCGCCGTGATGATCTCAACCGTGTCGCCGGTGGCCAGCGGTGCCTTTAAAGGGGCCATGCGGCCATTGATACGGCACCCCTGGCAGTGGTCCCCTACCTCTGAATGAACCGCATAGGCAAAATCAACCGGTGTCGCCCCCCGAGGCAAGGTGATAATCCGGCCCTGTGGCGTAAAAAGATACACCTCGTCGGGAAACAGATCCACCTTGACGTTCTGTAGAAACTGCACCGGATTGTCGGCACTCTGATGGGTCTCCAGAAGCTGCTGAAGCCAAGCATAACCCGACTCCGCCTTGGGCTTCTTGGAGGAGATGCCCCGCGCCTTGTAGATCCAATGAGCGGCCACGCCACTCTCGGCAATGCGGTGCATCTTCTCGGTGCGGATCTGAATTTCGATGCGATTACCGAAAGGACCAAACACCACCGTATGCAGAGAGCGATAACCGTTGCTCTTGGGTAGCGCAATGTAATCCTTGAAACGGCCCGGAATGGGACTAAACTCGCTATGGATCATGCCCAACACCCGATAACAGTCGGACTTTTTCTGCACAATGATCCGGTATGCGATAAGATCGTACAACGCATCCAGGGTGGTTTCACGACGGGCCAGCTTGTGCCAGATGGAGTAGAGATGCTTGATACGCCCAAAGACCCGCGTCACCGGAATATCATACGCCGACAGCTTCTTCTCAATAATCGCCACCACCTTGCGCACCACGTCCTCACCGCCACGACGCATATCCTGAACCCGACGCGCCAGATCGGCATGCTCCTCAGGATGAATGAGTCGAAAGGCCAGATCCTCCAGTTCGCTCTTGATGCGATGAACACCCAGACGGTGGGCAATCGGGGTATAAATCTCCAAAACCTCGCGGGAGAAACGTACCGACGCCTCAGAGGGTGGATACTGGACCGCACGGCGCATCTCATGCAGCGAAAGCGCCAAGCGAACCAATATGACTCGGACATCCTGCGCCATGGCCAGAACCATTTTACAGAACTCCTCCGGCTGGGACTCAACCATACCCTGAGAGGTCAAACTCCCAAGACGATTAACCCGCTCTACCAAATCGGCCGTAGCGTCCCCAAACTCCTGACGCACCTCCTCCAGCGATACGTCACCCCCAGCCACCAGATTAGCCAGCGCGCCCGCCGCCACCGATACCGTATCCAGACGCAACACCACCAACGACTCGGAAATAGCCTCTGGTGCCAACGCCTCGTCTGATGGCAACGCCTCAGCGTGGGCTTCAAAAAAAGCCTCAAGACGAAGACGCAGTGTGGGGTCAGCCTCCGGATGGTAGGACCGGATCTGCTTAAAAAGGCTTTTCCACGAACTCAAGGTGTGTACCCCTTTGCGAATCGGCACACAGCCGCCGAATTACGAGTCGCTGTTATCTTCCGCCGCCTCGGATGCCACATCGTTGGCCGGCTCGCCTAACGCCGCGCCAGCCGAAGCCTCATCAGCAACGGCTTCTACTCCTGGGGCCGCTTCCGCTTCGGTCGTGGCGTCTGGAGCCGGTGCGGCCTCCGTCTCTGCTTCTGGAGCAGCTTCAGCGGCTGGTGCAGTTTCCGCTTCCGGCGCGACCTCGGCCTTTGGAGCGGCCTCAGCCTTTGGAGCGGCTTCCTCTTTAGAGGCAGCAGCCTTAGACTGGCCAGTTGTGGCCGTCAAGATGGCCTTCACCGCTTCCTCTTCAGCCGCCTCAGCATTGGCGGCAGCAGCCTGCTCCGCCTGACGCTCCTTATTCTCCTCCTCCAACCCAACCGTGTTCATCAGCTCCGCCAGATCCACGGTGTTGGCTCCAATCTCACGTAAAGCAAGCACCGTATCCTTATCATTGGTCTCGCCAATGGTGGACTCTTCACCCTTGGCCAGTTGACGTGCCCGGCGGGCTGCCATAATCACCAAATCAAATCGATTCGGTACATGCTCAAGACAATCTTCAATGGTTACACGAGCCATGATAGAACGGATCTCCTCACATCTCTGCCAACCGCCCAGGACGGGCGATTGTCTCTCTGTTGGGATACTCTTTCGTACGCTGCTTTATCAGCTATTTAACGATCCCTACCGCCAGGTTCTGCATTCAATATGGCCTGGGCCACCTCACCAACCCGGCGGGTACGAAGCCGCTCGGCCTGGATAATGGCGATCAACTGCTGGCACGCCTGCTCCAAATCATCATTAACCACCATGTAGTCGTACTCATCCCAATGGGACATCTCGGAACTGGCCTGATCCATGCGATGGTTGATCACCTCGGCATCATCCTGGCCACGCGCCTCCAAACGGCTACGCAAAACCTCCAACGACGGCGGTGCAATAAAAATACTCACGACATCCTGGTCGGCCATCTTCTCACGAACCTGACGCGCGCCCTGCCAATCAATATCCAACACCACGTCAGAGCCTGAAGCCAACATCGACTCCACCGACTCCCTAGAGGTGCCGTAGCAGTTGCCAAACACCTCGGCCCACTCCAAAAAATTCTCCTGAGCCACTTCGCGCTTGAACTGCGCCATATCGGTAAAAAGGTAGTCCTTGCCATGCACTTCGCCCGGACGCGGCAAGCGGGTGGTGGTAGAGATAGAGGGTTGGATATTACGCATCCGCGACATCATGCGATGCGATAAGGTGGTCTTGCCGGCCCCGGATGGGGCAGATAGAATCAAGGCTACTCCTCGCTTATGCATTTTCTCTACTCCCCCCGATCTATCCATTCGTTACTCAATATTCTGCACCTGCTCGCGCAATTTTTCCACCAACACTTTGATCTCTACACCCAAACGAGACACCCGCGCATCCTGGGACTTGGAACAGAGGGTATTGGCCTCGCGGTTGAGCTCCTGACAAAGAAAATCCAACCGCCGCCCCACCGGTTGATGTTGATCCAACACCCCACTCACCTCACCCAGATGGACACGCAGTCGATCCAACTCTTCGCTGAGATCAAGCCGATTGAGCAGATAGACCTGTTCCTGGGCCAATCGATTGTCATCCAGCGTCGACTCCTCCACCAACATTTTCAAACGGGTACGCAGTCGCTCCTCCACCGCCTTCTGTACCTGAGGCAGACGATCGATC